>DASSON010000001.1:0-2422 GCA_035700525.1 Burkholderiales bacterium
ATCTTTCGCGTGATTACCCCGAACTCGGCCGTGCACTGCTGGTCTGTGCGACGGAAACCAAGAACGAGGAAGACCTGATGCTTTACGCCGGTCACATGGCACGCATCATCGGCCGCCGCTTCCGGACGGCGCCGTGCGCAGTGAAGACCGGCATTTCAACCTGACTTTTCAAAGGAGAATCAGCATGGCCAGTGTTACGCTTGGCGGCAAACCCATCACCGTTCTCGGCTCGTTCCCGGCGGCAGGCTCGACCGCCCCGGATTTCACGCTTACCAGCAAGGAGCTGAAGGAAGTCGGCCTCAAGGATTTCGCCGGCAAACGCAAGGTGCTGAACATCGTGCCCAGCGTCGATACGCCGGTGTGCGCACAATCGGCGCGCGCGTTCAATCAGAAGGCGGCGGGACTGAACAACACCGTGGTACTGGTGATTTCGGCCGACCTGCCGTTCGCGGCCGGCCGCTTCTGCACCACCGAAGGGCTCAATGACGTGGTGACGCTGTCCACCTTCCGCAACCGCGGTTTTCATCAGCAGTATGGCGTCGACATCACCGATGGCCCGCTGAAGGGTGTCGCCGCGCGCGGCGTGGTGGTGCTGGATGAAAACAACAAGGTGCTGTATTCGCAACTGGTGCCGGAAATCAAGAATGAACCGGATTACGATGCGGCGCTGGCCGCGCTGAAGTAACGCGCGGCATTATCGATCGCAGGAGTTCTATCGACATGCTGATCTTCGAACGTTCACGCCGCGGGCGCGGCGCGCAGGCCCAGGCGCCGGCCGTGGTGCCGGAGACGAGCGCTATTCCGCAGCAGTTTCTGCGTAAACAGGCTCCGGCGCTTCCGCAAGTGTCGGAGCTCGATGCGGTGCGGCATTACACGCGGCTGTCGCAGCAGAACTTCTCGATCGATACCCATTTTTATCCGCTGGGCTCATGCACGATGAAATACAATCCGCGCGCGTGCAATGCGCTGGCGATGCTGGCGCCGTTCCTGTCGCGCCACCCGGCGGCGCCCGATGATACCGGGCAGGGATTCCTCGCCTGCCTGTACGAGCTGCAGGAAATTCTGAAAGAAGTGGCGGGCATGGCCGGTGTCAGCCTGGCGCCGATGGCCGGCGCGCAGGGTGAGTTCGCCGGTGTTGCGATGATACGTGCGTATCACGAGGCGCGTGGCGACAGCGCGCGGCGCGAAATCCTGGTGCCGGATGCGGCGCACGGCACCAATCCGGCGTCGGCGGTGATGTGCGGCTACACCGCGCGCGACATTCCGACCGACCGCGACGGCAACGTCGATGTCGCGGCGCTGAAGACGATCGTCGGCCCGCATACTGCCGGGCTGATGCTGACCAATCCGTCGACGCTCGGCGTATTCGAGCGCGCGATCCTCGATATCGAAAAGATCGTGCACGATGCCGGCGGGCTGCTCTACTACGACGGTGCGAATCTCAACGCGATCCTGGGCAAGGTGAAGCCAGGCGACATGGGTTTCGACGTGATCCACCTGAACCTGCACAAGACGTTTTCGACACCGCACGGCGGTGGCGGACCGGGTGCGGGACCGGTCGGCGTCAACGACAAGCTGCTGCCGTTTTTGCCGGTGCCGCTGGTCGGGCTCGACAACAACGGTTACCGGCTGCTCGACGAAAAGGATCTGCCGCAGACGATCGGCCGCCTGTCGGCGCATGCCGGCAACGCCGGCGTGCTGCTGCGCGCTTACGTCTATGCGCGCATGGTGGGCGGCGAAGGGATGCGGCAGGTCGCCGAGTTCGCGACGTTGAACGCGAACTACCTGATGGCCGAACTGCGCCGTGCCGGTTTCGAGCTTGCGTACCCGTCACGCCGCGCCAGCCACGAATTCATCCTCACGCTGCAGAAGCTGAAGGACGAAACCGGCGTCACCGCGCTGGATGTTGCGAAGCGGCTGCTCGACAAGGGCTTCCACGCGCCGACGATGTATTTTCCGCTGCTGGTTCCGGAATGCCTGCTGATCGAGCCGACCGAAACCGAATCGAAGGAAACGCTCGATGCGTTCGTCGCGGCGATGAGCGAAATCGCCGATGAAGCACGTCGCGATCCCGAACTGGTAAAAGGTGCGCCACACACGACGCCGGTACGGCGCCTGGATGAAGTCAGGGCCGCGCGTGAGCTGGATCTGGCGTTCAGTGATTAGCGTAGGTATCGGGCCGCGGATTCCCCGATTTGATATCTTTACGATTTCCAGACGCCGTCTACCACCCCTCCGCTTCGCTCCTCCCCTCCTTAAAAACAGGAGGGGAAAGTTCTTACGGGTGCAAACTTGTTGTCACTGTTCCTGCGATTCGACCATATATCGTGTACGAATGGGCGGCGTGGTGAACGCACGAATTTCCCCTCCTCGAATGAGGAGGGTGGACGCGTAGCGGACGGGGTGGTGGGCGGCGTTCGAA
>DASSON010000002.1:0-10298 GCA_035700525.1 Burkholderiales bacterium
CTCGAAACGCTCGGATACGCCACCCAGGCGCAATTTCTGATCAACTGCGGCATTACCGATGTTCTGGCCGAAACGCCGGCGACCGATGCCGCCGCGTATCTGCCGCTCGCTGCGGCCGCGCAGAAGTTGCTCGGCCCGGCTGAAATGGGAGAACTGTTCAAGGTGCTGGCGCTGGGCCGGAGTTTTTCCGCGCCGCTGCGCGGATTTCACAGTGGCAATCGCAGCGCCGCACTCTAACGGCACGTCGGGCACCCGTCATGCCTGATGTTATTATGACAAACGCCTTGAACATCGACGGAGCTTTGACGTGCCACGATTCGTGACGATTGATTCCCGCATCCGCAAATCCGCTGCGCGCCGTTTCCGCACACCGCGTAGGGTAGTCCACTGATGGATCTGCTGAACGTCAGCCTGACCCAGCCCGAATGGATCGCGGTATTTGTTGTCATGTTCGTCGCGGCGCTGGCGCACGGCACCTTCGGCTTCGGTTTTCCGGCGATCTCGATTCCCGTTATCGCGATGTTCACCGACATCAAGACCACCATCCTCATCAACCTGCTGCCGAATCTTGCCGTCAACCTGATCAGCGTGCTGCGTGGCGGCGGCTGGCGCGGCAGCATCGGGCGCCACTGGCCGATTGTGATATTCATTGTGATCGGTTCGTTCATCGGCGCGCGCTATCTGATTTATGCGAGCGAAGAGCCGCTGCGTCTGCTGCTGGCGGGAATGATCGTGGTTTATCTGTGTCAGAATAGATTCAGTCGCATCGACTGGGGCTGGTTCGCACGCTATCCGAAGGGATCGACCGTCGGTTTCGGCCTCGTAGCCGGATTTTTTTCCGGCTCGGTGAATTTCTCGGTGCCGCCGCTGTTGATCTGGGCGATGCTGTTCGGGCTGGACGCGATGGCGACGACGCAGGTGCTCAACCTGTGTTTCCTGGTCGGGCGTTCGATGCAGGCGGGGACGCTCGCGGTTGCCGGTGTCGTCGATCTCGACATCGTGATCGCGACGGTGCCGCTGGTGGCGGTGGCGATAGTCGGGCTGGCGATTGGCCAGCGGCTGCGAGCGCGGTTCAGTCCGGCGACCTATCGCCGTCTGTTGCACGGGGTGCTGTGGGTGTCGGCGACGGTGCTGGCGGCACAGGCGATAGCGTCGTATCTGCGTTGAGCGGTCTGCCGGGAAAATGCCGCATATGAGTGTGTAATGAAGGCAATGCAACTTTCCCACCCGCGGACGCCACTCGATTTCGTCAATGTCGACGATCCGCGGCCCGGCAACGGGCAGCTGTTGATCAAGGTGGCGGCATGTGGCGTGTGCCGTACCGACCTGCACGTGGTCGATGGCGAACTGACGGATGGAAAGCTGCCGATCATTCCCGGCCACGAGATCGTCGGCACGGTGGTTGTATGCGGTCCGAACGCCATCCGTTTTGCGCTCGGCGCGCGGGTCGGCGTGCCGTGGCTGGGCGGAACCTGCGGCCATTGCGGCTATTGCGCCAGCGGGCGTGAAAACCTGTGCGACCAGGCGCGCTTCACCGGCTACCAGATCGACGGCGGCTACGCCGAATACGCGGTGGCCGACGAGCGTTACTGCTTCGCGATTCCGGACGCGTATTCCGATGCGCAGGCGGCGCCGCTGCTGTGTGCGGGACTGATTGGTTACCGTTCGCTGATCGCGGCCGGTGACGGGCGGCGGCTCGGTATCTATGGTTTCGGCGCCGCCGCGCACATCGTGGCGCAGGTCGCGCGCCACCAGGGGCGCACGATATTCGCGTTCACCCGTCCCGGTGATGTGCCGGCACAGCGCTTCGCGCTGGAACTCGGCGCGGCATGGGCCGGCGATTCGGACCGGCCGGCGCCGGAGCCGCTTGACGCCGCGATCATTTTCGCGCCGGTCGGGCCGCTGGTGGTGGCGGCGCTGAAGAGCGTCGCCAAGGGCGGCACCGTGGTGTGCGCCGGCATCCACATGAGCGACATCCCGGCGTTTCCGTACGACATCCTGTGGGGCGAACGCACGCTGCGCTCGGTCGCGAATCTGACGCGCCGCGACGGCGACGAATTCTTCCGCATCGCGCCGCGGGTGCCGGTGCGCACCACGGTCGAAACGTTTCCGCTGAGCGCCGCGAATGAGGCACTGGCGCGGCTGCGCGAAGGCTGTATCACTGGTGCGGCGGTGCTGTTGCCGTGATCTTCAAAGGCGGTTGAGCCGCCAAGAAGAGCAAAAAGCGATAACCGCAGAGGCGCAGAGGCGCAGAGACGCAGAGGAAACGCAGAGAAAGGCTATAACCGCAAAGGCGCGAAGGCGCAAAGAAAAGCCGCAAAGAACTTCAGAATTTCTGATTTGGTTTTGCTCTTGTTTTCCTTTGCGTTCCTCTGCGCCTTTGCGGTGAAAGGTTTTTTGTTTTCCTTGGTGTTCCTGGCGCCTTGGCTACGACGGCACCTTCATTCCGCGCTGCACCGCCGGGCGGGCGCTGATCGCGTCGAACCAGCGTTTGACGTTGGGATAGGTGGCGAGATCGATCTGCTGCCATTCGTGGCGTGCGACCCACGGGTAAGTTGCGATGTCGGCAATTGAATAGTCGTCGGCAAGATACTCGTGATCCGAGAGCTGCTTGTCGAGCACGCGGTAGAGCCGTGCCGTTTCGTCGCTGTAGCGCCGCATCGCGTACGGAATCTTTTCCTTCGCGAAGCGCAGAAAATGATGCGCCTGGCCGAACATGGGGCCCACGCCGCCCATCTGGAACATAAGCCACTGCAACACCCTGTAGCGCACGGCCGGAACTGCCGGCATCAGCTTTCCGGCCTTTTCCGCGAGATAGATCAGGATTGCGCCCGATTCGAACAGTGAATACGGCGCGCCGTCCGGTCCTTCGCTATCGGCGATCACCGGAATCTTGTTGTTGGGGCTGATTGCCAGAAATTCAGGTTTGAACTGGTCGCTCTGACCGATGTTGATCCGGTGCACGGCGTACGGCAGGCCGGTTTCTTCGAGCATGATGGATGCCTTGCGGCCGTTGGGCGTGCTCCAGGTATAGAGATCGATCATGAGGATTCCTTGTTGGTGGTGCTGTCGGCCACTGCCGCGCGAATTGCGGTAAGTCGCGCCTCGCGTACTTTCAGCGGAATTTTCGCCGGATCGTCGCAGGCGTGCACAACGGCACCGGCGTCCACTGCGGTGGCGGCGGCGAGTGCGGCGCGCAGCCGCTCCGCCTGCGGGTACGGCCGCTGCTCGAATCCGCTGCGGCCGCGGTAATCCGCCTCGCACACTTGCAGCAGCAGCTCGAAACGCTGCGGCCGGCGCAGCGCGTCGTTGCGCTCCAGCAGATCGAGCAGGGTCGCATGGCGCAGCTCCAGCGCACGGTGGACGTTACCGTGGTCGCGCGCCGCCAGCAGCGACAGATCGCGGCATTCGCCAGGTACGCGCAGCCGTTCGCACAACTGGTGCACCAGCTCGACGCTTTTTTGTTCGTGACCGATATGGCGCGGCCATTGTTCACGTGGCGTGACGCCCTTGCCAAGATCATGGGTCAGCGCCGCGAAGCGCACCTCCAGGGCGAAGCCCTGCGCTGCGGCGTAGTCGATCACCATCATCACGTGCACGCCGGTGTCGATTTCGGGGTGATGCGCGGCTGGCTGCGGTACGCCAAACAGCCGGTCCACTTCCGGCAGAATGTGCGCCGCTGCGCCGCACTCGCGCAGCGTCAGGAACATGCGCGACGGCTGCTGCTCCATCAGTCCGCGCGCCAGTTCCTGCCACACGCGTTCCGGCACCAGCGCATCGACTTCGCCGTTGTCGACCATCCGGCGCATCAGTTGCAGCGTTTCCGGCGCAATCGCGAAGCCGAAACGCGCGGCGAAGCGTGCCACCCGCAGTATCCGCACCGGATCTTCGGCGAACGCCGGGCCGACGTGGCGCAGGATGCCGGCTTTCAGATCCGCCACGCCACCGAATGGATCGATCAGCTTGCCGTCACCATCGCGTGCGATCGCGTTGATCGTGAGATCGCGCCGCGCCAGGTCCTGCTCCAGCGTGACATCGGAATCGGCATGGAATTCGAAGCCGCGGTAGCCGCGCGCCACCTTGCGCTCGGTGCGTGCGAGCGCGTATTCCTCATGCGTTTCAGGGTGCAGGAAAACCGGGAAGTCCCGGCCCACCGGCTTGAAGCCGCGGCGCACCATCTCGTCCGGCGTCGCGCCGACGACGACAAAGTCGCGGTCCTGCACCGCACGGCCGAGCAGCTCGTCGCGCACCGCGCCGCCGACTTCGTAGATCCGCATCAGACGTAGGGTTCCGCGCGCGCGATGAATTCGGTCTCGGTGCGCGCTGCCGCGTACCATTCCTGCAACGCCGGCAGTGCACGAAGCTGTTCCACGTATTGCGCACAGAGCGGCGGCAGCTCGACGCCGTAAGTGATGAAGCGGGTGGCGACCGGCGCATACATCGCGTCGGCGATGCTGAAAGTACCGAACAGGAACGGCCCGCGCGCCGCATGACGCTCGCGGCAGTCGCTCCACAGCGCGACGACGCGCGCGATGTCGGCATTGACCGCGTCATCGCGTCCGCGTCCGGGGTGCGAACTGCGCAGATTCATCGGCATCCGGCTGCGCAAATCCGGAAAGCCGGAGTGCATTTCGGCGCTTACCGCACGCGCCTGCGCGCGGGCACCGGCATCCTGCGGCCACAGGTTGTTGTGCGGGAAGCGTTCTGCCAGATATTCGCAGATCGCCAGCGAATCCCATACCGTCACGTCGCCGTCGTGCAGCACCGGCACCTTGCCGGCCGGAGAGTGCTCGAGCAGCGCTGATTTCGATCGCGGTTCGTAGAGTGGAATGCGGACTTCGTCGAACGCGATGCCGGCCTGTTTCAGCGCCAGCCATGGCCGCAACGACCACGACGAATAGTTCTTGTTGCCGATCACCAGTGTAAGGTCCGACACCGGCTTTCTCCGTCCCGCTCAGCGCCCGGCGCGATTGCGGAATTGCTGATACCGGCGTTGCGGTCCGCGGTCCGAGAGGTAGAGCGGCGCAATGGCTTCCAGCGGCCGTGGGGTACGGCCCAGCGGAAATCCGCACTGGCACACGCTGTCGATCAGCATCGAATAATAGTTGTCGCGCGTGAGCAGTTTGATCGGCAGCAATTCCAGCGCGAACGCCTGCAGATACGACAGCCGGTCGCCGAGGCCGATGATGAGGCGCGGCCTGCCGATCCACTGCCCGGTCAGCTCCACCAGTTCGCGCAGCGTATAGACCTTGGGTCCGCACAAATCATAACTTTGGCCGTGGCATTTAAGCTGTTCGAGGCTTGCGACGAAGGTTGCCGCGACGTCTTCCACGTAAACCGGCTGAAAGCGTGCCTGCGGACTGCCCAGCGCCATCACCGGCAGGCGCCGCAGCAGTCCGGCGAACAGATTGAGGAAACTGTCGCCGGGACCGAAAATCACCGACGGCCGGAAGATGGTCCACTGCAGGCCGGAATCGCGCACCACCGTTTCCGCCTCGCCCTTGGTGCGCAGATAGACGCTGCGGCTTTCGGCGCCGGCATTGAGCGCGCTCATGTGCAGCAGCCGTGGCACGCCCGCGTCACGACAGGCGGCGACCACCTTGCGCGCCAGCTCCACGTGCGCCGCCGCGAAACTGTTGTCGCCGCGTCCGCCATGCAGCACGCCGACCAGATTGATCACGGCATCCATCCCGGCGACGCGCTGCGCCAGTTGCACCGGGTCGTGCACGTTGCATGGGACCACGTCCACCGTCGGCAGCACGATCAGATTCTCGCGCGCGCGCTCGCGGTGACGCGTCGGAACCACCACGTTCAGTCCCTGCGCCGCCAGCAGCCGCACCACATGCTGCCCCACAAACCCGCTGCCTCCCAACACACAAATTCTGTTCAACGTCATGTTCAAACTTCCTGATTTCGAATCGCCCGCACTATTTGTCCTGCGCCACCGCATCGGCATCCGGCGGCGTCCACGGCTGAATCACGCCCAGCCGCTGTTTCAATGACTCGTCCTTCGAGTGAAACAGATACGCATAGTACACCGTGTTGCTCATCACTTTCTTGACGTAGCGGCGGGTTTCCGAAAACGGGATGGTCTCGATATAGATCGCCCCTTCCATCGGCTTGTCGCCAACCCAGCGGCGTGCGCGGTTCGGCCCCGCATTGTAGCCGGCCGACGCGAGCACCGGGTTGTCATTGAGCAGATCGAGCACGTGGCGCAGGTAGAACGTGCCGAAATTGGCGTTGACCTTCGGTTCGGTGATTTCTGCCCAGTGAAAATGCCGGATGCCGAGCTTTTTCGCAATCCATTTCGCGGTGCCGGGCATCAGTTGCATCAGGCCCGCGGCCCCGGCACTCGAACGGATGTCGGCGATGAAGCGGCTTTCCTGCCGGATCAGCCCGTAAACCCACGGCAGGCTGAGCTGCTGCTGTTCGGAAAAGGTCTTGAGCACGTCGCGGTACGGCGCCAGAAAACGGATGTCGAAGTCATGCAGCGCAACCGTCTTGTTCGCGGTGTTGATCGCGCGGTCGTAAATATGGTTGCGCCGCGCCAGCTCGGCCGCGGCCAGCAGCTTCTTGTCGCCGAACCCGCGGATCGCCCACACCCACTCTTTCGTGCCGTTGTAGCGCAGATCGAGACGATAGAACGCGAGCGCGCGCTGAATGCCGGGCAGATCGGAGATGGCCTCGATGTCCTTGTCGCCCGGCGTGTAATTGGTTTGCGGCAGCGTGATCGGCCGTCCCAGCGCTTCGGTCGCAAGCTGCGCATAGAAGCCGAATTCTGCCGACAGCGGCACCAGCAGTGCGTCGGCGGCGGCGCTCTGGCCCTGCGCCTTCAGCGCGCGTGCCTTCCAGTAACGCCACGCGTCCACGCTGCGCTCCTGCGGCGACATCGCGTCGATCGCCGCCAGCACTGCCGGCCAGTTTTCGGCGCGCAGCGCGGCGCGTGCCTTCCATGCCAGTTCGACGTCGCTCAGATGATGCGCATGGCCGTACCATTCGAGCGCCTGCGGGTCGTGCTGCAGCGCTGCGTGAAAGCCGATGCGGCCCCACACGTAGTCGCGGTCGGCGGCCGGAAATGCGGGTCCCAGTTTTTCCCACTGCGCGGCGGCGGCCTCCGGGGAGCTGCGCGCGATCTGTTCCACCGCGAAGATCGCCAGCTCGCGTCCCGCGCGCGACTTGAGATGGAGGTACCGGCGCAGATAAGTCAACGGTGACGATGCGGCGCGCTTGAGCGCGCGGCTGTCGGGTGCTTCGCCGTCCGGAAGATAAGTGCCGATCTGCCGTGCGAGGACGGTGTTGACGTGCTCCAGCGCGAGCCGCAGCCGTTCCCAGACGGCTGATTGCGGCAGATCACCCTGCTGTGCGAGAAGTTGAAACACGGTGTCGCAGCTGTCCGGTAGCCGCTTGCCGGTGAGCCACAAGTCGCGCGCTGCGCCGACGGCCTGGTCGTCCTTGCTGCGGGCTGCCAGCTGCGTCTGCAGCCAGTAGCATTGCAGCTCGGTGTCCGGATTGAGAAGTTTCGGATATTCGGCGGTGAACAGATCCCATTGCCCGTTCTTGCCCAGTTGTTCCAGCCAGTCGGCGCGTATCTGCTGTTCGAGCGGGCCGTCGTTCTTCGCGTCGTTCAATACCGCGCGCACTTCAGCGGCGGGTGTCTGATCGAGATTGCGCTTGATCTGCCAGTATTCGACGTACGGCTCGAGCAGATAGCCTTTCAACTGCGCGGCGTAGCGGGCAAGCGTTGCCGCGTCGCCGTCGCGGAACGCGTCGCGCGCCGCCAGAAAATCATCGTCCTGGCTCGCGCAGCACACGACTGCCGCGAACAGCAGCGTGATGCCCGCTATCAATCTAAGCGTTAATGTCATGCCCTCCCGCCTGTTGACCCGCGCGTTACATTGTAGTCCGTTCCGGCCGCCACCGTACCGCCGCTAGCCGAGAAACAGCCGGTACGCCGGATTGTCGCTTTCTTCCCAGTACGGATAGCCGAGTTGCGCGAGGAACGCCTTGAACTGCTTTCTGTCGCGCGGCGGCACCTGCATCGCCACCAGCACGCGCCCGTAATCGGCGCCGTGATTGCGGTAGTGGAACAGGCTGATGTTCCAGTTGTGGCTCATGCTGTTGAG
This sequence comes from Burkholderiales bacterium, assembly GCA_035700525.1. Lineage (GTDB taxonomy): Bacteria > Pseudomonadota > Gammaproteobacteria > Burkholderiales > JBDZVW01 > JBDZVW01. The sequence continues at coordinate 8,124 of DASSON010000002.1, forward strand.
GAAGCGCATCAGCGCGCCGGGACGCTCCGGAAACTCGAAACGATAGAGACTCTCGTTGTCGACCTTCGGCGCGTGGCCGCCGACCAGATGGCGGATGTGGAGTTTCGCCAGCTCGTTGTCGCTGAGATCGACCGTCTTCAGCCCGTTGCGCCGCAGCGTATTGAGCAGGCTGCCGGTCTCCCGCCGGTCACGCACTTCGACGCCGACGAATACCTGCGCTGCGCCGGCGTCGGCGTAGCGGTAATTGAATTCGGTTACGTTGCGCGGTCCCAGCAGCGAGCAGAACTGGCGAAAGCTGCCGGGACGTTCCGGAATGGTCACCGCGAACACCGCCTCGCGCTGTTCGCCCAGTTCCGCTTCCTCGGCGACGAAGCGCAGGCGCTCGAAATTGACGTTGGCGCCGGACGCGACTGCCACCAGCGTCTTGCCGCGCAGCTTTTCGCGCCGCGCATAGGCCTTGGCGCCGGCGATCGCCAGTGCGCCCGCCGGCTCCAGCACCGCGCGCGTGTCGCTGAACACATCCTTGATCGCGGCGCACATGGCGTCGGTATCGACCGGGATCATGTCGTCGAGCAGTTCGCGGCACAGACGGAAGGTCTCCTCGCCGACCTGCTTCACCGCCACCCCGTCGGCGAACAGCCCGACCTGGTTGAGCTTGACGCGATGGCCGGCCTTCAGCGACAGGTACATCGACGCCGCGTCCTCCGGCTCGATGCCGATGATCTTGACCTCGGGCCGCAGCCGCTTGACGTAGGCGGCGATGCCGGCGATCAGCCCACCGCCGCCGACCGGCACGAAGATCGCGTGGATCGGCCCCGAATGCTGGCGCAGGATTTCCATGCCGATCGTACCTTGGCCGGCGATCACGTCGGGGTCGTCGTACGGGTGCACGAACGTCAGGCTGCGGCGCTGCGCCAGCGACTGTGATTTGGCGTACGCTTCGTCGTACGAATCACCATGCAGCACCACGCGCGCGCCGCGCGCCCTGACCGCTTCCAGCTTGATCAGCGGCGTCGTCACCGGCATCACGATGGTGGCCTTGCAGCCGAGGCGCTGTGCCGCCAGCGCCACGCCCTGCGCATGGTTGCCGGCCGATGCCGCGATCACGCCGCGCTTCAGCGCAGCGGCCGGCAGCCGTGCCATCTTGTTGTAGGCGCCGCGCAGCTTGAACGAATGCACCGGCTGCAGATCCTCGCGCTTGATCAGCAGCGTATTGTTCATGCGTCGGGACAATTCCGCCGCAAGATCGAGCGGGCTTTCGACCGCCACGTCGTAGACGCGTGATGACAGAATGCGTTCGAGATAATCGTTGTGAGGCATGGAAGAAGCGCTCGCGGCACAAAGTTGAAAGCGTAGCAGGAATGAAGCGGGAGGGCCAAGATACTGCAGGATTCGGAGGCCGGGATTCGGGGTTCAGTAAAAAATTGCCGGCGCGCCGGCGCACCGATTTTTCCCTGAATCCTGCCAGCGGGGATTGGTGTATAGTCGACCGGACGCTTTCAGCACAAGGCTTCCCGATGACCCAGGATGAATTGAAGCATGCCGCGGCACGTGCCGCGATTGCGCAGCTGCCGCCCGACGGTATCGTCGGCGTCGGCACCGGCTCGACCGTGAATTATTTCATCGACGAGCTCGCTGCGATCCGTGGCCGAATCGAAGGCGCGGTCGCCAGCTCGGAGGCTTCCGCGCAGCGCCTGAAGCAGGCGGGGATTCCGATCGTCGATCTCAACAGCGTCAGTGACCTGCCGGTCTACGTCGACGGCGCCGACGAAATCACGCGCCATCTGCACATGGTCAAGGGCGGCGGCGGTGCGCTCACGCGCGAGAAAATCGTGGCGGCGGTGGCGAAGAAATTCATCTGCATCGCCGACGGCGCCAAGCTGGTCGACGTGCTCGGCGACTTTCCGCTGCCGGTCGAAGTGATCCCGATGGCGCGCTCCTACGTCGCGCGCGAGCTGGTGAAGCTCGGCGGGCAGCCGCAGTGGCGCGGAGGATTCACCACTGACAACGGCAACGTCGTGCTCGACGTGCACAACCTGAAGATTCTCAACCCGGTCGAACTGGAAGGAACGCTCAACCAGATCGCCGGCGTCGTCACCAACGGCCTGTTCGCGCGCCGCCGCGCCGACGTGCTGCTGCTGGCGACGGCTGATGGGGTGCAGACGCTGACTGCGG
>DASSON010000003.1:0-8326 GCA_035700525.1 Burkholderiales bacterium
CGGGCAGCGCGCATATCAACGGTTCTGCCGCCGCCTCGCCCGGCGCGGGATCGTGCGCGCCGCCACCGAAGGTCCGTCCGATTTCGCCGCCCGCGCTGCTCTCACACTGCCGCACGCGGCGCACGTCATCCGCGACATCACCGCGCGTTACGTCGCGCTGCGTTACGGCGACCAGCGCTCGCCCGGCGCGCTGCGCGAGTTGAAGCAGGAGGTGGCGGGGTTCAGGCCGTGAAGATGCGTGAGGAGTGAGGCGTTAGAAGTGAGGAGTAATGAAGTTTCCGACGCGCCTGGCGCGCCGCATGATTTACGCCTCACACCCCACACCTCACTCCTCACAGCAGCACTTCCTTCACCACACCGCGTCGCCGCAGCAGGTCGCGCAGCCGGCGCAGCGCTTCGATCTGTATCTGTCTCACCCGTTCGCGGGTGAGATGCAGTTCCTCGGCGAGGTCGCCGAGCGTACGGATTTCCTGACCGTTCAGGCCGTAGCGCTGCTCGATCACCTGGCGCTGACGCGGGTTGAGCCGCGACAGCCATTCGCGCACGCCATTCTCGATCTGCGCCCGCTCCAGGCTGGCGTCGGGCGTCAGCGACTCGTTGTCGCGCAGCGATTCGCCGAGCGACAGCGTGGCATCGGCATCAAGCGGTGCATCGAGCGACACCACACTGTCATGATGGTCCAGCGCGCGCCGCACCGCATCCTGCGACCAGCCCAGCAGATGCGCGATGTCACTGATGCCGGGTTCACGCGTGCCGTAGGTTTCGAGGTGGCGGCGTGCCCGCAGCACCACGTTGAGCGCCTTCACCACGTGCACCGGCAGCCGCACGGTGCGCGCCTGGTTCATCAGCGCGCGCTCGATGTACTGGCGCACCCACCATGTCGCATAAGTGGAAAATCGGAATCCGCGCTCGGGATCGAATTTTTCCAGTGCGTGGATCAGGCCGAGGTTGCCTTCCGCAACCAGATCCATCAATGCGACGCCGCGGCCGGTGTAATGCTTCGCGATGTTGACCACCAGCCGCAGATTGCGCTCGATCATCGTCTGCCGCGCAGCGAAGTCGCCATCCCGTGCAGCCGTCGCGCAACGCCGCTCTTCGTCCGGAGTGAGCAGCGCATTGTGACCGATGTCGTTGAGATAAAGCTGTGTAACGTCGCTCAGCAGATCGGTTTCGATCCGCTCTGCGGCCGCCAGCGCTCCGGGCGCAGCAGCCTCGCCCGCGGTCTCTTCGTCGGAAGGTGGCCGGTCACTGGCCATGGGGAACGACCTATCGCTTGGGTAGCAGCTGGAGCGGATCGACCGGCTTGCCGAGCTTACGGATTTCGAAATGCAGTTCCACCTGACTGGCGCCGCTGTTGCCCATCAGGGCAATTTTCTGACCACGCTTGACGTCCTGGTTTTCCTTGACCAGGAGTTTGCTGTTATGCGCGTAGACGCTCAGATAAGTCTTGTTGTGCTTGATGATGACGAGCTTGCCGTAACCGCGCAGGCCGTCGCCACTGTAGACAACCTTGCCGGACGCGCTGGCGTAGATTGGCTGCCCCATCTTGCCGGCAATGCCGATGCCTTTCATGCTGCCGCTGTCGTCGAATGTCGACACCACCTTGCCGCTGGTCGGCCATTGCCAGTTGATGCCACTGTTATTGGCCGGGTTCGGTGCGGTCGAAACCGGAGGCGCGGATGCAGCCCCGGCTTCAGCCGCAGGCTGCTGCTGCTGAACGGTGTTTGGCGATGCGCCGGTCTGTGGCAATTGCTGCGCTGACAGACTGGCCAATGCCTGTTTCGAATACGGCACCTTCACCGCTTTCGGCTCGGTCTTCAACAGGCCGGGAACCGGGGTGCTGCCGCCCAGCATCGCACCGCCAACCGGTTGTCCCTGGACGGCCGGCGTGGTCTGCAGCGGCGTCGTCTCGACGCCGGACTGCTGTTGCGGTTGAGGTGATGTCAGCTGCAGTTGCTGGCCGACTGCCAGCGCGCTGTAATCCGTGATGTTGTTACGCGCGGCCAGTGTCTTGTAATCCAGTCCGTGACTGCGGGCGATGCTGTACAGCGTGTCTCCGGGCTTGACCGTGTAGAACTGGGATTGACCGTGAGCGCCGGCTGTTCCGGCACCCGTCTGCGGCAACTGCACCACTGGCGCGGGGGTTGGCGTGCTGCCGCATCCGGCCACCAGCACGGCGACAAGAATGGCCAGTCCGATTGTGCGCTTTGCTGCTTTCGTCAATGCATACCCCGCATCGTGCTGCTACTCCACCCCAGGCATCAATGGTACGAACTTTACCTGATCCAGTGTCTTTTCGGTATAACCCTGCGCGCTGCGTTCAACGATGCACAAGCGCTGCTCGTCGCTGCCCACCGGCATCACGATTCTACCACCAACCGCCAACTGGTCTTTCAGCCCTTGCGGCACGTGCGTCGCGGCGGCGGTCATCACGATCGCATCGAACGGCGCCGCCTGCTCCAGTCCGCCCATGCCATCACCATGCTTGACGCGCACGTTGGCGATGCGCAATTCGCGCAGATGGCGGCGCGCTTTTGACACCAGCGGCGAGATGCGTTCCAGTGAATACACTTCGTGCGCCACCCGCGCCAGCACCGCCGTCTGATAGCCGCAGCCGGTACCGATCTCCAGCACGCGTTCGAGCGTACCGCCGGCACGCGCCAGCTCGGTCATGCGAGCGACGATGAACGGCTGCGAAATCGTCTGACCGAATCCCAGCGGCAGTGCATAATCCTCGTAGGCACGGCTTGCCAGCGCTTCGTCGATGAAGATGTGACGCGGCACCTCGTTCATCGCGGCGAGCACAATCTCGTCGCGTATGCCCTGCTGCCGCAGCCGCTCGACCATGCGCATGCGCGTGCGCTGCGACGTCATGCCAATGCCCGCAAGCCGGGAATTCATGCGTGATGGCGGCGCGGTTCCCACCCCGCGCCGTGACTCCCCTTTGCATTCATCTTTTTATATTCCTCGATTGAATCCTGCCCCGCGCCGCCCGGCGCACCGGCCCGAGTATATCAACCCGGTGTTGTCTCCGCGGCTTCCAGCCATTCGGCAACGGCCGGCAGCCGTGCGAAATGGGTCAGATCCACTTCCAGCGGCGTCACCGATACCGCGTTGTTGGCGACCGCGTAGAAGTCGGTCCCGATGCCGGCGTCGAACGCACTGCCGGCAGCGCCGATCCAGTACACCGTGTCGCCGCGCGGCGTGATCGTTTTCACCATCGGCTCGGCCTTGTGGCGCCGGCCGAGCCGCGTCACCTGGATACCGGACAGCATCGCCGGCGGCACGTCCGGCACGTTGATGTTGAGCAGTACCGGCTGGCCCGGCGGATGTTCGCGAAAACGTTCCACCATATCGACCGCGATGCGTGCAGCACTCGGATAATTGCCGTTCGACTCGCTGACCAGCGAAATCGCAAGCGACGGGATGCCCAGCAGAAATCCCTCGGTGGCCGCCGCCACCGTTCCCGAATAGATGGTGTCGTCCCCCATGTTGGCACCATGATTGATGCCGGAGATCACGACGTCGGGCAGTTCCGGCAACAGGCCGGTCACAGCCAGGTGGACACAGTCGGTCGGCGTGCCGTTGACGTAATAGAAGCCGTTGTGCGACTGGCGCACCGTCAGCGGACGGTCGAGTGTGAGCGAATTGCTGGCACCGCTGCGATCACGCTCGGGCGCCACCACGACCACTTCGGCCTTGTCACGCAACGCCTCGTGGAGTGCCGCAAGGCCGGGCGCGAAATAACCATCGTCGTTACTCAGCAGGATTCGCATTGTCGGGGGCGTTCGATATTGCCCGATTATATCATCCGCGCCCTTGCCGCCGATTCGCGACGACAGCGCCATCGGTTACAATCACACGACAATTCTCCTCAACGTCCCACTGCTCCGGAATAACGACATGGCCAACATCGGATTTCGTATTTTCCCCGCCGTCCCGCAAGCGCCGCGCCGGCTGCTCAGGCAATTTGCCCACGTCGCGACCGCCCACGTCAGCGACAACATGAGCCGGCTGTATGCCGTCGACGCCGCGATTCGCCCGTATCACAGACGCGGACTGCTGCTCGGCAGCGCGTTCACCGTCAAGGTGCCGCCCGGTGACAACCTGATGGTACACAAGGCGCTCGACATGGCGCGCCGCGGTGACGTGGTCGTGGTCGATGCCGGCGGTGTCGTCACACAGGCTATCATCGGCGAAATCATGTCGACCTATGCCGCAAAGCGCGGCATCGCCGGGCTGGTGATCGACGGCGCGATTCGCGATTCGGGCGCGCTCGGCAACGTGAATTTCCCGGTCTATGCGCGTGCGGTCACTCATCGCGGTCCGTACAAGAACGGCCCCGGAGAAATCAACGTGCCGGTCGCTGTCGGCGGCATCGTCGTACATCCGGGTGACATCGTGTTCGGTGACGAGGACGGCATTGTCTGTATTCCGCAGGAGCTGGCGGTGGACGTGATCCGGGTCTCCGAAGCGCAACGCAAGAAGGAAGACGGTGTTCTCAAGGCGATCGCGAAAGGCACCGTCGATCGCACCTGGGTGGATCAGACACTGAAGCAGAAAGGCTGCGAATTTCCGGCAGCGTGACGCGGCGCCGCCGCTCCAATCGACGAGGTTTTCATGCTCTACGAACTGCGCATCTATCACGCCGCCCCCGGCAAGCTGCCGGCGCTCAACAAGCGCTTCGAAACCATCACGCTCAAGCTGTGGGAGAAACACGGCATCCGCCAGGTCGGCTTCTGGACCACGCTCATCGGCCAAAGCAATCATGATCTCTATTACATGCTGGCGTGGGACAGCCTGGTCGATCGCGAGGCGCGGTGGGGTGCGTTCTCGAGCGATCCCGAATGGCTTGCGGCACGCGCCGAAACTGAGCGCGACGGACCGCTGCTGACGTCACTCACCAATTACATGCTGACGCCGACCGGCTATTCGGCGCTGCGCTGAGCGCCCGGTTGCGGCCGATGGCGGCCGGCGGCATGTCCGGCTGAAAACACATCGCTCAAGCCGCGCCGTTGCGCCAGGCGACCGGCGGCGCGCGGCGGCGGCCGATAATGACAGGCATATTCCGCTTTCGACCATTCCGTCCGGACGTCGGCCACGATATCAACGCCAGAGTCCGCGGCAGCCTGATTCTCGCGCGCGCCATCCGCAGCGTCAGCCAGGGACTTCTCGTCGTCGACTTCACGCTGTATCTGAGCGCACTCGGCTGGTCCGCGGCGGCGATCGGCGGCCTGCTCGCGTCGGCGCTCGCGGTGCAGGCGGGCCTCACCCTGCTCGCCGGGCCGCTCAGCGATCGTCTCGGCCGGCGCCGCTTTCTGCTTGGATACGAGCTGCTGCTCATTACCGCGGCGGCGCTGATTCTGGCGAGCACGGCACACTGGGCGATTATCGTTGCCGCTGTCATCGGCGGCTTCGGCCGCGGCATGAACGGCGCCGCAGGTCCGTTCGCGCCGGTGGAACAGGCGTGGCTCGCCCGCGTCACGCCATTCACCTACCGCGGAAAAATATTCAGTCTCAACACTGCGCTCGGATCGTTTGGCATGGGCCTCGGGGCACTGCTCGCCGCAGCCCCGGTGCTATGGTCACAATGGCTGCACGGCGCCGCTGCCTACCGGCCGCTGTTCGGCGTCGTTCTGATCTCCGCGCTGGCAACCGGCTTTCTGGTTTTCCGACTCACCGACACGCGCGACGGCGCTGAAGAAGAGAGGGTATCAGCGCCGCTGCGGCACGAAGAGAATCGCCGCCTGATCAATATCGCGTGGATCAATGCGCTGAACGGGGCCGGCATCGGCCTCGTCGGGCCGCTGATGGCGTACTGGTTCCATCTGCGCTTCGGCCTCGGTCCGGCTCATATCGGTCCGATGATGGCCGCGGGCTTCGCCGCAACCGGCTGCACCGCACTCGCCGCCGGCCGCTTCGTGCACCGGCACGGAATGGTTTCGACGGTGGTTGCAATGCGCAGCTGCGGTTTGCTGTTTCTGCTGTTGCTGCCATTTGCGCCGACTTTCACCATCGGCGCCGTGCTTTACATATTGCGAGCGGCTTGTACCCGCGGCACCGCCGGCGCACGGCAGGCGCTCAACATGAGCCTGGTTTCAGACACGCGGCGCGGCCTGGCGGCAACGGTCAGCGCGCTGTCGATGCAGTTACCGCGCACGGTCGGCCCGATCGTGGCCGGCGCCGCCTTTGGCGCCGGCTATCTCGCCGCGCCGTTTCTGGCCGCCGCGGCGCTGCAGGGTGCTTCGATCGCGCTCTACAGGGTGATTTTCAGAAGATACGAAATCGCGATTTCGGGCAAACAGCGGAAGACGCGATCCGGATAACCGATCAGTTCAATTGCGTTTCACGTCCGCACCGGTCGGCGTGCAAGGAAGCGATCGAGTTGGTCGGCGAAACGTTTGCGATCGGCCTGGCTGAACGGTGCCGGGCCCGCGGTCTGCACTCCGCTGCTGCGCAGTTCCTCCAGAAAGTTGCGCATCGCGAGCCGTTCACGGATCGTATCTATCGTGTAAAACTCTCCACGCGGATTGAGCGCATGTCCGCCGTGCGCAATCACATCGGCCGCCAGCGGAATATCGGCGGTGACCACCAGGTCCCCGGGCTCCATTCGGCGCACGATCTCGTTGTCGGCCACGTCGAATCCGTGTGCTACCTGGACAGCACACACGAATTGCGAGCGCGGCACGCGCAGCGGCTTGTTCGCCACCAGCGTCGTCATAACCGCCATGCGCTCCGCCGCGCGGAACAGCATCTCCTTGATGACCGATGGACAGGCGTCGGCGTCAACCCAGATATGCATTTACGTCCTGTCGCGAGTATTTCGCTGTCGAGAGTCCACTGCTGCCAACACTAAATACACTTTGTCGCCAGGAGATGGCGCCGCGACGGACACCATCATATAATTCGTACTGTTCGGGGCGTAGCGCAGCCTGGTAGCGTACCTGCATGGGGTGCAGGTGGTCGTGCGTTCGAATCGCACCGCCCCGACCAAAATTTTTAAACCCGTGGCGGCCAACGCTTCCACGGGTTTTTAGCTTGCTGCTTCTGACGTATCTGACAAGTGCCAGAATGAATATAGGATTGTCACTCGCCCAGCAAATCGAGAATATCCTGAATTTCCTTGCGCAACGCCGGCAGGTCGAGCGAGTACAGCGCCGCTTTCTCCGGCTCGGTGGCCATTTCGTCGAGACGGTTGCGCGCACCATTGATCGTGAATCCCTGGTTGTAGAGCAGCTCCCGAATGCGCCGGATCAGCAGCACTTCATGATGCTGGTAATAGCGGCGATTGCCACGGCGCTTGACCGGCTTGAGCTGGGTGAATTCCTGCTCCCAATAGCGCAGCACGTGCGGCTTGACGCCGCACAGCTCGCTGACTTCGCCAATCGTGAAGTATCTTTTGGCGGGGATCGGCGGCAGCGGCTCCTTAGGGTTGCTGCTGCGGGGTGTTTCCATTGTAGTTCTGCTCGACCATCGCTTTCAGCTTCTGGGACGCATGGAACGTAACAACACGCCGTGCGGTGATTGGAATTTCTTCGCCGGTCTTCGGATTGCGGCCGGGCCGTTGCGGCTTGTCGCGCAATTGGAAGTTGCCGAAACCCGACAGCTTGACGCCCTCCCCGGCCTCGAGCGCTGTACGCACCTCCTCGAAAAATGCTTCCACCATATCCTTGGCTTCGCGCTTGCTGAACCCTACTTTCTCGAACAGCATATCGGCCAGCTCGGCTTTCGTTAGAGTCATGCTTCCCCCTTAAACACGAAGTGTTGCGCCAAATTCCTCGCTTAAAATACGAACAATACCGGAGACCGCGGCATCAACCTCTTCGTCGATTAGAGTCTTTCGAGTATCTTGCAATAACACGCGGAATGCAAGGCTTTTTTTGCCAGCCTCGACACCTTTCCCGCGATACACGTCAAACAGTCCGATATCGGTGATCAGCGGTGATGCGCCCCGCTGCAGCGCGTCCAGCAGCGTCTGGACTGAAATCCCGTCCTCGACGATCACCGCCACGTCACGCCGCACCAGCGGAAAACGCGAAATCTCGGTGTAAGCCGGCACGGCACGCCGGGTAAGTGCTTCGACGTCCATTTCAAAAATCATCGGCGCCGCCGCCAGATCGTACTGCTGCTGCAGGCGCGGATGCAGTTCCCCGATCCAGCCCGCAGCATTGCCGGCGATCAGAATGCGCGCGCAACGGCCGGGGTGGAACGCCGGATGCGTTGCCGCCTCAAAGCGCGGCGTGTCGGGAAAACACAGCGCTTCAACATCGCTCTTCATGTCGAAGAAATCCGTCGGTCGCGGCTTGATGCCCCACTGTTCCGGCGC
>DASSON010000004.1:0-6365 GCA_035700525.1 Burkholderiales bacterium
TTCGGCCGCGCCGAGATGGAACGCGTGCTGGATGCGGCGGAAATTCGCGACGAAGACAGCCTCAAGCATGCATTGCGCGATCTGCGCCGCCAGGTGATGCTGCGCGTGATGGTGCGCGATCTGGCCGGCCTCGCGACACTCGATGAAGTCTTGGACAGCGTGTCGGCGCTTGCCGACGTCACGCTGCACTGCGCGGTGCGTCACCTCGACGCCTGGCAGTCCGCACAGGACGGCACGCCGCATGGCGCCGAAAGCGGCCGCCCTCAGCAGCTGCATGTGATCGCGATGGGCAAGCTCGGCGGCAGGGAGCTCAACGTGTCGTCTGACATCGACCTCGTGTTCGCCTACCCGGAAGACGGCGACACCGACGGCAGTCGGCCGCTCAGCAATCACGAATACTTCACGCGCCTCGGACGCAGGGTGATCGGCGCATTGTCCGAAATCACCGCGGACGGTCACGTATTTCGTGTCGACATGCGGCTGCGGCCGTACGGCGACTCCGGACCGCTGGTGTCGAGCTTCGACATGCTCGAGCAGTATTTCGTCGCGCAGGGCCGGGAATGGGAGCGTTATGCGTGGATCAAGGCGCGCGTGGTATGCGGCGACCGCGAGTCTGAAATCACGCAACTGGTGCGGCCGTTCGTCTATCGTCGCCATCTCGATTTCAGCGCAATCAACTCGCTACGCGAGCTGCATGCACAGATCCGGGCCGAGGTCGAGCGCCGCGATATGCGCGACAACATCAAGCTCGGCCGCGGCGGCATCCGCGAAATAGAATTCATCGTGCAGCTGTTCCAGCTGATTCGCGGCGGCCATGATCCGGCGTTGCGCACGCCGTCGACGCGCATCGCGCTCGAGCGGCTCGCCGCGCACGGCGTGCTGGCGCCTGGCGTGGTGGCCGAGCTGCACGACGCCTACACCTTCCTGCGCAATCTCGAGCATCGCCTGCAGTACCTGGACGATTGCCAGACACAATCGCTGCCCGCCAGTGCCGCGGATCGGGAACGCATCGCGGACGCGATGCAGTTCGCATCGTATGATGCATTCGTAACCGAGCTCGAACACCATCGCGACTGTGTGACCCGGCATTTCCGTGAAATTTTCGACTCGCAGCAGGAGGCACAGCACCCGCTCGCCGCATTGTGGCAGCCGGACGCCGATCCGCAGGCGGGCCAGGCGCAGCTCGCGCAACTGGGCTTTCGCGCGCCGGCGGAAACGTGGCAGCGGCTGCGGGCGCTGCGCGACGGCAGCCACTACCGCCGCATCGCGGCAAGCGGCAAGGCGCGGCTCGACCGCCTGATGCCGCAGCTCGTCGCCACCGCCGCGCGCCAGCCCGATCCCGATGCCGCCGCCGCGCGCATGCTGCAGCTCATCGAGAGCGTGAGCCGGCGCGAATCCTATCTGGCGCTGCTGGGCGAATATCCGCAGGCGCTGGAGCGCCTGGCTGCGCTCGCCGGCGCCAGTCCGTGGGTGGCGCAATATCTCGCGCAACACCCGATTCTGCTCGATGAACTGCTCGATCCGCACACGCTGTACGCGGCGCCGGACTGGCCGCGGCTGCGTGTGCTGCTGGCCGACCAATTGCAGCAGGCCGACGACGACATCGAACACCAGATGGACGTCTTGCGTCACTTCAAGCACAGCCAGACGCTGCGGCTGATTGCGCAGGACCTGTCGGGCGCGCTGACGCTGGAAACGCTGTCCGACCACCTGTCCGATCTGGCGTGCCTGCTGCTCGATCAGGTGCTGGCGCTGGCGTGGCACGACCTGCGCACCCGCCACCGCGACACACCGCGCTTCGCGATCGTCGGCTACGGCAAGCTTGGCGGCAAGGAGCTGGGCTACAGTTCCGATCTCGACCTGATCTTTCTCTACGACGACGACGCGCCGGAGGCGCCGCCGGTCTATGCCCGGCTCGCGCAGCGCATCAATCACTGGCTCACCAGCATGACCGCGGCCGGCGTGCTTTACGAAACCGACCTGCGGCTGCGCCCCGACGGCGTGGCGGGACTGCTGGTCAGCAGCTTTGCCGCGTTCCGCGACTACCAGGAACACAAGGCGTGGCTATGGGAACACCAGGCGCTGAGCCGTGCGCGCGGCGTCGCCGGCGATGCCGCGCTGAAGGAAATGTTCGAATCGATCCGCAGCGCGGTGCTGCGCCAGCCGCGCGACCGCCATCAGCTGCGTGATGAAATTCGCGCAATGCGCGACAAGATGCTCGCGGCGCACGCACCGGATCGCGTGCTGTTCGACGTCAAGCAGGATCGCGGCGGCATCATCGACGTGGAATTCGTCGTGCAGTACCTGGTGCTCGGATTCGCCTGTGATCATCCCGGGCTGGCCGGCAACGTCGGCAACCTGGCGCTGCTCAGGCTCGCCGCCGGACTGGATCTGATTCCCCAAACGCTGGCCGACCGCGCACACGACGCCTACCGGCGTTTTCGCAGAATCCAGCACAGCGAAGGACTGCAGGGAAACAAGACGGCGCGCGTTCCGGTTGCGGAAGTGCGCGGCGAAATTGAAGCGGTGACGGCGTTGTGGGAAGCAGTGCTGGAGAACAGGATTGAGGATTGAGTTATAAGGATTGAGGGAAAAGCTTCCGGCGCGCTGCGCGCCGCATTATCTACTCAATCCTCGACCCCGCTTCACGATCGTAACTGCACCGGCCGCACCACGGTGGACTGCGTGACGGGCCGCGGTTCGAGGCGATAGCAGATGAGCTGGCGCTTGCCCTTGACGGCGAGTGCTTCGGGACCTTCGAAATCGAATTGCGAGTGCAGGCGCTGATAGGTCGCAACGTCGACCAGCACGTTGTTCGCCATCGCCTCGCTCGCCAGCCGGCTGGCGATGTTGACCGTGTTGCCCCACACGTCGTAGATGAAACGCTTGACGCCGATGACACCGGCAACCACCGGTCCGGTGCTGATGCCGATGTGCAACTCGAGCCGCCGCGATTGCAGGCTGGTGTGCGTCGCCATGTAGGCACGCGCCTCCAGCGCCATCTGTGCCACCGCGTTGGTGTAATCGAGGCTGTTGCCGGTCAGCCCGCCGGCGACCATGTAGGCATCGCCGACGGTCTTGATCTTTTCCAGGCCGTATTTTTCGGTCAGACGGTCGAATTCGGAAAACACCGCGTTGAGCAGCCGGATGATGTGGCGTGGCGGCAGTTCTTCGGCGAGCCGCGTGAAATCGACGATGTCGGCGAACATCACCGTCACGTCGTCATGACCGTCGGCGATCGCGCCGGATTCCTGTTTCAGCCGTTCGGCGATCGGCTGCGGCAGGATGTTCAGCAGCAGCGCTTCGGATTTGCGCTGCTCTTCGCTCAGCAGCCGGTTGCGTTCGTCGACCTGCTGCTTCAACCGCTCCTTTTCGCGCACGAAGTAGTTGAACAGCAGATAGACGATGGTCGACATCGCGGCGAAATTGAGCGCGAAAAACACGCCGATCGTATTCAGCGGAACACCGGCCTGGCGGCCGTACGACAGGTAGTAGTCGAACGCGCCCGACACCGCGGTCATCACGATGTAGGCGAAAAACCATGGAATCGATTCGCGCGCGCCCTGAAAGATCATCACACCGATCGGTGCCAGCAGCGCCCACAGCATGACGCCGCTCGACGTAACGTAGCTGCCGATGCTCCACTGCATGATGAACGGCACGAACAGGTACAGCGAAACCTGCGCGAAGCGGAACACTTCGAAATTGCGGTTCCACAGATAGAAAATGAGCGTTGCAGTCGATATGGCGAGATAGGAAAACGGCACCGTGACCGAAAACTTGATGCCCATCGCCCAGTAGATCGCGAGCCACAACATTGCTGCGAAGCTCATCAGTCCGCAGGCGAAGATCAACAGGGTCTTGTTGAGCCGCTGGTCCGCAGTATCGGTTTCGCTGATCACCCGCTGGCCGACCATGCCAAGCCAGCGACTGAGAGCTGTGGCCATTCAATCCTCCCGCATCAGAGCCGCGTGCGGCACCACGACATCGATTTTTACTTGTCGGCAGCACGCAGCATCGGCGCTGCCCATCGCCGCGCCGTCAATCGGAAGCAAGTGTCATGCCCGACCATTACCCGCAGCACCGGCAGGGCGTTTCCGGCGGCGCAATATGGAATTTCAAAATACGCTAAAATGCGGTTTTGCTTGGGGGAGTCTGTGCGATGTCGATGGCGGATCGGGACGGCCATATCTGGTATGACGGGAAGCTGGTGCCGTGGCGCGAAGCAACCACTCATGTACTGACGCACACGCTGCATTACGGCATGGGCGTGTTCGAGGGCGTACGCGCCTATAAGACCAGCAACGGTGCCGCCATTTTCCGACTGCAGGAGCACACCGACCGCCTGCTGCGTTCGGCCCACATCAACGGCATGAAAATTTCATACGATAAGAAAACGCTGATGGAAGCGCAGAAGGAAGTGGTGCGCGCGAACCAGCTGGATTCATGCTATATCCGCCCGATCGCGTTCTACGGCTCGGAAGCGATGGGGATATCGGCAAAAACCCTGTCGGTCCACGTCGTCATCGCGGCCTGGTCGTGGGGCGCCTATCTCGGCCCGGAAGCGCTGAAACGCGGCATCCGCGTCAAAACCTCGTCGTACGCCCGTCATCATGTCAACGTCACGATGTGCCGCGCCAAGTCAGTCGGTACCTATATGAATTCGATCCTTGCGCATCAGGAGGTCACGCAGGACGGCTACGACGAGGCGCTGCTGCTCGACGTCGACGGCTTCGTCGCCGAAGGCTCCGGCGAGAACATCTTCATCGTCCGCAACGGCACGCTCTACGAGCCGGAACTGACGTCGGCGCTGGAAGGCATCACGCGCAGCTCGGTGATCCGCTTCGCACAGGATGCCGGGATTCCGGTGGTGGCCAAGCGCATCACGCGCGATGAAGTGTACAGTGCCGACGAAGCATTCTTCACCGGCACCGCGGCCGAAGTCACGCCGATCCGTGAACTCGACAACCGCACCATCGGCATCGGCGAACGCGGTCCGCTGACTGAAAAGCTGCAGACGATGTTCTTCGACTGCGTCACCGGAAAATCCGAACAGTACCGCGACTGGCTGACCCCGGTCGCGGCATGAGAATGTCATGACCGAGAAAACACAGGAACAGACCGTCAACACCGAACGCCGCATCGAGGTGACCGCGGCGGATCTGCCGCTGCACTGCCCGATGCCGTGGATGCTGCTGTGGAATGCGCATCCGCGCGTCTACCTGCCGATCGACCGCACCGGCGAAGCGCTGTGCCCGTACTGCGGCACACGCTATGTGCTGACGGGCGAGGTGAAGAAAGGCCATTAACCGTCAGGATCGAGGCGTGAGGGCCGAGGATCGAGTCAGAGTGACCGGCACGCGGCGCGTGCCGCATACGTTACTCAATCCTCAATCCTCAATCCTCGATCCTGGATCACGATAGTGCGCATCCTCGTCGTCGCTCCCGCCTGGGTCGGCGACGGCGTGCTGGCGCAGCCGCTGTTCATGCGGCTGCATGAACATCATCCCGATCTCGAGCTGGACGTGCTGGCGCCGCAGTGGACACTGCCGCTGTTCGCGCGCATGCCGCAGGTACGACGCACCTTCGCGAGTCCGTTCGCCCACGGCGAGCTGAAGCTCGGTGCGCGGCTGCGGCTGGCCCGGACACTGCGTGCCGAACGCTACGACCAGGCGATCGTGCTGCCGAACTCGTTCAAGTCCGCATTGATTCCGTGGTTCGCGCGCATCCGGCTGCGTACCGGCTTCCGCGGCGAGACGCGCTATGGCGTGCTCAATGACGTTCGCATTCTCGACAAGCATGCGCTGCCGCAGATGGCCGAGCGTTTCGCGCTGCTGGCCGAAGCGCCCGGTGCCGCCCTGCCGCGCCCGCTGCCGCAGCCGCGGCTGACGGTGAACGACGACCAGCGCGACGCGACGCTGAACACCCTCGGGCTTGCGCCGGCGCGCCCGGTCGCCGCGCTGTGCCCGGGCGCGGAGTACGGTCCGGCCAAGCGCTGGCCGGCCGTGCATTTCACGGCACTGGCGCAACAGCTCATTGAACGCGGCTGCGACGTGTGGCTGATCGGCTCGGCGAAGGACGAACCGATCGGCGCCGCCATCGCGCGTGCCAGTACCGCCGTCAACCTGTGCGGCCGGACATCGCTGGATCAGGCAATCGATCTGCTGTCGTGCGCGAACGTCGTGGTCAGCAATGATTCCGGACTGATGCACGTCGCGGCGGCGCTGGGCCGGCCGCTGATCGCGCTCTACGGCTCGAGCAGCCCGGAATTCACGCCGCCGCTGTCGCCGCAGGCGACGGTGCTGTGGCTGCACATCGAGTGCAGCCCGTGCTTCCAGCGCGAATGTCCGCTCGGACATTTTCGC
>DASSON010000005.1:0-9779 GCA_035700525.1 Burkholderiales bacterium
CCGGGGCGTGCGGCTGTGCCGGCCGGTTGACGCGGTGCATGACATCCTGCCTGCGCAGTAACGGCGATCGGCCGGGCAACGAAAGACCTGCATGGCGACGCAGCCCCGGACCGCCGCAGTCGGCGCGCCAGTAGAGACCGGTCACACGGCAACTTGGGCGCTCGCGTTCGGCCAGCTGGTATCGTGGGGCTCGCTCTACTACTCGTTCTCGCTGCTGGTGGTGCCGATGGAACAGACGATCGGATGGACACGCACCGAAACCAACGCCGCGCTGTCGATCGGGTTGCTCGTCTCCGGCATCACCGCGTATCCGATCGGCGCCTGGATAGATCGTGGCCGCGGCCGGCGCGTGATGGTCGCCGGATCGGCGCTCGGCACGGCGATGCTGCTGGTGTGGTCGCAGGCGACTTCGCTGGCGCTGGTGTTTGTGGCCTGGATCGGGCTCGGCGTTGCGATCGCCGCAACGCTGTACGACCCGGTGTTTTCCGTGGTCACCCATCGCTATCCGCTGACGTTCAAGCGACGGATCACCCTCATCACGCTGCTCGGCGGATTTGCCAGCACCGTGTTCATTCCGCTAACGCAGTACTTCGTGGATCTGTGGGGATGGCGCGGCGCGCTGCTGGGGCTCGCCGCGATCAACCTGCTGATCTGCGTGCCGATACACCTGTTCGCGATCGACTCGTCACGCAGCCCGACCGTACGGACGACCGCGCGCGCCGACGCGGCCGGCATCAGCCGCGACGCAAGCCGGCGCGCATTGCGCACGCCGGCGTTCTGGGGGCTGGCGGTGTGCTTCACCACCTACTTTCTGACGTTCGCCGCGCTGACGTTCCACCTGGTGCCGCTGATGACCGGGCGCGGCGTGCCGACCGACATCATGCTGACGACGATGGCGCTGATCGGCCCGGCGCAGGTGTTCGCGCGTGCCGCGTGGTTCACCGTCGGGCGCAACCTGTCGACGCCGACCGTCGGCATCATCATCCTGATCCTGTACCCGATTTCAATCGTGCTGCTGATGCTCGCCGGCAGCGCGGCGGCAATGCTGTTCACGTTCGCGATCTGCTACGGTGCGGCGAACGGCATGATGACGATATTGCGCGGCACGGTGGTGCAGGAGCTGCTGTGGAAGGAAGGCTACGGCACGATCAGCGGACTGCTGTCGCTGCCGTCGAACATTGCGAAGGGTGTTGCGCCGATCGCCGCGGCCGGCTTGTGGCAAGCACGGCACAATTACGTTGCCGTCGAATGGGCGGCGCTGGCGATCGCTGTCGTTTCCGCAGCCGCGTTCGTTTATGCAATCCGCGCCAGCCGGCGCTCCGCGGCCACGATCGTCACGTCTCCTTAGATGCGTCGCCCGCTTCCAGGTAGTCGCTGAACGGCCCTACTCCTTCGGCCACCACTCTGCCGAGATCGACGCTCTCTTCACCCGGGATCCGCACTTTCGTGAACGACAGGCCCTCGTACTTGACCGGGCGTGTCGCATCCAATCCCCATTTGGCACTGATGCCGTGATCGGTTGACGGATCGAGAATCGAACCCAGCGCGCCTTTTACCACCACCAGATCGCGGTCGGGCTGAAAGCGCGTCGCAACCGCCCATTCGACCTGCACCGGATCGTGAACGTCGACGTCCTCATCGACCACGACCACGTGCTTGATATCGTAGTGACCGCCGAACGCACCCATGATCACGTTCTTCGGCTCGCCTTCACGCCCCTTCTTCATCTGCACATAGAGGTGATAGCGGCACACGCCACCCACCGCCAGGTGCACGTCGGTGACGTTCGGGAAGCTGCGCTTCAGATGATTCAGCAGCGTCGCCTCGCGCGGAATCGCGCCCAGCAGCAGATGCTCCATCTCGGCCGGCACGATTGTATGGTAAATCGGGTCGCGACGATGCGTGATGCGATCGATCGCGATCACCTCGCGCTGTTCCTGCGGGCTGTAGTATTTCGGAAATTCGCCGAACGGCCCTTCGGTCTCGCGCACGCCGGGCAGCAGCCGTCCCTCGATCACGATTTCGGATGACGCCGGCACGCGCACGTCGCTGGTCATGCATTTCACCACCGGCAGCGGCCGGCCTTCCAGCGCACCGGCCACCGTCAGTTCGTCGAAATCAAGCGGCAGCACCGCCTGCGATGCCAGCAGGCAGGCCGGGCTGGCGCCGATCACGACCGCCACCGGCAGCGGCTCGCCGGCTTCTTCCGCCGCCCGGTGATAGGCGTGCAGATGGCGCGGCAGCACCAGGATCGCCATGCGGTCGGGTGCGTTGACTTGAATGCGATTGATCGACACGTTCTGCAGGCCGGTCTGCGGATTGCGCGCGATCACCAGGCCCGCGGTGATGTACGGCGCGCTGTCGTGCTCGTTGTGGCGCGGAATCGGCAGCAGCGTCCGGATGTCGAAATGCTGGTGCACCACCTGTTGCGCCGGCGCTGCGTCCACTTCGTGCCATGGCAGCGGATTTTCGACCGCGTGGCGGAAATGTTCGAGCAGGTCCTTTTCGGCAACGCCGAGTGCTTCGGCAATCCACGCCCGCCGCGCGATGAATCCGGAGACCACCGGAATCGCATGGCCGCCGGGATGCGGAAAGAAAGCTGCCTTCACACCGTCGAGCCGCTTCGCGATTGCCGCCACCTCGAACTCGAGCGCGGCACCGTCGCGGATGACAGCCAGGCGATCGCTTGCCGCGAGGTGCGCGAGCCAGTCGCGCATGCCGTCAAATACCGGAGCATTCATGGAAGGTATAGGTATCCTGTTCACTAATACGCGGCGCTGCGTGTCCGCCGCTGCCGCAGCCACAGCAGAATGATCACTGCGGCGATGATCGCCGCCGCCACGTGTGAGATGTCGTGCAACGGAATCACGGAGCCGATGCCGAGCACGCCGAATCCTATCCGTTCCGGCCAGCTCAGCGGCCGCACGCACCAGCCGATCGTCATCGCCGACAGCGCGATGATGTTGGCAAACGTCAATGTCACCGCAAGTGCGATGTCACCGGCATGACCGATCAGCAGCAGCCCCGGGTGCCAGAAGAACACGAACGGGATCAGCAGCACCGGGATGCCGATCCCGAACGCCTGGAAGCCGGTCGCATTCGGCGGTGTTTGTGCGATGCCGGCCGCCGCGTAAGCGGCAAGCGCCACCGGTGGCGTGATCATCGACAGTACCGCGAAGTAGAACACGAACATGTGCGCGACCAGCGCCGGCACACCGATCAGGATCAGCGCCGGCGCCAGCAGCACCGCACCCATGATGTAGGCCGACGTGGTCGGCATGCCGCAGCCGAGGATCAGCGTTGCGATCATCGTCAATATCACGATCGCCACCACGGACCCGCCCGACACATCGACGATCATGCCGGTGAACTTGGTGCCGAGCCCGGTGAACGCGATGACACCGACGATGATGCCGGCCAGCGCGCACGGCAGCGCGACCGACACGCTACGCTGTGCCGCCAGCGACAGGCTCTGAATCAGCGGGAACAGCCCCTGGCGTGACGACTTGCGCAGCGAGCCGATGACGATCGTCAGTCCGATTGCCTGCAGGCACGCGTCGCCGATGCCGAAACCGCTGACGATCAGCACCGTCAGCCAGATCAGCGGTATCAGCAGATGGCCGCGCTCGACGAACGTGCGCCGCATCGGCGGCACGTCACCGGGCGCGATCGGCGCCAGCCGGCTGCGGCGCGCCTTGAAATCGACCGACAGAAACAGCGCCAGATAATAGAAAATTGCCGGCAATGCCGCGGCGACGATGACGGTGCTGTACGGAATACGCAGAAAATCCGCCATCACGAACGCGCCGGCGCCCATCACCGGCGGCATCAGCTGTCCGCCGGTGGAGCCGACCGCTTCCACTGCGGCGGCGAATTTGCCCGGATAGCCGGCGCGCTTCATCAGCGGAATCGTGAAGATGCCGACCCCCATCACGTTCGCCACTGCGCTGCCCGACACCATCCCCATCATCGCCGAGCCGACGATCGCCGCCTTGGCCGGACCGCCGGTGCTGCGGCCGGTGACCGCCAGTGCCAGCTCGATGATCATCCTGCCGCCGCCATAGATCTCGAACACCGCCGCGAACAGGATGAAATAGAACACCACCCGCACCGAAACGCCGGTCGGTATCCCGAACAGTCCATTCAGCGTCAGGAACTGTTCGTCGACGAACAGTCCCAACCCTTCCTGATTGTGGCCGAACGGCACCGGCAGATGGGTGCCGAACAGCTGGTACGCGATGAACACCAGCGTGATGACGCACATGCCCCAGCCCAGCACGCGGCGCGACGCCTCGATCAGCAATACGATCAGCGCGATGCCGCACGCATAATCGCCGATCAGCACCGGATCGAGGCCGGAGATACGGTAGATGATGCGATGCGATTCGAACGCGATATAAACCAGCGGCAACAGCGCGATCAGCGCCAGCAATCGATTTCCCCAACGCGCACCGACGGACGGAAACTTTTCTCCGGTTGCAAGCAATGCAACCGCCGTTCCGAAGCACACGTGACCGGCATATTGGACGATCAGATCGATGCCGTTGTAATACCAGATCGCGATCTGGAACAAGGTCCACGCCAGCGCCACCAATGGCACCGGCCGCAGCAGCTCCGGCCAGTTCGATGCCTGCTGTTCCGGAAGCTCGCCTTCGCGGTCTCTGACTTCAGTGCTCATACCTGTTCCGGGCTCTAACGGGGTGGCTTTTCAACTCTACTTCAACCAGCCGCGTTCGCGATAGTAGCGCGCGGCGCCGGGATGCAGCGGCAGATTCACGTTGTCCGGCCTCCATGCATCTTCGGGCTTGAAGCCGGCGAGCGCCCTGGTCGCTGCGACCATCTGCTCCTTGTGCTCGCAAAGCGCCTTGGTGATCGCGTACGCTTCCCAGTCCGGCATATCGTCGCGCGCAACCAGCGTGGTGGTGGTCGATGGCAATGTCACATCTTCGGTCTGGCCGCGGAACGAGCCCTTCGGCATCACTGCGGTGCTGAAGCCGTATTTGTCATGCATTTCCTGCAGCAGTTTCTTGGACGGCTGCAGGATGGTAATGTCGTGTACCTGCGCGATCTGCGTGGTCAACGGCTGCCCGATCGACATTATCTGGATGTAGGCATCGGCGCGGCCGCTGGTAATGTCGTCGCGCGTCACCGACCCCGGCACCAGCTTGACGCTGCCGCCGTGCTTCTTGATCTGTTCCGGACCGAAACCCGCCAGTTCCAGTTCCAGCTGTCCGGCGTAGGTGGCAATGCTCCCGGGCGGGTTGAGATCGACGCGCACGTCCGGCTTGCTTTTGAAGTATTGCTGCAGGTCCGGACCCTTGTTTTTCCCTGAAACGACCACTGTCAGGTACTGGGTGTCGAAGCCGCCCACCAGCGCCCGCAGATGCGGCATTTTTTTCTTGTAGGCAACCGTGCCGTCCGCCGCCCAGCGATTGGCCAGCGTATGACTTAATCCAAGCGTTGCCTTGCCGGCTTCGACCAGCCGCGCATTGGCGACACCGCCACCCAGCGGCGGCGTGTCGATCGTCGAACCCGCCGGCAGTGCATCACGCAGAATGCGGCCGAACGTGGCCGCATACACATACCACGCCGATCCCACCTGGAATGACGCAATGGTGACTTTCACCGGCGGGTGCGCCGGCGCCGCGGCGGCCATCGCGCTGCCGATGCCTCCGATCAGAATACCGCCGGCGACAAGAATGCTGCCGATTCTGCTTTTGATCATGTCCTTGTTGCTCCCTGGTAGGTCGTTACAGGATCAGGCGCGCTGCGCGGCGAGCGCCTGGCTGCGGATCGCCGACAGCGTGGTGCGCGGGGAAATCGCGTCGGGATCGATGCGCAGCTCGATCAGCGCCGACCGGCCGGCCTGCCGCGCACGTTCGAACGCCGATGCAAAATCGGCGGTGCGCGTGACGCGCTCGCCATGCGCACCGTAGGCGGCGGCCAGCGCCGGAAAATCCGGATTGGCGATGCCGGTGCCGTACACCCGCCCCGGGTAATGCCGCTCCTGGTGCATCCGGATACTGCCGTAGATGCCGTTGTTGACGACGATGAAGATCACCGCGGCACCGTACTGCGCCGCAGTCGCCAGCTCCTGCGCGTGCATCAGAAAACAGCCGTCCCCGGCAAAGCACACCACCGGCCGCTCGGGATGAACGAGCTTCGCCGCTACCGCCGCCGGCACCCCGTATCCCATCGCGCCGCTGGTCGGCGCGAGCTGGGTACGAAATCCGGTGTACTGGTAAAAGCGATGCACCCATACCGCGTAATTGCCGGCGCCGTTGGCGACAATCGTGTCGGCCGGCAGCTGTTCCCTCAGCCATACCATGATCGCGCCGAAATCGACGTCGCCCGGCATCGGACCGGGGTTCAGGTCGGTCACGTAATCAGCGCGCGCGGCGGCGGTCCACTCGCGCCACGCCGGCTGGCCAATCGGTGTCAGCGCGCGCGCCGCGGCGGCAAATTGCGCCATGCCGGAATTGATCAGCAGGTCGCCCTGGTAAACGTGCCCCAGCTCATCGGCACCGGCGTGCACGTGAATCAGTTTCTGTCGCGGCCGCGGAATATCGATCAGCGTGTAGCCGCGCGTCGTCACTTCGCCGAGCCGCGGTCCGACGGCAAGGATCAGGTCGGCGTCCTGGATGCGCTGCGCGAGCTGCGGATCGATGCCGAATCCGGCACAGCCGATGTAGCCGTCCAGGCGGTTGTCGAACAGATCCTGGCGCCGGAACACGCTGGCGACCGGCAGTTCATTGGCTGCGGCGAATGACTGGATGTCGGCGCACGCCGCCGCGTCCCAGCCACCACCGCCGATCAGCATCAATGGCCGCGCCGCCTGTTCCAGCATGTCGCGCAGCCGCGCCATGTCGCCGGCTCCGGGATGCGCCTGCACCTTCCGATACGGCCCGGCATCGGCGACGTCCGCCGCGGCGCTCAGCATGTCTTCCGGCAGCATCAGCACCACCGGCCCGGGCCGGCCCGACACCGCCAGATGAAACGCGCGGCTGACCATTTCCGGAATGCGGTCGGCACGATCGATCTGCCCGACCCACTTCGCGATGTGACCGAACACGTGACGATAATCGACTTCCTGGAACGCCTCACGTCCCAGCGCGCGGGTCGCGACCTGGCCAATGAACAGGATCATCGGCGTCGAATCCTGCGACGCGGTATGCACCGCGATGCTGGCATGCATGCCGCCGGGACCGCGTGTGACGAAGCAGATGCCGGGACGTCCGGTCAGCTTGCCGTATGCTTCCGCCATATTGCCGGCGCCGCCTTCCTGGCGGCAGACGATGAGGCGGATCGTATCGCGCGCATCATGCAGCGCGTCGAGCACCGGCAGGAAGCTTTCGCCCGGCACGCAGAACGCGGTATCGACGCCGTGGATCTTCAGCGCGTCGACCAGTATCCGGCCGCCTGTACGGCGCGTCTGTTCGCCGCCGCGGCGCGTAACGCTCCCGGTCATCAACGCATCCCGGTCTGGCGCCGCACGGCCATCACCACCGCCGTCAATCCCATTGTGTATGCTCCCCGCTCGTTCCGCGCATCACTGCGCCCCTCGAATCGATTCTAGCAGTGGACGCCGGCGTTAAAATTACCCGCCGATCCGCCCATTTGCCATCCGGTCCGATTATTTGTGCCGCCGCCGGCGCTGCCGCCCTTCCGGCGATGGATGTGTCGGTCAGTGCTCTCGCGCCGATGCCGCCGGCGCAAGAGCACTGCCGGCGATTACTTCAGCCAGCCGCGCTCGCGATAGTAGCGCGCGGCACCGGGATGCAGCGGCAGGTTCACGTTGTCCGGCTTCCATGCATCCTCGGGCTTGAAGTTCGCCAGCGCCTTGGTTGCGGTGGCCAGTTGCTTCGTGTGTTCGCACACCGCCTTGGTGATCGCATACGCTTCCCAGTCAGGCATGTCGTCGCGCGCAATCAACGTGGTCGTCGTCGACGGCAGCGTGAGGTCCTTGGTCTGGCCACGGAACGAGCCTTTCGGCAGCACCGCGGTGCTGAAACCGTACTTGTCGTGCATTTCCTGCAGCAGTTTCTTCGACGGCTGCAGAATGGTCACGTCATGCACCTGTGCGATCTGCGTCGTCAGCGGATGGCCGATGGTGACGATCTGGACGAAGGCGTCGGCGCGGCCGCTGGTAATGTCGTCACGCGTCACCGAGCCCGGCACCAGCTTGACGTCGCCACCGTCCTTTTTGATTTTCTCCGGCCCGAAGCCCGCCAGTTCCAGCTCGAGCTGGCCGGCATAGGTTGAAATGCTTCCCGGCGGGTTGAGGTCCACGCGTACATCCGGTTTACTCTTGAAGTAGCTTTCGACGTCCTTGTCGATGTTCTTGCCCGACGCCACCACTGCCAGGTAATAGGTATCGAGTCCACCGACCAGTGCCCGCAGATGCGGCATTTTTTTCTTGTAGGCGACTGCACCGTCCTTCGCCCAGCGGTTCGCCACCGCATGGCTGAAGCCGATCGTCGCCTTGCCGCCTTCGATCAGCCGCGTGTTGGCGGCGCCGCCGCCCAGCGGCGGGGTGTCGATCGTCGATCCCGCCGGCAGCGCGTCGCGCAGAATGCGGCCGAGCGTCGCCGAATACACGTACCACGTCGATCCGATCTGGAACGACGCGATGGTGACCTTCACCGGTTTGTGTGTCTCCGCGGCGATACCACTCCCGGCAGCGACCGCCCATGCAAACATGCCGCTCAGTGCGAGCAGCCCGATTTTCCTTGCGATCATTTGCATCCCTCCTTTTCCAAATTGAAAGTCAGCCATCTTTCCGCTTCATCCGCTCTTTTGCAAGCGTCATCAACGCCCGGCGGTCGATCTTGTTGGTCGAGGCCAGCGGCAGCCGGTCCAGAAACCATACCCGGCGAGGATGCTGGTACGCCGGCGCGTTGGCAAGCGCAAACGCCTGCACCGCCTGCTCGGTCAGCGCAGCGTTGCGCGCGACCACGAACGCCACCGGTTTATGTCCCTTGATCGCATCCTCGACCGGCACCACGCAGGCCTGCGCGATGTCCGGGTGCGTCTCGAGCATCTTTTCCACTTCACCGGGGAAGATGTTCTCGCCGCCGCTGACGAACATGTCGTCGGTGCGGCCCATGAAATAATAAAAACCGTCGCGATCGCGCCGGAACACGTCACCGGTGATGTAGTAGCCATCCGCCGTGATCGGCAGCGGCAGATCCGCGCGGTTGTGATAGCCGCTCATCAGCGCCGGGCTCTTCAGTTGCAGCACGCCTTCGTCCGCTTCATGTCCGGCGGCATCGATCAACCGTACCTGCACTTTCGGATGCGGATAGCCGACCGAATACAGCGGCTGTTTCAGCCCGCCCGGATGCGGGCCGAACACCACCGGACCGCCCTCGGTCGTGCCGAACGCGTTGATCACGTGCGCATTCGGAAACGTGGCATGAATCGCGTCCATCAGGCTCGGACTCACCGGCGCCGAGCCCATGCGCAGCGAGCTGACCGATGTCAGATCCGCGCGCGCCAGCAGATCCGGATGCTGCAGCATCATTGCGATCATCGGCGGCACCGCGGTGATGAAGGTGCAGTGATAGCGGCTGATCGCGTCGATATACGCGGAAGCAGTGAATTGCGGCAGCATCACGATCGTCGCGTGCGCGGCGCAGCCGAGCTTCGCCAGCGCCAACGCGTTCATGTGATAGAGCGGCGCCGCGATCAGGATTCGTTCATTGCCGAGATCAAGCGACTCGAGCCGCGTTTCCACCGTCCACAGATGGCTCTGGTGCGACAGGATCACGCCTTTCGGC
>DASSON010000006.1:0-18487 GCA_035700525.1 Burkholderiales bacterium
TGATGCCGCGGCGCACCGCGGTCATCTCGGCCAGTATCGACACCGCGATTTCGGGCGGCGTGCGGCTGCCGATCGGCAGGCCGACCGGGCCATGCAGCCGCGCGATCTCGTCGTCCGACAGATCGAACTGCTTCAACCGCCGCCGGCGCGCATCGTTGTTCTTCTGCGAGCCGATTGCGCCGACGTAGAACGCCGGCGATTTCAATGCTTCCAGCAGCGCCATGTCATCGAGCTTCGGATCATGCGTCACCGCCACCACCGCGGTATGGCCGTCGGTATTCATCGCCAGCACCACGTCGTCCGGCATGCCGCGATCGATCGCGACGTCCGGCAGGTTCCATGACAGCGCATATTCCTCGCGCGGCTCGCACACCGTTACCTGGTAATCGACCGCGCGCGCCATGTACGCAAGATAGTGCGCAAGCTGCCCGGCGCCGATGATCAGCAGCCGCCAGCGCGGCCCGTGGATGGTTCTCAGCGTTGCCCCGTCGAACTCCAGCACGTCGGACCATTTGCCGGGCGCCAGCACGGCGTGCCCGGTATTCATGTCGAGCGTGCGCGCGACCAGCTCGTGGCGCGCCACCGTGTCCAGCAGCGCGCGCATGCCGGAATCGGTTGACAGGGGTTCGAGCACGATTTTCAGCGTGCCGCCGCATGGCAGACCGAAACGTTCCGCTTCCTCCTTCGTCACACCATAGGTCACGACTTCCGGCGTGCTGCCGGAAAGCTGATGCTCGCGCACGCGTGCGATCAGATCATCCTCGACACAGCCGCCCGACACCGACCCCGATACCTGGCCATCGTCGCGGATCACCAGCATCGCACCGACCGGGCGCGGTGCCGACCCCCAGGTCTTCACCACTGTTGCCAGGGTCGCCCGCCGCCCGGCATCCAGCCACTGCACGGCGCTGCGCAATACCTCCGTATCGACACTGTCCATGATGATCTCCTTCGCCTGTGCCCTCATCGGAAAAAACGCAGCAGGCAATCTCGTCAAAGATTAGTCTCCGCGACACGGAGGGTCAAGCGATGCGCCGGCAACGCGTCAACCGGCAGTTGATATCTTGAAAGGCATCGGCTAGCATGCATCGGAATGATTGGGTCGCAGCATTCGCCGGCAGAGCGGCGTCCTGCGGCGAAAATTCTTCGGTCGTCCCGCGTTTCGCCATGCACGCCCGGTAACCGGAAGTAAAACCGCAGTGCGCCCTCTCCGGTGCCGCGGTTCCAGACTGACGGCTGCCGCAAAGTTCCGCAATGATGAGGAGGCTTTATGGGCATCGGCATTTCTCTCACCGTCAACGGTAAAGCGGTAGCGGCGGAGATCGATCCGCGCACGTTGCTGGTGCAGTTCCTGCGCGACAACCTGCTGCTTACCGGCACCCACATCGGCTGCGACACCGGGCAATGCGGCGCCTGCACCGTGCATCTCGACGGCCGCGCGGTGAAATCGTGCAACGTGCTCGCGGCGCAGGCGGGCGGCACGACAGTCGTCACCATCGAGGGCATCACGCCGGCCGATGGCGAATTGCACCCGATGCAGGCTGCGTTCCGCGAGCATCATGGCCTGCAGTGCGGATTCTGTACGCCGGGCATGGTGATGGCCGCAATCGACCTGGTGAAACATCATCCGCATCCCGACGAACAGACCATCCGCACCGGACTCGACGGCAACCTGTGCCGCTGCACCGGCTATCACAACATCGTGAAAGCGGTACAGAGTGCGGCCGCCGCAATGGCCGCGGAACGTTCCTCCAGCCCGCGTCAGGAGGTGGCATCATGAGCGAAGCAGTCATCGGCAAGTCGGTCAGGCGCAAGGAGGACAAACGCTTCCTCACCGGCAGTGGGCAATACACTGACGACGTCACACTGCCGCGCCAGACTTGCGCGTATTTCCTGCGCTCCCCGCACGCGCATGCGGTGATCAGAAAAATCGACACTGCCGCCGCACAGGCCGCGCCCGGCGTTGTTGCGGTCTTTACCGGCGATGATCTGGCGGCGGCGAAAGTCGGGGGGTTGCCATGCGGCTGGCTGATCACCGATGTCAATGGCCAGCCGATGAAGGAGCCGCCGCATCCGCCGCTGGCGCAGGGCAAGGTGCGTTACGTCGGCGACACCGTCGCCTGCGTGATTGCCGAGACCGTCTATCAGGCAAAGGACGCGGCCGAACTGATCGACGTGGATTATGAAGTGCTGCCCGCGGTAGTGCGCCCGGACGATGCGATCAAGCCCGGCGCGCCCGCGGTCCACGACATCGCTCCGGACAACGTCTGCTACGTCTGGTCGCACGGCGACAAGGTGGCCACCGACCAGGCATTCGAGCACGCGGCGCACGTGACGAAGCTCGACTTCATCAACAACCGGCTGATTCCGAATGCGATCGAACCGCGCGCCGCGGTCGCGCAGTATTCGCGCGCCGAGGACAGCTATACGCTGCACGTCGCCAACCAGAATCCGCACGTCGAACGGTTGCTGATGACCGCGTTCGTGCTCGGCCTGCCGGAGCACAAAGTGCGCGTGATCGCGCCCGACGTCGGCGGCGGCTTCGGCTCCAAGATCTACCTCTACGCCGAAGAAACCGTGATCACCTGGGCGTCGAAACAAGTCGGCCGCCCGATCAAGTGGACCGCCGAACGCTCGGAATCGTTCCTGTCCGACGCGCATGGACGCGATCACGTCACACACGCCGAGCTGGCGCTCGACAACAACGGCAAATTCCTGGCGATGCGCGTGCGCACCACCGCCAACCTCGGCGCCTACCTGTCGACCTTCGCGTCGTGCATTCCGACCATTCTTTACGCGACGCTGCTGGCCGGGCAGTACACGACGCCGGCGATTCATTGCGAAGTGACCGGCGTGTTCACCAATACGTCGCCGGTCGACGCCTACCGCGGTGCAGGGCGGCCGGAAGCGGCGTTCGTCGTCGAGCGGTTGGTGGCGGCCGCGGCGCGCGAACTGGGCATCGATCAGGCGGACCTCCGGCGCCGCAATTTCATCACCGAGTTTCCGTACCAGACGCCGGTTGGCCTGACCTACGACGCCGGGAACTTCAACGCCACGCTCGATGAAGCGGTGAAACTGGCCGACGTCGCCGGCTTCGAAATGCGCCGCCAGGAGGCCGAACGGCGCGGCAAGCTGCGCGGCCTCGGCTATTCCTGCTACATCGAAGCCTGCGGACTGGCGCCGTCGAACCTCGCGGGACAGCTCGGCGCGCGTGCCGGATTGTTCGAGGCCGGCGAGGTGCGCGTGCACCCGACCGGCAGCGTGACAGTGTTCACCGGATCGCACAGCCACGGCCAGGGCCACGAGACGACGTTCGCGCAGGTGGTCGCCGATCGTCTCGGCATCGCGGTCGACAGCGTCGACATCGTGCATGGCGACACCGGCCGCATTCCGTTCGGTATGGGCACTTACGGCTCGCGCTCGCTCGCAGTCGGCGGCGCTGCGATCATGAAGGCGCTCGACAAAATCATCGCCAAGGGCAGCAAGATTGCCGCGCATTTGCTGGAGGCGGCCGAAGCCGACATCGAATACGATCACGGCACGTTCAGGGTTGCCGGCACCGACCGCGGCAAGACCATCGCCGAAGTCGCGTTCGCAGCGTACGTGCCGCACAACTATCCGCTCGGCGAGCTCGAGCCGGGTCTTGACGAATCGGCATTCTACGATCCGACCAATTTCACTTATCCGGCCGGCAGCCATATCTGCGAAGTCGAGATCGATCCCGAAACCGGCGTCACGCGCGTCGTCAATTTCACCGCCGTCGATGACTTCGGCAGAATCATCAATCCGATGATCGTCGAGGGCCAGGTGCACGGCGGACTGGCGCAGGGCATCGGCCAGGCGCTGCTCGAAAACGGCGTCTACGACACGGACAGCGGCCAGCTCGTCACCGGCACCTACATGGACTACGCGATGCCGCGTGCCGACGACCTGCCGTCGTTCAAGGTCGATACGCAGATGACACCGTGCACGCACAATCCGCTCGGCGTCAAAGGCTGCGGCGAGGCCGGCGCGATCGGCGCGCCACCGGCAGTGATCAACGCCGTCATCGACGCGCTCGCACCACGCGGCGTCACACACATTGAAATGCCGGCCACGCCGGAACGCGTGTGGCGCGCGCTGCAGACGGCCAAACCATCCCGTGCCAAGGCTGCGTAAGCGGAGGAACCCGACATGCATGCATTCGAATTCCAGCGTCCGAAAGATCTGAAGCACGCGGCAACGCTCGCCCGCAAGACAGAAAATGCGCGGCTGCTCGCCGGCGGCCAGAGCCTGCTGCCGACGATGCGGTTGCGGCTCGCCAGTCCCGACGCGATGATCGATCTCGGTGGCCTGCAGGAACTGCGCGGCATCCGGCTCGAAGGCACCCAACTGGTAATCGGCGCGATGACGCGCCACGCCGAAGTCGCCGCGTCGAAAGATGTGATGATGGCGATCCCGGCGCTGGCGCATCTGGCCGCCGACATCGGTGATCGCCAGGTGCGCAACATGGGCACACTGGGCGGATCGCTTGCGAACGACGATCCCGCCGCCGACTATCCGGCGGCGGTGCTGGGGCTTGGCGCAACGGTGAACACCTAC
The DNA here is from genome assembly GCA_035700525.1 of Burkholderiales bacterium. Taxonomy (GTDB): domain Bacteria; phylum Pseudomonadota; class Gammaproteobacteria; order Burkholderiales; family JBDZVW01; genus JBDZVW01. Next base: position 4,582 of record DASSON010000006.1, read on the forward strand.
AAACGCGCGATCCCGGCCGACAAGTTCTTCAAGGGCCTGTACGAAACGGCGCTGCGGTCCGGCGAGATCATCGTCTCGGTCAGTTTCCCGCTGGTCAAGCGCGCCGCCTATGCGAAGTTCAAGAACCCGGCATCGCGCTTCGCCATCGTCGGCGTGTTCGTGAGCGAAACCGCCGGCAACGTGCGCGTCGCAGTCACCGGGGCCGGCGCAGCGGGCGTGTTCCGCGCGAAGGACATGGAAAAGAAGCTTGCAGCCAATTTCGCGCTGGAAGCGATCGCGAAAAGCCGCATTTCTCCGGACAAGCTCACGTCCGACATTCACGCCAGCGCCGAATACCGTTCGCACCTGATCACGGTAATGGCGCAGCGCGCGGTGGCGGCGGCGCTGGTGGGAAAATGAGATTTCTTTGAACCACCAAGACGCCAAGAGCGCCAAGGAAGAGCAAGAACAAAAGCGATAACCGCAGAGGCGCAGAGACGCGGAGGAAACGCAGGGAAAAGCATTAACCGCAAAGACGCGAAGGCGCAAAAAAAAATCGCAAAGAACTTCATGTTTTGGTTTTCCTTTGCGTCCCTTTGCGCCTTCGCGTCTTTGCGATTGCAGTCGATTTTCGATCTGTTTTTTTGGCGTCCTTGGCGCCTTGGCGGTTAACCGTATTTTTATGAACGCCCTGCCCTCCTCAATCGACGAAACGCAGCAACTGCTAGCCGCCGCTGATTACATCGCCGATCGCAGCCTCGCGACCGCGCTCTATCTCAGCCTGAAAATGGGCCGGCCGCTGTTCCTCGAAGGCGAAGCCGGCGTCGGCAAGACCGAGATTGCGAAAGTCGTCGCGCGCGTGCTCGATCGCGAACTGGTGCGGCTGCAATGCTATGAAGGGCTCGACATCGCGTCCGCGGTTTACGAATGGAACTATCCGCGCCAGATGATCGAGATCAGGCTCGCCGAAGCCGCCGGCAAAACCACGCGCGACACGCTGGCAGCTGACGTTTTCTCCGAACGGTTCCTGATCCGCCGCCCGCTGCTGCAGGCGCTGGAGGGTGGCGAACACGACGCGCCGGTGCTGCTGATCGACGAGCTCGACCGTACCGACGAACCGTTCGAAGCCTATCTGCTCGAAGTACTGTCCGATTTCCAGGTCACCATCCCGGAAATCGGCACCATCAAGGCGAAGCAGCCGCCGCTGGTCGTGATCACCTCCAACCGCACGCGTGAAATCCACGATGCGATCAAGCGCCGCTGCCTGTACCACTGGGTCGACTATCCGAACGCACGGCGGGAGTTCGAGATTCTGCGGCGTAAGGCACCGCAGGCGCCGGAGCGGCTGTCGCGAGAGATCGTGGCGTTCGTGCAGCAGTTGCGCAGCATCGACCTGTTCAAGCTGCCCGGCGTGGCCGAGACCATCGACTGGTCGCGCGCGTTGACTGCGCTCGATTGCCTGGCACTCGATCCGGAAACCATCAACAACACACTCGGCGTGCTGCTCAAATATCAGGATGACATTGCGAAGATCCAGGGCGGCGAGGCGGCCCGCATTCTCGATGAGGTCAGAGCGCAGCTCGCGACAGCATGAACGGTACGACACGCCGGGTTCGCAATGCCAGTCCGAACGCCTGAAACGTTGACCCGAAACATGGCATCCGACGCCACCTCCTGCGCCGCATCCCCGGTTGCCCGCCACCGGTGTGAACATGCGTGACACAGGTTCCGCCATCACCATCGCAGCAACCGACGGTGGCCGGCTTGCCGACAACGTCGCACATTTCGCACGCGTGCTGCGCACCGCCGGACTACCGATCGGCTCGGGAAAAATCGTCGATGCGCTCACTGCGCTGCAGCTTGCCGGCATCACGCGGCGTGACGACTTCTACTGGACACTGGCAACGGTGTTCGTCGATCGTCACGCGCAGCAGCCGTTGTTCGACCAGGCATTTCACGCGTTCTGGCGCGATCCGGCGCTGCTCGAACGCGTGATGCAGTTGCTGCTGCCGCGCGCCTATGGCCGTACTCCGCAGCCGTCACCGCAGCTCGCGCGCCGCGTTGCCGAAGCGCTGGCGCCGCAAGCGCATGCGGCACCACGTGACGAGAGCGAACCCATGATGGAATTCGATGCGGCGCTCACGTTTTCCGCGCACGAGCAGTTGCGGCAACGCGACTTCGAGAGCATGTCGAGCGACGAACTGGCGCAAGCCAGGGCGGCGATCGCGCGCTTCCGGCTGCCGGTGGCCGATGTCACGACACGCCGCTTCACACCCAATGCGCATGGCGCGAACATCGATTTGCGCGCCTCAATGCGCGCCAGTTTGCGTGGCGGTGCCGCCGCGATCGTGCTCCGGCGCCGCTCGCGCGTGCGGCGGCCGCCGCCAGTGGTCGCACTGGTCGACATCTCGGGTTCGATGAGCCGCTATTCGCGGCTGTTTCTGCACTTTCTGCACACGCTGACCGCGCAGCTGCGCCAGGTGCACACGCTCACTTTCGGCACGCGCTTGACGCCGATCACCCGGCAACTGCGGCACCGCGATGTCGACGAGGCACTGGCCGGCGCCGGACGCGATGCCACGGACTGGTCGGGGGGCACCCGTATCGGCGCCTGCATCGAAACGTTCAACCGCAACTGGTCGCGCCGGCTGCTGGCGCAAAATGCAGTCGTGCTGCTGTTCTCCGATGGCCTCGATCGCGACGATGCCGTGCGACTCGCGCAGCAGATGGAACGGCTTCACAAGTCCTGCCGTGCGCTGATCTGGCTCAATCCGCTGCTGCGCTACGCCGGTTTCGAGGCCAAAGCCGCCGGCATTCGTGCGATGCTCCCGCACGTGGATCGTTTTCTGCCGGCGCACAATCTGGACAGCTTTGCGCAACTGGCGGACCTACTCGGCGGCGGCCCACCGCAGTCCGGTGGCCGCGTGTCCACAACGGGAGAAACGCGATGGAAATGAAAGGCGAACAATTGATCGCTCTGCCGCAACAGGAAACCTGGCGCGCCCTGAACGATCCTGAAATCCTCAAGGCCTGCATTCCCGGCTGCGACGCGATGGACAAACAATCCGATACCGAATACCACATCCGGATGAAATTGAAGATCGGCCCGGTCAATGCAAAGTTCAACGGCAAGCTGCTGCTCGCCGACCTCGACCCGCCACACGCGTACTCGCTCGCGTTCGAGGGACAGGGCGGCGTTTCGGGCTTCGGCAACGGAGCCGCACAGGTACGGCTCGAGCCGGCCGACACCGGCACGCTCCTGACTTATACCGTGAAGGCCATCGTCGGCGGCAAGATCGCGCAGGTCGGATCGCGCCTGATCGACGGTGTCGCGAAAAAGCTCGCGGACAAGTTTTTCAAGGACTTCAATAAACGGGTAAGTGCCGGAACCGCCACGGCGGAAAAGGAAGACTAACCGCCAAGGACGTCAGGAAAACTTTAAAAACTCAACCACGGTTAAGCCTTTCTCTGCGTTTCCTCCGTACCTCTGCGGTTATCGCTCTTGTTCTTGCTGCTCCTTGGCGTTCCTGGCGCCTTGGCGGTGCAACCCAGACCCGACAGGCATTGCCCGGCTTCCACCGGCAAGCTACACTGCAGCACAAGAATAACCACGAGGAAATCGCATGCTGAAAGTCTGGGGCCGCAAAAATTCGATCAACGTGCAGAAGGTGCTGTGGTGTCTCGATGAGCTGAACGTGCCGTACGAGCGCGTCGATGCCGGCATGGCATTCGGCGTGGTCGACACGCCGGAGTACCGCCGGCTCAACCCGAACGGACTGGTGCCGACGATCGAGGATGACGGCGCGGTGCTGTGGGAATCGAACGCGATCGTGCGCTATCTCGCGGCGCGCTACGGCAGCGGTACCTTATGGCCGGAAGACGCGGCAGCACGCGCCTGCGCCGACCGCTGGATGGACTGGCAGGCGACGACGCTGTGGCCCAATTTGAGAAAAGTGTTCTGGGGCCTGGTGCGCACGCCGCCGGAAAAGCGCGACAACGCGGCGATCGAAACCGCACGGCAAAAAACCGCCGAAAAATTCGCGATCGTCGATGCGCAGCTGCAGAATGAGCGCCATCTCGGCGGCGAGTCGCTGACGATCGGCGACATCGCTGTCGGCGTCGCCGCCTACCGCTGGTTCGAAATGCCGATCGAGCGGCCGCAGGCGAAAAATCTCGAAGCGTGGTATCGGCGTTTGAAGGAACGTCCCGGATTCGCGCGCAACGTAGCGCTGCCGTTGACGTAAGAAGCGCCAAGGGGGTAACCCTAAAAAACAGCTACAACTGCAAGGGCGCGAAGGCGCAAAGAACTTCTGATTCTGTTTTCCCTTGCGTCCCTTCGCGCCTTCGCGATTACTGCCTTTTCTCTGCGTTTCCTCAGCGTCTCCGCGGTTATCGCTTTTAAACGACCTCGTCGTTAGCTTCGTCGCCAGACCGTCCCTTGCGGCATATCCTCCAGAACGATACCGGCATCCACCAGTTCCTGGCGGATGCGGTCGGCCTCGGCGAAATTCTTGCCGGCGCGCGCCGCCTGGCGTTCAGCGATAAGCTGCTCGATGCGGGCGGCATCGAAACTGCCGTCGTGCGCCGCCGGCGCCGCCTGAAGAAACGTGCCGGCGTCGCGTGTCAGCAATCCGAGAATGCCGGCCAGTGATTTCAGCAGCGTTGCGGTCGCCGGCGACTTGGTGCGGTTCGCTTCGCTCGCCAGCTCGAACAGTACCGCCACGGCTTCGGGCGAATTGAAATCGTCATCCATCGCGTCGCGGAAACGCTTCGCGTACGGGTTGCTCCAGTCGATTGCCGCGGGCGCAACGTCCAACCCTTTCAACGCCGTGTAGAGCCGGGTCAGCGCCTGGCGCGCGTCATCGAGATGCACGTCCGAATAGTTGAGCGGACTGCGGTAGTGCGCGCGCAGGATGAAGAAACGCACGACTTCGGGATCGAACTTCTTCAGCACCTCGCGCACGGTAAAGAAATTGCCGAGCGATTTCGACATTTTCTCGTTGTCCACGCGCACGAAGCCGTTGTGCATCCAGTAATTGACGAACGGATGGCCGTGTGCGCCTTCGGACTGCGCGATCTCGTTCTCGTGGTGCGGAAACTGCAGATCCTGGCCGCCGCCATGAATGTCGAAATGCTCGCCGAGGTGAAATTCGCTCATCACCGAGCACTCGATGTGCCAGCCCGGCCGTCCCCGACCCCATGGCGAATCCCATGCCGGCTCGCCGGGCTTGGCCGCTTTCCACAGCACGAAGTCGAGCGGATCCTGCTTGTTGCGATCGACGTCGATGCGCTCGCCGGCGCGCAGATCTTCGAGCGACTTCCCGGACAGCTTGCCGTAACCGGGAAACTTGCGCACCGCGTAGAAGACGTCGCCATTGTCGGCCTGATACGCAATGTCCTTGTCCATCAGCGCGCGTATCATCCCGGTCATGCCTTCGACATGCCGTGTCGCGCGCGGCTCGAAGTCGGGCGCCCGCACGCCAAGCGCTGCCGCATCCTCTTCCATCGCCTGAATGAAGCGCGCGGTCAGCGCATCGATCGGCTCGTTGTTCTCGGCGGCACGCTTGATGATTTTGTCATCGATATCGGTGATGTTGCGCACGTAGGTGACGTCGAGACCCGCTGCGCGCAGCCAGCGCGTCACCATGTCGAACACCACCATCACGCGCGCATGGCCCAGATGGCAGTAATCATAGACCGTCATGCCGCACACGTACATGCGCACCTTGCCGGGCACGATCGGTGTGAAGACCTGTTTTTCGCGGGTGAGCGTATTAAAGAGCTTCAGCATGGCGGAACACGGGCCGTACGGGAGGCCGGAGCATCCTGCCGGCGAATTCTTGATAAAATCGGCGGTTTCGATCTTTTGCGCGGCAAAAAACCGCGCCAGTATAGCATGGGCCGTATCGCGTTAATCGGGCTGATCACCGCCATTCTCGTGCTGTCGCCGGGCGCATTCGCGGCACAGGCAGCGACCGCTGATGACTATCAGCAAAGCAGCACCCTGCTCAAGCAGGGCAAATACGCGCCGGCGTTGCGGCACATCGACCATTTTCTGGTAACCCATCCGAAGGACGCGCGCGGCCGATTTCTGAAAGGGGTCATTCTCGCCGAAGACAACCGGAAAGCCGAAGCAATCAGGGTCTTCACCGATCTCACTCACGATTACCCCGAATTGCCGGAGCCGTACAACAACCTGGCCGTGATCTACGCCGGACAGGGCGATTACGACAAGGCGCGCCGCCTGCTCGATCGGGCAATCGACATCAAGCCCCAGTATGCGACCGCGCTGGAAAATCTGGGTGATGTCTATGCCCGGATGGCATCCGACGCCTACACCCGCGCGTTGCAGACCGACAGCACGAACAGCACCGCACGCGCCAAGCTGACGCTGATCAGGCAACTGTTGTCCGCTGCGCCCGGCAAGGCCGCGGCCAAAACGGCACCGAAGGCCGGGGCCGGCCGCCGATGAAGTCGCGCATCGGCCACATCCCGCGCGGTGCGCGTGCCGTCCGCGTGCGGGTAATGATGCCGATCCGCATGATCGGCACATTGACAATTGCCGCCCTGCTGATGGCACCGCCGGCACGGGCGGCGGATACCGCCGCATCGTCCGCGCCTGCCGGTGCCATCGTTGCACCGGTTGCACATTCTGACGCGCCACATACGGCACCCCGCATGCAACTCGCATCGTATGATAATTGGCAGCATGCCGGCGACATTCCGGCGAATCTGCTGCGCCTGTCGCCGGACCAGCACTTCGTGATCGTGGTGGACACGTCGCTGCCGCGGCTCTACGTGTTTCGCAACGTCGACGGCGAGCCGCGCTACGTGGCCGATTATTACGTGACGATCGGCCGCGATGGCGCCGGCAAAGTGCGCGAGGGCGATCTTCGCACGCCGCTCGGTGTCTATTTCATCACCACCCACATTCCACGCGCCAAGCTCACCGCGTTCTACGGGCCCGCCGCCTACCCGCTCGACTATCCGAACGCCTGGGATCGCCGGCTTGGGCATACCGGCTACGGCATCTGGGTGCACGGCACACCCGACACTGTCCGTGAGCGCCCGCCGCGCGCCAGTCGCGGCTGCATCGTGCTGCCGAATTCCGACCTGGCCGCGATCGAGCCGTACTTGCAACCGGGCGATACCCGCGTCATCATCGCTGATGGCATCCATTGGGAAAAACGCACGGCGGTGCGCGCGCTCGACGCGCAGATCGAACAAGCGATCGATGGCTGGCGGCGCGACTGGGAAAGCCGCGACGCGAAACGCTACTTTGCGCATTATGCGGCGGACTTTCACAGCGGACAGGAAAACCTGAACGCGTGGATCGTACGCCGAAGCCGTGCAATCCACGATCCAACGCGAATCAGCGTGGCGCTGACCGATCTGAGCCTGTATCTTTATCCCGGTAATGAGCCGCTTGCCGTCGCCACTTTCAACCAGCATTACGACGACGGCGATCATTCCGATACAACCCGCAGACAGCAATACTGGAAACTGGAGAACGGAGAATGGAAGATCGTTTACGAAGGCCCGGTGTCGTAACGCGCCGTTGGCTCACATTGCTGGGCGTGCTGCTCTTCAGCGCCGCGCTGCCGCTCTATGCGGCGAACCCGACGGTGAAAATCGAGACCAGCATGGGGGCGATCACGCTGGAGCTCTATCCCGACAAGGCACCGAAAACGGTTGCGAATTTCCTGCAATACGTGAAGGACGGTTTCTATGACGGCACCATCTTCCATCGCGTGATCAAGGGATTCATGATCCAGGGCGGCGGCTTCACGCCGGACTTCAAGGAAAAGCCGACGCGCGCACCGATTCCGAATGAAGCCGGCAACGGGTTGCGCAACGACACCGGAACCATCGCGATGGCGCGCACGTCGGATCCGAACTCGGCGACCGCGCAATTTTTCATCAATGTCGCCGACAATGATTTTCTGAACTATCGGGCACCGACACCGCGCGGATTTGGCTACGCGGTATTCGGCCGCGTCGTCAGCGGAATGGACGTCGTCAACCGCATCGCCACCGTTCCGACCGGAGAACACCCGCCGTACGCGGACGTACCGCGCACGCCGGTGATCATCAAGCAGATAACGCTCGTTCGCAAATCTTCCCAATCCCACCACAAAGGCTCTTCTCATGGTTAAGCTGCACACCAGTCATGGCATCATCACGCTCGAGCTCGACGCTGAAAATGCGCCGGAAACCGTCGCCAACTTCATGCAGTACGTGGACGATGGCTTCTACACCAACACGATTTTTCACCGCGTGATCGACGGTTTCATGATCCAGGGCGGCGGTTTCGAGCCCGGCATGCAGCAGAAATCCACGCGTGCGCCGATCCGCAATGAAGCCGCCAACGGCCTGAAGAACGACCGCTACACAATCGCGATGGCACGCACGCCCGATCCGCATTCCGCGACCGCGCAATTCTTCATTAACGTCGCCGACAACGATTTTCTGAACTTCAAGTCCGAGACACCGCAGGGCTGGGGCTATTGCGTGTTCGGCCGCGTCACCGAAGGAGCCGACGTGATCGACCGGATCAGAAAGGTATCGACCGGTGCGCATGGCGGACACCAGGACGTTCCGGTGGACGATGTCGTGATCGAGCGCGCGGAAGCAGTTTAGAATGCGTGAGGCGTGAGGTGTCAGGAGTGAGGTGTTGAAAATTTCCGACGCGCAAGGCGCGCCGCATTTATTTACCCCTCACGCCTCACTCCTCACCCCTCACTGACAAAATGAGTCACACCCTGTTCATCTCCGATCTCCACCTGGCACCACAGCGTCCGGCGATCGCGGAACAGTTCTTCCGTTTTCTGGAAAACGATGCGGCCCGCGCCGATGCGCTCTACATCCTGGGTGACCTGTTCGAATACTGGATCGGCGACGATGACACTGACGACGCATTCAACGCGCAGGTGATCGCCGGGCTCAGGCAATTTGCCGACTCCGGCACGCCGCTGCTGCTGATGCACGGCAACCGTGATTTCCTGATGGGCGAAGCGTTCGCCACAGCGTGCGGCGCCGCGCTCATTACCGATCCGACGCTGACCGACTTTTACGGCACGCGCACGTTGCTGATGCATGGCGATACGCTGTGCACCGACGATATCGAATACCAGAAATTCCGTTCGTCGGTGCGCAATCCGGCGGCGCAGTCGCAATTCCTCGCACAGCCGCTCGACGCACGACGCCAACAGGCGCTGCGCCTGCGCGCCGGCAGTGAAGCCGCGAAACAGCAGAAGCGCGAGGCGATCATGGACGTCAATGCTGATGCCGTTGCAGCCGCGCTGCGCGTGCATGACTACCCGCGGCTGATCCACGGCCACACGCATCGCCCCGCACGTCACGTGCATGTCGTTGACGGCCATGAATGCGAACGCTGGGTGCTCGCCGACTGGTATCAGCGCGGCTCGTATCTGCGCTGCGATGCCTCGGGTTGCACCGCAGTCGACCTGGACGGATGAACCATCCACCGAAAGTCGATCAAGGCTGTAACCGCAGAGGCGCAGAGACACAGGGGAAACGCAGGGAAAAGCGATAACCGAAGGCGCGATGGCACAAGGAAATGCCGCAAAGGCCGCAAAGAACTTCTGATATGGGCTTCCTTCTTGCGTCCCTCTGCGCTTGTGCGGTTGAGTTTTTGAAGTTCTCCTGGCGTTCCTGGCGCCTTCAGTTAACCCGGATTAACAGCCCGTCGGGAACGCGTAGCGGTGTGGAATAACGGCCGGCAATTTACTGCTTGCAGGCGCCCATCCGTTTGCCGCTGGCGTTCATCGTAAATTCCATCGTCTGACCGCCTTCGTTTGCCTTGCCATGGGCTACCATCGTGAAGGAAGCGCCGTTATAGGTTGCGGAGAAAGCGCCGGTCATCGCCGGGTGCGCGCCGCTGCAGTCGGTTTTCCAGGTGATTGTGTTGCCGTTCTCCTTGTAGTCGGAGACCTTGCACTGGTTCTCGTGCCCGTTGACGCTGAAATGGCTCAGCGCCTTGTGCGGATCGATGTCATCTTTGGTCATGCATTGCCGCGTCGTGTGCGGCGGCGTTGCCGGCATGCCGGGCGCCTCCATGCTGACCGTGGTTTCCCACAGGCCATCTTCGAAGTTCGGCGCGGCGATCGTTACGGCGGACCCCAACGCAAACATCAACGCAGCCGAAGCCATGATCATCGTCTTGAGTTGCACCGCTGTCTCCTTCAGATGAAACAACCGAACGACAGACTACCATAACGGAACGCCGCGAGCGCGACAGGGTGCACCGTGCGCAGCAGACGCGGAGGAAATGCAGAGAAGGCAATGACCGCAAAGGCGCGAAGAAAAGGCGCAACGAACTTCTGATCCGGTTTCCCCTTGCGTCCCTTTGCGCCTCTGCGGTTGAGTTTTTGAAGTTTTCTTGTTGTCCTTGGCGCCTTTAACCCAGCCCGCGCGCCAGATCGGCCTTCAGGTCTTCGACCGACTCCAGCCCCACCGCCAGCCTGAGCAGACCGTCGCCGATGCCGGCCGCGGCACGTGCTTCGGGCGAGATGCGCCCGTGCGTGGTGGTCGCCGGGTGCGTGATCGTGGTCTTGGTGTCGCCGAGATTCGCGGTGATCGAAATGATGCGCGTGCCGTCCACCACGCGCCACGCCGCATCGCGTCCGCCCTTGACATCGAACGACACGATCGCACCGGCGGCCTGCTGCTGGGCAGCGGCCAGTGCGTGCTGCGGATGTGAATCGAGTCCCGGGTAATAGACACGCTCGATGCCGGGCTGTGCTTCCAGCCAGCGCGCCAGCGTCAGCGCCGCTGCCGACTGCGCATCCATTCTCAGCTTCAATGTTTCCAGTCCCTTCAGAATCACCCAGGCGTTGAACGGGCTGATCGACGGCCCCGCGGTACGCAGGAAGCCGAATACGCCCCCATCATGAACCACCTCGCGGCTGCCGAGCACCGCGCCGCCCAGCACGCGACCCTGACCATCGAGATACTTGGTTGCCGAATGCACGACGATGTCGGCGCCCATTTCCAGCGGCCGCTGCAGCGCCGGCGTGCAGAAACAGTTGTCCACCACCAGCAGCGCGCCGGCCTTGCGCGCGATCGTAGACAGCGCCGCGACGTCGGCCACTTCGGTCAGCGGATTCGATGGCGTCTCGACGAACAGCAGTTTCGTTTCGGGGGTCACCGCGCGCGCCCACGCCGCGGTATCGGCACCGTCGACGAACGTGGTGCGCAAGCCGAAGCGCGCGAGGATGTTGCCGAACAACTGCACGGTCGAGCCGAAAATGCTGTGCGACGTGATGATGTGATCGCCGCTTTTCAGCAACCCCATCACGCATGACAGGATCGCCGCCATGCCCGATGCGGTCGCGACGCAGCACTCGGCGCCTTCCAGCGCCGCCAGCCGCTGTTCGAGCGTCGCCGTGGTGGGATTGGAAAACCGCGAGTAGATGTAGCCGGGCTGCTGATTGGCGAAGCGTGCCGCGGCCTCGGCGGCGGAGCCGTAGATGAAGCTCGACGTCAGATACAGCGCTTCGGCATGTTCGTTGAACTGGCTGCGCGCGATGCCGGCACGCACCGCGCGGGTTTCGAATTCATGGTCGTCCGACATGGTGTTTTTCGTTTCTTTCCGTTGCAATGGGCACAAAAAAACCGGTCAGCTTGCGCTAAACCGGTGGACACGCTTTAGCAGTATTTATCGGGCGCCCGCAAGCTGATTATCAAATCGGCGCAGTCAAAAATTACGCCTGCTGCGGCCCGGCTGTCAAGAAAAAATTGACAGTGGACCACCGGAAACAGATTCAGCCCTGGCTGCTCGGGTAACGCCGCAACCCGACCGGCCGCTCTCGTCTGTCAATCCACCGGTTCCAGATTGAGATCGAGCTGCGAACTCGTCGTCACCACCGGCTCCGCATGCCGCCGCGCTTCCACGTCATGCAGATACTGGGGCGTGACGTCACCGGTGATGTAGTGGCCGTCGAAGCATGAAGTTTCGAAATGCCCGACGCGCGGGTTGACGCGATGCACGTCTGCAATCAATGCGTCGAGATCCTGATAGATCAGCTCGTCGGCACAAATCTCGCGCGCCACTTCCTCTTCGCTGCGGCCATTGGCGATCAGTTCGTCGCGGGTCGGCATGTCGATGCCATACACGTTCGGATAGCGTACCGGCGGCGCGGCCGATGCAAAAAACACCTTGTGCGCGCCGGCCTCGCGCGCCATCTGCACGATCTCGCGGCTGGTCGTGCCGCGCACCACGGAGTCATCGACCAGCAGCACGTTATGGCCCTTGAATTCCATGCCGATCGCATTGAGCTTCTGGCGCACCGACTTCTTGCGTGTCGCCTGTCCCGGCATGATGAAGGTGCGGCCGATGTAGCGGTTCTTGATGAATCCTTCGCGGTACGGCAGATTGAGCCGGTGCGACAGCTCCATCGCTGCCGGGCGGCTGGAATCCGGGATCGGCATCACCACGTCGATGTCGAGATGGTGATGATGCCGCCGGATTTTCTCCGCCAGGCTTTCGCCCATGCGCAGCCGCGTCTCGTAAACCGAAATGCCATCCATCATCGAATCCGGACGCGCCAGATAGACGAACTCGAACATGCACGGGTTGAGCGACGCATGTGCAGCACACGGCTGGCTGTAAAAATGACCGTCCATGTCGATGAACACCGCCTCGCCGGGCGCGACGTCACGCACCAGATTGAAGCCCAGCGTGTCGAGCGCAACGCTCTCGGACGCGACCATGTATTCGACGCCTTTCGCGGTTTCGGCCTTGCCGAACACCAGCGGACGAATGCCGAACGGATCGCGAAACGCCAGCAGTCCGCAGCCCGCGATCAGCGCCACCACCGCGTACGCGCCGCGGCAGCGGCGATGCACGCCCGACACCGCGGCAAAGATCGTCGCCGGATCGAGCTTGTAGTTGGCCGTCCCTTCCTGCAGCTCGTGCGCCAGCACATTGAGCAGGACTTCGGTGTCGGAATCGGTATTGATGTGGCGCAGATCCTGGCGGAACAATTCGCGCTTCAGCGCATCGACATTGGTGAGGTTGCCGTTGTGCGCGAGCACGATGCCGAACGGTGAGTTGACGTAGAACGGCTGCGCCTCCGCCGCCGACCACGCCGAACCGGCGGTCGGATAGCGGACGTGTCCGATGCCGGCGGTGCCGGTCAGCGAGCGCATGTCGCGCGTGCGGAACACGTCGCGCACCATGCCGCGGCCTTTGTGAATGTGGAATGCGTCGCCGTCCGCGGTGACGATGCCGGCTGCATCCTGGCCACGGTGCTGCAGCACCAGCAGCCCGTCATACAACACCTGGTTGATGGGGGTTTTTGCGACGGCACCGATGATCCCGCACATGGCAGTCCGACCTCAGTTGTACGAAATACGCGTGGACAGATCGCGGGGCAGCCACGGCTTGACGCTGACTGCCAGCGACTCAAACGGTCCGCGCAGCACGGCGTTGCGCCACGCCGCATCGTGCGGCAGCGGCGTCATGCCCGCGATCAGCACCACGATCGTGACGATCAGCACGCCGCGCGCGAAGCCGAACATCGCCCCCAGGCCGCGATCCACGAATCCCAGCCCGGACACCCGCACCAACGCCGACACAGCTCTCGTCAAGAAACCCATTGCGATCAGCGCCACCAGAAACAGCACCACGAATGCAATCACCACGCGCAACGCCGGGTCGGTGACTGCCGATGGCACGTAATGCGCTCCGTCCACCGCCCACATGCGCGCCACGACGAACGCCACCACCCATGCCACCAGTGCGAGCACTTCGCGCACCAGCCCGCGCATTATACTGAACAGCACCGACAGTCCGATGATTGCAACAACGGCGTAGTCGAATGCCGTCATCTGCCGCTACTTCGACACCACCGTCCCGTTCAGGCCGCGCAGCTTGAGCTTGACCAGCGCCGCCTCGGCCGCC
>DASSON010000007.1:0-16281 GCA_035700525.1 Burkholderiales bacterium
GCCGCCGGGGCTGTCGTTCAACGCGGTGAGCGAGAAGGCGCTGGCCGCGGCAAAGAGTGCCAAGCTGCCGCGCTCGTACTGGGACTGGGAGGCAATGCTCACGCCGAACCACAGCGGCTTCTTTCCGTATACGCCGGCCACCAACCTGCTCTACGGGCTGCGCGAAGCGCTCAACATGCTCAATGAAGAGGGCCTGGCGAACGTGTTCCGGCGTCACGACCGGCATGCCGAGGCCACGCGCCGGGCGGTGCGGGGGTGGAACTTGGAGGTGCTGTGTGCGAATCCGGCGGAATACTCGAGTTCACTGACGGCGGTGCTGCTACCGGAGGGGCACGACGAGGCGCAGTTCCGGAAACTTGCGCTGGAGCGCTTCGACCTGTCGCTGGGCGCGGGGCTGGGCAAGCTCAAGGGGCGGGTGTTCCGTATCGGGCACCTGGGCGACTTCAACGACCTGATGCTGTGCGGCACGCTCGCCGGCATCGAGATGGGCCTTGCGCTTGCCAACATCCCTCATACCGCAGCAGGCGTCCACGCCGCTATGAATCATCTCGGCGCGGATCCGGCGTCCGGTACCGACAGCGTAACGCGCGCGGCATGAGCATCCGGCGGCGGAGACGAGCGCCGGTGGTTGGTAATGGAACAGCACAGTACGCCGGCGGAAGCCATGCGACTGGAAAAGGCCGCCGATGAAAGCAGTCGATGCGCGTGCCGACACGATGGCACACGCATAACGTAGTTGCAGTTTTACACGTGCAGGACCATCCGAAGGAGGATACCGATATGCGATTCGTCAAAACCTTTGCCCTGTTGTTAGGGCTGTTTGCGTTCACCCTCGGCACCGCCAACGCCGAGACGACGCTCAAGTTTGGTCACGTCGGCGCCCCCGGGTCATTGTTTGACCTGTCGGCCAAGCATTTCGCCAAACTCGTTTCCGAAAAGAGCAAGGGCCAGATCAAAATCCAGATTTACGGCTCCAGCCAGCTCGGCGGCGACGTCGAAATGCTGCAGAAGATCAAGCTCGGCACGCTCGATTTCTCATTGCCGTCAACGGTGATGTCATCACAGGTGCCGGCATTCGGCCTGTTCGAGATGCCGTACCTGGTGAAGGACCGCGCACACATGGAGCGCATCGCGAAGAAGGTGGTGTGGCCCGACCTCGTGCCCATCGCGGAAAAGAAAGGCTACAAGATCATCGGGCTGTGGGAGAACGGTTTCCGTCAGATCACGAACAACGTGCGCCCGATCAACGTGCCGGCTGACCTGAAGGGCATCAAGCTGCGCACGCCGAAAGGCAAATGGCGCGTGAAGATGTTCCAGGCCTACGGCGCCAACCCGTCGCCGATGGCACTGTCGGAAGTGTTCGTCGCGCTGCATACCGGCGTGATGGACGGTGAGGAAAATCCGCTGATCCAGATCTACTCGCAGAAATTCCAGGAAGTGCAGAAATATTTGTCACTGTCCAGCCACGTCTATACGCCTGCCTATGTCGTCGTGTCACCGCGCAAATGGAAATCGTGGCCGAAAAACGTGCGCAAGGTACTGTGGGATGCAGCGCATGAAACGACACCCTGGGTCTATAAAACCGCGGCTAAACTTGACGACGAACTGGTCGGCAAGCTGAAGGCGGCCGGCATGAAGGTGAACAAGGTCGACAAGGAAGCGTTCATCAAGGCCAGCAAGCCGATTTACGACGAGTTCGCGAAGGAAGTGCCGGACGGCGGCAAGTGGATCGCCGAATGCCAGAAGTTGCGTAACGAGTAATACAGAGACGCCCGCACCGCCTGGTGCGGGCGTTGTCCTGACAGGGAGAAGCCCGATGTCTTCAGCCGCCTGGCGGCGTGGTTTCGAACATCTGCTCGAAATCATCGTCGTGGTCCTGCTGCTGGTGCTCACCGGCGTGGTGATCGCCGGCATCATTTATCGCAGCATTGGCCATCCGCTGGCGTGGTACGACGAAGTCGCCGCGGTGCTGCTGGCGTGGCTGACCTATTACGGCCTGGGACTGGGCGCCCTCAAGCGCGCTCATATCAGTGTGCCCGGCCTGGTGCGCGCGACGCCACCGCACATACGGCTGATACTGGCGATCATCTGTGAAGCCTGTGTGTTCGCGTTCTTCATCCTGCTCGCATTCTTCGGCTGGAAAGTGCTGGGCGTGCTGGCCGGAGAAACGCTGGTCACGGTCGACATTCCGGTGCAATTGACGCAGTCGGCGATTCCAGTCGGCGCCATTCTGTTCCTGATCGCCGAGGCGATATGCCTGCCCGGCATCCTGCGTGACGCCGCCGCAGGACGTGCCGCCGGTGAAGCGACAGCCATCGTGGAGGCAACCGAATAATGGCTGGCGTAGCGGTATTCGTTGGCATCCTGCTGCTGGTGCTGATCGACGTGCCGATCGCCGTCGCGCTCGGCCTGGTCGCCGTGGTGGCGATGGTCGTGTCCGACGGAACGGGCTCGCTGGTGAACCTTCCGGTGGTGATGTATACCGGCGCCACCAGTTTCCCGCTGATCGCGATCCCACTGTTCATCCTGGCCGGGGCGATCATGAACGCATCCGGCATTTCGCGCCGGTTGATCGCGTTTGCGTCCGCCTGCCTCGGATTCATCCGCGGCGCACTGTCCCTAGTCGGCATCGGCTCCACGCTATTCTTCGCCGAAATTTCGGGCTCGGCGGTGGCCGACGTCGCCGCGATCGGATCGATCCTGATCCCGGCGATGCGCAGCAAGGGCTACACGAAGGAATTCAGTGCCGCGGTATTGTCGTCGTCGGCAACGCTGGCGGTGATTATTCCGCCATCGATTCCGATGATCATTTATGCGGCAATGGCGGAAACCTCCGTCGTGCAGCTGTTCGTGTCCGGAATCGTTCCCGGTTTACTCGGCGGCCTGCTGATGATGGGCGTCGCGTACTGGTTCGCGGTGCGTTACAACCTGCCGGTCGAGGAAGCCTTCCAGTGGAAGCGGGTGTGGACGACGTTCAAGGATGCGCTGTGGGCGTTCGTGCTGCCGTTCATCATCCTCGGTGGCATTTTCGGCGGCGTCGTCACCGCCACCGAAGGCGCTGCGCTGGCGGTGGTGGCGGCGCTGTTCGTCGGACTGGTCCTCTACCGCGAGCTCAACGTGCGCGACCTGTGGCACGCGATGATCGAAGGCGGCGTGCAGACGTCGGTGGTGATGCTGCTGGTCGCCGCGTCGGCGCTGCTCGGCACTTATCTGACCGAGGCGCAATTGCCGCAGCATCTGGCCGCCGCGGTGCTCGACATCACGCACAACAAGTACGTCGTGCTGGCGCTGCTCAACGTTCTGCTGCTGTTCCTCGGGCTGTTCCTGCACTCGGCCGCGGCAATCATCCTGGTGGTGCCGGTGGTGATGCCACTGGTGCACGCCGTCGGCATCGACCCGGTGCACTTCGGCATCATCGTTACCATCAATCTCGGCATCGGTCAGCAGACGCCGCCGATGGCGAGCGTGCTGGCAACCACGTGCGCGATCGCGAAAGCGGATATGTGGGAGGTCACCAAGGTCAACATCTATTTCATTGCCGTGTTGACGCTGGTGCTGCTGCTGGTGACCTATGTGCCGGCGGTGCCGATGTGGCTGGTGCACCTGTTTTACAACACGCCGATCCCGCAGTTCTGATCAGACGCGTTCCGCCGCCGCGTCCGCGCGCACCATGTCGGCGGCCTTTTCGGCGATCATGATGGTGCCGGCATTGGTGTTGCCGGATACGAGCGTCGGCATCACCGACGCATCGACCACGCGCAAGCCGCGCACGCCGTACACCCGCAAACGCGGATCCACCACGGCTTGCGCGTCCTGGCCGATGCGGCAGGTGCCGACCGGATGATAGCCGGACGATCCGTTGTCACGGACCGCGTCGAGCAGCGCTTCGTCGCTCTGCACCGCCGCACCGGGGCTGTACTCTTCGAGAACATAAGGCGACAGTGACGGTGTCGCGGCCAGCCGCCGCGCAAGCCTGGCCCCGGCCAGCATGATGTACTGATCGTATTCGGTGGACAGGTAGTTCGGCAGCATCGCCGGTGGCTCCAACGGATCGCGCGATTGGATGCGGATGGAGCCGCGGCTGGTCGGCCGCATCGGGTAGTAGACGATCGTGAAGCCGGGGAATGGATGCGGCGCATCGCCGCGTCCGTCCGCGCTGACGGTGCTGAGAAAGAACTGGATGTCGGGCGTGGCGGCATCCGGCAGCGCCTTCGTGATGATGCCTGCCGTCATCACGCCGATCGCCATCGGCCCGCGCCGGAACAGCAGATAGCGCAGGCCGGTGCGTGCCTTGCGCCAGAAATTGCGCAAATCATCGTTGGTGGTGATCGGTTTCGTGCATTTGTAGATCAGCCGCAGCGCCAGATGATCCTGCAGATTCTCGCCGACACCGGGCCGGTCGGCAACGATCGGAATGCCGAAGCGCTGCAGCAACGCGCCGGGCCCGATACCGGACAGCTGCAGCAGCTGCGGCGACTGCAGCGCACCGGCGCACAGCAGAACTTCCCGCCCGGCCGCAACCGTCGTCTCCACTTCGTTCCGGACGTAGCGCACGCCAGTGGCGCGCTGTCCATCGAACAGTATCTGCATCACGCGGGCGCCAGTTTCCACCGTCAGGTTGGGACGATGGCGCGCCGGATGCAGGTAGGCGGCGGCCGCCGAGCAGCGCCGCCCGTTGCGCGTCGTCAATTGCAGATAGCCGGCGCCTTCCTGTACGGCGCCGTTGAAGTCGCTGTTCGGCGGAATGCCGAGATCGCCCGCCGCGCGGATGAAGGCGTCGACCAGCTCGCTGCGATCGGTGATGTCGGAGACGCTCAGCGGACCGCTGTCGCCGTGATACGGACCGGCGCCGCCGGAATAGCTTTCGGATTTTATGAAGTAGCGCAATGTTTCGCGCGCGCTCCAGCCGTCCGCGCCGAGCTTTTCCCAGGTATCGAAATCCTCCGCCTGACCGCGAATCTGGATCAGCCCGTTGATCGCGCTCGAGCCGCCCAGCGTGCGGCCGCGCGGCCAGTAGATGCGCCGTCCGTTCATGTGCGGGTCCGGCTCGGTCCGGAAGCGCCAGTTGAGAACCGGATGATGCATCGTCTTGCCATAGCCGATCGGCACGCGGATCCACGGGTTGGTATCCGGCGGTCCGGCTTCGAGCACCAGCACGGTATGCCGACCGTTTTCGGTCAATCGGTTCGCCAGCACGCATCCGGCCGAACCGGCTCCTACGATTACGTAGTCGAACACGCGAGCCGTCATGCGCACCCCACCGCGCCCGTCCGAACCCCTGCACACGGCCGATTCGGGTTCGGTGCCCCGCAATAAACCGGCTTCATGATTTTGCCGCGGACACCTTCATCGGCTGCACCCGCGGCACGTCATTTTCGATCGCCGGTTTCGCTTCCCTGAACGACTCGGTGATCGGCAGCTTGCCGCGCACCTTGATCGAGAATACGTACGATTCTGCCTTTGCGTAGTACATCGTGTGCTCGCGCGGCATCCCGTCCGTCGAGTATGACACCCGCTCGAGCACCATCACCGGCGCTCCGGCCGGCAGCTTGAGCAGCTTCCTGAGTTCCGGCGTCGCGCGCTGGTACGCAATCGAGATATCGGCGTGCGCGATATGGAAGCCAAGCACGGATTCCAGTATCGAGTAGGTCGGATGTTTCGCCACCTGGACGCGTGTCACACTGGCGGAACCGGGAGACAGATACACGCAGGACAGCGCAAACGGCATGCCGCGCAGCCGATACAGCCGTTTCCACGCCACGAGCGGGCGCGCTCCGCTCTGCAGCCGTTGCGCGACATGGGGCGGCGGCAGCGTCTCGGTGAATTCGACGATCTCGGTTCCGGGATCAAGTCCCTGCGCCACCAGCTCTTCATAGATGCCGCGCAGATCGAGCAGGTCGTGACGCACCACCGGCTCGGCGACGAAAGTGCCTTTTCCCTGCTTGCGAATGACGCGTCCCTCGCGTACCAGATGATCGACCGCCTGGCGCGCCGTGATGCGGCTCACGCCATAACGCTGGATCAGTTCCGGCTCGGTTGGAATGCGCTCCCCCGGCTTGTAGACGCCATCGGCGATCGCTGCGCGCAGCCGCTGCGCGAGCTGGCGGTGCATCGCGATATGGCTGTTGCGGCTCAGCGGCGCGATCCTGCGGCGTGTCGTGGCCGATTGCGACATCTTCGTTGCCACTGCTATGCCTTTCTGCGCAGGATGCGAACCGTTTTTTCGGCGGGGTCCACCCGCACGATGTCACCGCTGCGGATGTGCTCGAGCGCGTTCGGCGACCAGCCCTCGGTGATCGTCATTTCGGCGAATACTGCACCCTGTACCATCACCGGATTGGTCTTGCCGAATACCAGTGCCTTCGGTGCATACCCCTTGTCCTTGATGTCGAGAAAGGCCCAGCCCGCCGCGACACCGCCCTTGGCGGTCGGCACGATCAGGATCTTGTCGCGCAGATGGATGCCTTCCAGCGCATGACCGGCTTTCGATATCACACCGGTGGTGCGATCGAGATCGTAGCGCGGACTGAAGCCTTCGCCGGACACCACCGCTTCCCCCTCGACCGCATCGCCGAACGCCCGCGTCACCCGGATGATGTCGACCGGCGCGTTCATGCCACTCTCCCGCTGACCGCAATTTCAACGCATTCCTCGGTGCGGCGCAGGATCGTATTGAAGCGATGCGCGGTGATCGTATTGACGATCTTCGCCGAATTCGAAATCAGATTGGTCCAGCCGTTTTCGCGGCGGATTTCGGAGAGCCGCTGCAGCAGATAGAAGCACACGCCTTCGAGGATGGTGACGCCGGCCGCTTCCAGTGCCGCCGCGACACCGAGCCTGCGGGCGTCGGCAAGAATCGCATGACTGGTGGTCGCGAACACGCTGGTGCGCGGATGCGACCGGCGCCCGTCGAACAGCCGCGCCAGCGTCTGCAACTCGAGCAGCGACAGCTGCGGCCCGGAAAACACCACCAGGCTTGCGGCGCCGTCGCCGGTGTCGTAGCCGCGGTACACCGACTCGAGCTCGGCACTGCCGACCTTCATCGTTTTCGCCGGCGGCTGCCCGCCGAACGCGCGATCCACGCTGGATGCCTCAGGCGTCACGCCGACCATGTGATACATCGCCATCGAACCGTAGCTGGCGAGCGAGCAGCCGAGATGCTTGAGCTGGTCCGAAGTCGGCGTCTGTCCGATTCCGGCAAACACCGGCACCGCGAAATAATCCTGATTCGGCTGGCCGACCAGCTTGCCGAGCGCGCCCCAGTCCGCAATGTCGTTCAGCGGGGCCGTCACTTCAACCAGCAGCGTACCGCGGCGGCAATCGTCGAGATGGAAGCCGTAGGCCGGCGTGCGGCCGGTGAGCGATGCCGCGAATGCCGCCGGCCCCGATTCGAAATTCGAGCGCGCGCCGAACACGGAATTGGCGTAGATCACCGTTCCAGTGTCGCCCCACGCCACGTGCTCGCCGAAATGCGGCTGGTAGATCGTCTGGTAGTTGATGCAGGTATCGACGGTCGTCACGTTCATGCGCTGCAGGCAGTCGATGATCTGGTGCTCCTTTTCCACTTCCTGCGCATCCTGGCGCAATTCGGCGGCATGCGCGAAATCGAAGCAGCGCGCGTTGGTCGTGGTCGGGCGCGCACACGACACATGATCGGCGGAAACGTCGCGCAAAAACCGCAGCCCGGCGTTTCCCATCACTTCGATATCGCCCATCATGTGCACATTGGTCACCGGCACGAAACGCTCCGCGCCGAAGAACTCGCCCACCTTGATCTGTTGCTCGATTGCGCGCCGAACCGCATCGCCGGACTCGCCGGCGCACATGCGACGTTCTTCCTGTGTCAATTGCATCACTTGATTGTCAACTCCGAATTTATCGTTTGTTCACTTCGGTGCGGCACGCCACTGCACCGACTTCTGCCGCGTCAGCTCGTACAGGAATTCCACGCCATAGCCGTGCCCGAGACCACTGGTGCCGAACGGCTCGGACGTCGCGCCCGGCGCCTTGCCGCGCATCGCGTTGATCTTCACCATCCCCGCGTTGAGTTCATGCACCGCCTTGATCGCGCGTGCGCCTGATGCGGTACAGACGATCGCGGCCAAGCCGTACGGCGAACTGTTCGCAAGCGCGATCGCTTCGTCGAAATCGTCGAACGGCACGCATGGCGCAACCGGACCGAAGGTCTCCTCGACCATCAGCCGGCTGCCGGCACTGATACCGGTCACCACGGTCGGCGGGTAGAAAAACCCCTTGCGTTCGAGGCGGTGGCCGCCGCACAGCACGTTCGCGCCTTCCGTTACCGCGTCATCGACGTGCGCGGCGACGCGATCGAGCTGCAGCCGGTCCACCAGCGGCCCCATCTGCACGTCAGGCTCGAGCCCGTCACCGAGCCTGATCTTGCGCGATTCCTCGACCAGCGCCTCGACATAGTCGTCGAAAATCCGTTTCGAGACGTAGAGGCGTTCGGTCGAGGTGCAGATCTGACCGGCGTTGAAATAGGCGGCCTCGGCACCGAGCCGCGCGGCAGCGCGCACATCGACCGTTTCGTCGACGATCAGCGGATCCTTGCCGCCCAGTTCGATCACGGCTTTCTTCAGTTCGCGGCCGCAGATTTCGGCCAGCCGCCGGCCGGTGCGCTCGCTGCCGACGAACACCACCAGCTCCACCTGTGGATGGCGCACCAGCGGATCACCGGCGCCGGGCCCGTCGCCCAGCAGCACGTTGAGCACGCCGGGCGGCAGATGATCGAATGCCCTTTCGGCGATCAGGCGCGATGCCAGCGGCGTTTTCTCCGACGGCTTCCACACCACCGTATTGCCGACCAACAGGTTCGGCACCACGTTCTCGAGGCCGACCGCGATCGGGAAATTCCACGGAATGATGCAGGCGGCGACGCCGCGCGGCACACGCTGCTGGAAGCTGATCTCGCCATGCGGCGTCATCTGGCTGCCGCTGCGCAGATGCATCGCCAGCTCGGCAAACGAACGCATGGTGTCGATCGCGGCGCCGATTTCGCCACGCGCCTGTGCCAGCGGCTTGCCCATCTCCATCGTGAAAAGCCGCGCCAGCTCGTCGCGCATGATGGCCAGCTTGTCGGCGGCGGTACGCATTGCGTCGCGCCGCGCATTCGGCGTCAGCGCGGCCCACGCCGGGAATGCATCTGCGGCGGCAATCACCGCGGCGTCCGCTTCGCCTGCCGACCCCTTCGGAACGACATCGATCACTTCTTCGGTTGCCGGATTGACCACCAGGATCTCGCCCGATCCCGGCATTGCCCTGTTGTTGATCCAGTGTGTCTGCATCATGTTTCCCATTTTCGAAGGCCCGGCTCAAAGCCGCGCGTGCGTTTCCGGATCGAACAGATGGGCGTCTTCTGCATCGAACGTGACTCGCACCTGGGTGCCTTCGGCCAGTCGTGTCCGTTCCGGCAGCCGTACGCGAATCAGCGTGTCGGCGACGCGCAGGTCCGCAATCACACTGTCGCCCAGTTGTTCGGTCAGATCGACCTGCGCCGGAATGCCGGCGCCGTCGATGCGAAAGGCGCCGGGACGCACGCCGAGCATCACCGGCCGTTCGGTGCTGCCGTAATCGTGCGCCAGCGCGACCGCGTGCTGCCCAACTCTAAGCGCGCGCCCGCACAACACGCCCGGCAGCAGATTCATCGGCGGATTGCCGAGAAAAGTTGCCACTTCAATTGAATTCGGGCGCGCAAACACCGTCTCCGGCGTGCCGACCTGGACGATGTTGCCGTCCATGAAGACCGCCAGACGGTCGGCAATCGTCATCGCCTCTTCCTGATCGTGCGTGACGTAGGCGGTGGTAACGCCGAGCGAGCGCTGCAGCTTCTTCAGCTCGACCCGCGTCTCCAGTCGCAGCTTGGCGTCAAGATTCGACAGCGGCTCGTCGAGCAGAAACAGTCGCGGCTGGCGCACGATCGCGCGTGCCAGCGCGCAGCGCTGCTGCTGGCCGCCGGAGAGCTGTCCCGGCCGCCGGTCGAGCAGATGATCGATGTGGACTTTCGCCGCCGCTGCGCGCACCGCAGCACCGATTTCTGCCTTCTTCATGCCCACCATCTTGAGCGGAAACGCGATGTTGTCGTACACCGTCATGTGCGGATACAACGCATAACTTTGAAACACCATCGCGACGTCACGCTCGCCGGGTTCCGAGTGCGTTACGTCGGCGTCGTCGAGCATCACCGTGCCCTCGTCGACGGTTTCGAGTCCGGCAAGAATGCGCAGCGTCGTCGTCTTGCCCGACCCCGACGGTCCCAGCAGCGCGAAGAATTCCCCGGGCTCGATGTCGAGCGTGATGCCGCGCAGTGCGGTGAACGTGCCGTAGCGTTTCACCACGTTGCGCAGCGACATGCGTCCGGCCGCACTCATCGCCTGCCGCCCCCTTTCACCGCCCCGACCGTCAGTCCTTTCACGATATGTTTTTGCGCGACGAGCCCGAGCAGGATCACCGGCAGCATCGCGATCATCGCCGCCGCGGCGAGCTTGCCCCACAGCGTCTGCTCGACCGAAATATAGTTGAACATCGCGACCGTCACCGGCCGCACCGTGTTGCCGCCGAGCACCACCGCGAACAGGAACTCGTTCCATGCATTCAGGAACACGAAGATCAGCGTCACCGCGATGCCGCCGCGCGCCTGCGGCAGAATGACATGCCACAGCGCGCGCCAGCGTCCGGCACGATCGAGCAGCGCGGCTTCCTCCATTTCGTGCGGAATATCCTCGAAATACGAAACCATCAGCCAGATCGCGAACGGCAGCGAAAATGTCAGATAGATCAGCACCAGCCCACGATAGGTGTCGAGCCAGCCGATGCGGCTGAATACCAGGTAATACGGAATCACCAGGCCGACCGGCGGCAGCATCTGCGTGATCAGCACGTAGAATCCGGTCGCGCGCTTCGCCGGCAACGCCAGTCGCGCCAGCGCGTAGGCGGCCGGAACGGCGAGCAGCATCGTCAGCACGGTGGTGGCGCCGGCGAGAATGATGCTTGACGTGAAATTCGGCAGGATGCTGGTCGCGCCGAACAGCACGTCCCAGTAGTTGGAGAGCGTCGGGTGAAACACCACCGTCGGCGGATAGGCGAGCACGTCGCGCTCGGTCTTGAACGACGTGATCAGTCCCCAGATGATCGGAAATGCCCACACCAGCAGCAGCACCATCGCCACCGCCAGCGCGACAACGGTGCGAATGGTCGAGCGCTTCACCGCTGTCTCCTGAGCGAAAACATCAGGAACGACACGATCAGCGTGATCACCAGCAGCACCACCGCGAGCGCCGAACCATAGCCGAGCGACAATTCGTTGAACGACATGCGATACGCATAAAGATTGAGAATCTCGGTCGCGGTGCCGGGGCCGCCGCCGGTCGCCGCGAACAGCGCCGCGAACGCCGACAGTGCGATCGTCATGCGCAGGATCACCACGATCACGATCGCCGGGCGGATCAGCGGCAACGTAATGTGCCAGAAGCGCTGCCAGGCATTCGCGCGGTCGATCCGTGCCGCTTCATACACGTCCGGCGGCAACGACGCGAGGCTCGCCAGCAGCACCATGAACACGAACGGCGTCCATTGCCAGGTATGGATCGCAATCACCGCGATCAGCGCCAGGCCGGGATCGCCGAGCCAGTTCGGATGACCGAATCCCAGCGCCGCGGTCGCAAAATCGGCGACGCCGAAATCCGGCGACAACACCAGCGTGCGCCAGAACAGACCGACCACCACCGGTGCCAGCACGATCGGCAGAATCGAAACCACGCGCAGCAGCGCCTGCCCCTTGCGGATCCGCGTCACCAGCAGCGCGAGCCCGAGGCCAAGCAGCACCTGCAGCGTCACCGTGCATACGGTATAAATCGCCGTCAGTTCGAGCGAATGCCAGAAACGCGCGTCTCCGGCCATGCGCACATAATTGCCGAACCCGGCGAAGCCCGAGCGCCACGGCATCGACAGATTGAGGCGAAAAAAGCTGTTCCATATCAGATAGACAATCGGGAACGTGGTGGTGATCAGCAGCACCACGAACGCAGGCAGGAAAAGCGTCAGCGCGAAGCGACGTTCCCTGCCTGCCAGGCTCACCTGCGCCTGCGCCATCATGTCACCGAGCGCCGGCTCAGCTCTTCTTCATCACGCCGTTGATTCTGGTCTGCGCCTCATCCAGCGCCTGCTTCGCCTGCTTCTGTCCGACCAGCGCCGCCTGGATCTCGGTAGCCATGATGTCGCCGATCGCCGGCCATTGCGGCACACGCGGGCGCCAGTCGACGTCGGTATCGTGTTCCAGCGACTCCAGACTGGCTTCGACGAAGTGATAGCCGTTCTTCGACATCACTTTCGTGAAGTCCGGATTGCGCCACAGCGACGTACGATTGACGCCCGGGCGCTTGGTCGAGCCGGAAAACTTCCACGACGTGCGCACCTGCGTTTCGAGCGACGCCGCCCAGGTAATGAACAACCAGGTCGCACGTTTCGCTTTCTCCGACAGCGCGCCATTGATCGGGAAACCCCAGTTCCAGATCGAGGTCACGCGTTTTCCCGATGGCCCCTTCGGCCAGCGCGCGTAGCCGATCTTGCCGATGACTTTGGATTTCGCCGGATTGTTGAGCACCGTCGCCGACGAATTGGCGTCGATGTAGACGCCCAGCGTGCCCTGCGAAAATGCGTCGGCGATGTCGGGCCAGTTCCAGTTGCGCACCGCGGACGGCGCGTATTTCGACAATACGCTGATGTACCAGTCGAGCGCCTCGACCGCCTTCGGGCCGTTCACCTGCACCTGGCCGCCGGACATCCAGTCGCCGCCGAACTCGCGAAAGATCGACGGATAAATGTACATGTTCTGTCCCGCGCCAGCGAAACCGCGCAGCGCGCAACCCCAGATGCGGTGGCCGGGGTCGTTGATCGCGGCCGCGTTCTTGACGAAATCTTCGAGTGTATCGGCCGGCTTCAGACCCTTCACATCGTACAGATCCTTGCGATAGACCTGCACCGTCACCTCGCCGTCGTACGGCATCCCGTACGGTTTGCCGTTCAGCGAATCGGCCTCGCGCCAGCCCTTGATGATGTCGTCATAGTCGAACCACTTCGGGTCGGTCAGCTTGTCGTCGTTCAGATAGCGATCGAGCGGATCGATCCACTTGTTCGACACGTAAAGCGGGTAGTACATCGGATCCGCCGCATGCGTTGCGTAGGTGCCGGTCTTCGACGTCAGGTCGAGAATCGCCTTCTGCCGGATCTGCCCCGGCGGCACCTTGTCGTAACGCACCTTGATGCCGGTCAGCGCCTCGAATTCGGGCGTGATCGAAATCAGGTTCTGAAAATAGCTGGCCGGAATGACGGCAACGGTGATGCTCTGACCCTCCGCCTGGCGCCAGTTGATCTTCGACTGCTGGTAGGCGCCGAGGTCGGCAGCATGCGCGTGGCGCATCACCCACGGCGCGCCTATCGCGGCGGCGCCCAGGACCGCCCCCTGCTTCAGGGCGCGGCGGCGGCCGGAATTGATCGTGGATTGCGGATGCGATGTACGGCGATCGTCTTTCATGTGACGTCCTCCTCGTTATGACGATGAACCCAAACGTGCGGCAGCCGGACCACATTGTTCGACGGATTCCGCAACGCATCGCCGCGAGAGTGACTACGGCCACGGCCTACGGGATCGCGAACGTTGGGATAGTACGTTATATGACGTTATATGGTTCGTCAATCCTTTCGACCCTTCGTCGCGGCGGCCGCGCGGCTTCGGGTAGACTGTGCCGGATACCGCCGTACTACCCGATGAGGCTCAATCATGCGTTCGATCGTCGCCGCTCTGCTGATCCTGTGCTGCACCATCGTGATGGCGGCTCCGGCCACCCCGGACTACGCGCGGGAAAAGCGCTGGGCCGAAGAAATCACACCGCAACTGATGGTCGGCGACGCGGTTTATCTGACGCAGAAGAACGGCCACCGCTTTCTGGCGCTGTATACCACGGCCGACAACGCGCCGGCGGCGGTGATCGTCGTGCACGGCCTCGGCGTGAATCCAAACTGGGGCCTGATCGGCACGCTCAGAAGCCAGCTCGCCGACAACGGTTACACCACGCTTTCAGTGCAGATGCCGGTGCTGGCGGCAGACGCGAAAGGCGAGCAGTATCCGCCACTTTTCCCGGACGCCGCCGAACGGCTGGACGTCGCGTACCATTTCCTGCACGGCAAGGGCTGCAGGAAGATCGCGATCGTCTCGCACAGCATGGGTTCGCGCATGACCAATTATTTTCTGAACCACGACCCGAACGATACGATGGCCGCCTGGGTCGCAATCGGAATGCCCGGCGCGTACTCCGACCCGCAGACACTGAAAATGCCGATCCTGGATCTGTACGGCGAGCACGACCTGCCGGTCGTTCTGGAGAATGCCAAAAAGCGTGAGGCGGAAATTCAGAAAATTCGCGGCTCGGCGCAGATCCAGGCGGCGGGCGCCGACCACTTCTTCAACAATCGCGACAAGGAATTGATCGGGTACGTGAAGGCGTTTCTTGATATGAAGTTGAAATAGAAACTGAGTCGCCTTCGCATCTTGGCGGTTAACGCTCTATCCGTTTTCTGGTGCCAGCGATCCCGTTGCGGCGCGTGTAAGCCGGTCGCGCACCGCCGTCCATTCAGCTGCCGGCGGCGGTGCTTCGACCAGGATTACGTCGCAGCCCGCTTCATCGAGCGTGCGCACCGTGGCATAGAGTTCATGCGCATAGTGTTCGGCATCTCGCGGCGCCGCAATCCATACTACATCAGCGTCCGCCGGCCGATGGATGCGGCGCGCGAGCGCCGCAACCTGTTTCTGCTGCTCGAGCAATCGGGCGACCTGGCGTTCAAAATCTTCCGCCTCGATCAGCACCAGCGGTGTCTGCGGCGCGTAGTGGCCGGCGAGCGTTCCCGGTGCCCGCGGCGCATTGTGCGACACCGTTAGCACCGCCGCGTCGAGCACGGTTTCCAGCCGCTCGCGCGTGATGGCGCCCGGACGCAGCAGCGCCGGCTGCGTGCCCGAGAGATCGACGATCGTCGATTCGATGCCGACGTCCGCCGCGCCGCCGTCGAGCACGATATCGACCGCATCACCCAGCTCCTTGCGCACGTGCGCAGCGGTGGTAGCGCTGATGCGGCCGAAGCGGTTGGCCGACGGCGCCGCGATGCCGCCGCCGAACGCACGCAGCAGCCGCTGCGCCACCGGGTGCGACGGCACCCGCACCGCCACCGTATCCTGGCCGCCGGTCACCACATCCGGCACGCCGGCAGCGCGCTGCAGAATGATGGTCAGCGGTCCCGGCCATAATGCCCGGCCAAGCTTTTTCGCCGATTCCGGCACCGTGATCACCCAGTCGGCAAGCTGCGACGCATCAGCCACGTGCACAATGACTGGATGATCGGCCGGCCGGTTTTTCGCGGCGAAGATCTTGCGCACGGCGTCCGCACTGGATGCATCGGCGCCAAGGCCATAGACGGTTTCAGTGGGGAATGCGACCAACCCACCGGCTTTCAGAATGCCGGCGGCGCGCTCGATATCGCGGTCGGAAACCATTCGCGATTAACGCCCGCGCAGGAATCCGGATGTGCCAAGATTCGCCCAGCCTCTCTTTTTCAAAGGGCTACGGCAGCTACGCATGGTTTTCATCCAAAGTTGACCGCGGCCCCCATCGGATAAGGAGGGCACGAGAAGCAGTTCATCTGTGGTCGGACGCCCGCATTCAACCGCCTGTCAGCAACCGCAGTGCCTCGCGATATTTCTCCGACGTTTTCGCGAGAATATCGGGCGGCAGCGCCGGCGCCGGATGTTTCTTGTTCCACGGCTGCGTCTCCAGCCAGTCGCGCACGAACTGCTTGTCGAAGCTCGGCGGGCTGATCCCGGTGCGGTACTGATCGGCCGGCCAGAAGCGCGACGAATCCGGCGTCAGCGCCTCGTCGATCAGGTACAGCTTCCCGCTTTCATCCACGCCGAACTCGAACTTGGTGTCGGCGATGATGATGCCGTGGGCTGGCGCGTACTGTGCCGCCTCGGTATAGAGCCGGATCGCGGTGTCGCGCACCTGCGCCGCGAGCGCCGCGCCGAGCAGTTTCTCGACGTCGGCATAGGAAATGTTTTCATCATGAGTGCCCGCCGGTGCCTTGCTCGCCGGCGTAAATATCGGCTGCGGCAACTTGCCGGCCTGCACCAGCCCCGCCGGCAGTTTCACGCCGCACACGGCGCCGGTGTCCCGGTAATCGTTCCAGCCGGAGCCGGCGAGATAGCCGCGCGCCACCGCC
>DASSON010000008.1:0-2850 GCA_035700525.1 Burkholderiales bacterium
CCGCCGCTGCCGTCGCTGGAGAGCCTGACGTTCGACTCCGATTTCAGCCCGTTCATGCATCCTGAAGTCGACGACGGGTTGCGGCGCATGGCGCTGAAGAAGCTTTTCAGCGATCCCCATTTCAATCGCATCGACGGGCTCGACGTCTACATCGATGATTACACCGGCGCCGATCCGATTCCGCCGGAACTGCTGGAAAGGTTGATGAAAGACCACCGCAAACTGTTTGCGCGCGACGACCAGACGCCGGCTGAAGAAATGGTTGCCGCTGCGGATGATAGTCAGGCGCCGCACATTGCTGATGAGGTGCCGGCTGATGTTGCCGGTTTGCCGCCGGTGGTGGAACCGGGTGCCGAGCGTGCGCCGCACGAAACCGCGTCACCGCAAATTACCGATGTGCTGCCACGGCCGGATGCTGACAACACACTGACTATCGCAAAAACGCAGACCGGCGAAAAGAAGAACGATACACGTTCGTGCTGACGAACGGCCGGTAGCTTTTCGCGCAACTTTCTCATACCATCGTCTGAACTGCGGAAGCGCGCTGTCAATCGCCGGAGGTACAGGACAGTGTCTCACCCGACGCGAAAACTGCTGGTCTGCAATTGCAATCGCACGATGCCGCTGGACGGCAAGGCACTGGCGCGGGCGCTGCAACTTGACGCGCCGCTGCCCGTCAGCAGTGAACTGTGCCGCCGCCATATCGCCGCATTCGAGGCCGCGGTCAAGAACGGTGACGCGCTTGCGGTTGCCTGCACGCAGGAAGTCGCCGCCTTTTCCGAAGTGCGGGAACAACTGGGCGGCAGCGACGATATCCGTTTCCTGAATATCCGTGAAACCGCCGGCTGGTCGCGCGAGTCGGCCGCTGCCGGCGCGAAGATCGCCGCGCTGCTGGCGCTGGCGAATCTACCCGAACCGGAACCGGTACCGCGGGTTGCGTACCGTTCGGGCGGCAGTCTGCTGATCATCGGTGACGGCGGTGCGGCCATCGGCTGGGCGCAACGCCTCGCTGCGCAGCTCGACGTGTCGGTGCTGGCGACCGGCAATAGCCGCGGCTGGGAACTGCCGGCCGATCGCGACTACCCGGTATACAGCGGCAGGGTCACGTCGCTCGGTGGCTATCTCGGCGCGTTCGATGTTGCCTGGGAACAGGAAAACCCGATCGACCTTGATATCTGCACCCGCTGCAGCGCCTGCATTCGTGCCTGTCCCGAACAGGCGATCGATTACCGCTATCAGATCGATCTCGATAAATGCAAGACACATCGCGCATGCGTGAAAGCGTGCGGCGAGATCGGCGCGATCGATTTTGCGCGCGCCGATCGTGTGCACAGCGACCGCTTCGACATGGTGCTGGATCTGTCGGACAGTCCGCTGATCCGCGTTGCGCAGCCGCCGCAGGGTTATGCCGCGCCCGGCAATGATCCGCTCGAACAGGCGCTGGCCGCAAACCAACTGGTGCAACTCACCGGAGAATTCGAGAAGCCGCGCTTCGTCGCTTACCGCGAAAACATCTGCGCGCACGGGCGCAACGAAATTACCGGCTGCACGCAGTGCCTCGACGTATGCTCGACCGCGGCGATCACCGCCAAAGGCAATCACGTTACGGTCGATCTGCATCTGTGCATGGGCTGCGGCGGCTGCGCCACCAGCTGTCCGTCGGGTGCGATGAGCTACCTCTATCCCCGTGTGTCCGACATGGGATTGCGGATCAAGACCGTGTTGCAGACCTATCATCGCGCCGGCGGCCGCGATGCCTGCCTGCTGTTCCACAACGCCGAGGCCGGGCGCGATCGGGTTTTGAAGCTGGGCCGGCGCGGGCCGGGACTGCCGGCGCGCGTGATTCCGCTGGAGGCGATTCACATCGCGTCGCTCGGCATCGATCTGATGCTGGGTGCGGTCGCGCTGGGCGCCTCGCAGATGGTGATCGTGAGCGACGGTGGCGAGGCCGCGGGATATCTTGAGCTGCTGCGGCGCCAGATGGCAGTGGCGCAGGCGGTGCTTGCGGGGCTCGGTTACGGCGATGGACATTTCGAATTGATCGAAGCCGAAGACGTGACGGCGCTCGAACGCGAGGTCTGGAAACTGGAACCGGCACGATCCCCCGCCGCGACAGCCGTGTTCGACTTGTCGAACGACAAGCGCACCACGCTCGATTTCGCCTTCGATCATCTGCTGAAACAGGCGCCGGCGCCGTGCGACGAATTGCCGCTGCCGGCCGGGGCTCCGTTCGGCGCGGTCCAGGTCGACCGCGATGCCTGCACGCTGTGCATGGCGTGCGTTGGCGCGTGCCCGGAAAAGGCGCTGTCCGATTCGCAGGAAACACCGCAGCTGCGGTTCATCGAACGCAATTGCGTGCAGTGCGGACTGTGCGAGAAAACCTGCCCCGAACACGCGATCACGCTGCTGCCGCGGCTGCGGCTGACGAAGGAAGCCCGCAGCGGGATTGTGCTCAACCAGGCGCAGCCGGCGAAATGCATACGTTGCGGCAAGCCTTTTGCAACGCAACAAATGATCGCCGGCATGGTCGAGCGCCTGAAAACACATTCGATGTTCGCCGACCCCGGCGCGCTGGACCGCATCCGCATGTGCGGCGATTGCCGGGTCAGGGACATGTTGCAAAGTGAGTCGCAAGTGTCCATACTGAATATGCGAAAAAAGTCATAATTACGCTACGGCCGTGAACAAGGTCGTCGGGTGCACGCCAGAAGTGACGCCGGAAGAGCAGGCGCGGGCCGATATCTACGGATTGCTGGCCCATCTGTTTTACGCGCCGCCCTCGCCGGAGTTGTTGAACGCTATCGCCAATGCCGAAGGGGTGTGCGATGACGGAGCGGAATCCGCTTTCTG
>DASSON010000009.1:0-6293 GCA_035700525.1 Burkholderiales bacterium
CGCGTTCTGCGCCGGCAGCAGCGCGAATGCCGCGCCGGTGCCGGCGCCGAAGCCGACGACCGTTCCATGATAGTCGACACCATTGGCATCGGCGACGAGCTGCACCGGCTGCCCCACGCGCAGCTTTCTCAGCTGCCGTTCCTTGAAATTGGCGTCAACCCACACCTGGTTCAGCGGCACGATCGCCATCAGCGGCGTGCCCGGACTCACACGCTGTCCGAGTTGCACGCTGCGCCGGGCGACGAAGCCTGATACCGGCGCCGGCAGCACGCTGCGCCGATAGTCGAGCCACGCCGCGCGCACCCGCGCCGCGGCCCGCTCGACATCCGGATGCGACGCGACGCTGGTGTTGTCGGTGAGCGCGCGATTGCCCGCCAGTCGCTCGCGCGCCGCGGTCAGCGCGGCCTGTGCGGCACGCACGGCATCGCGCGCATGGCGGATGGCTTCGGCCGAAACGGCACCGGTATCGGCCAGCCGCCGGCGCCGCTTCAGGTCCGCCGCCGCCTTCTCCAGATCGACTTCGCGGCCCGCCACCTCGGCCTGCAATTGCGCGGTGTCCGCGAACAGGTTGCGCACCCGGCGCACCGCCTGTCCCAGTTGCGCTTGCGCGCTGCGCAGCGCGATTGCCGCGTCGGCACGGTCGAGTTGCACCAGCGTATCGCCGGTATGGACAAATTGCGTGTCGTCGACATTGATCCCGATCACGGTACCCGCAACCTGCGGCGTGATCCGCACCACGTTGCCGTCGACGTAGGCGTCGTCGGTGGATTCGTAATAGCGTGCAACAGTCGCCCAATAGACACCGTAAACGATCCCCACGATCATGAACGCACCGATCACGATCGCCAGCAGTTTCTTGCGCCTGCCGTTGGGCTTCCCGTGTTCCGTGGCCGGGGCGGCCGGCTGATTGCCCGACGCTCCGCCCAGTGCGGCTTGGTTGTCCGAGGTCGTCGCTTGTGTGTTGGCTGTATCGCTCATGACTGCTTCCCTGCAGAAGAGGATTCGGAATGGCGCGCGATGGCGGCACCGGGTTCGAAGCCGCCGCCGAGCGCACGTACCAGATCGATGCGGTTGTCGTATGCGCGTGCGCGCAGATCGGCCGCCAGACGCTGTTGCTGCAGCACCTGGGCCTCGGCGGACAGCACGCTCAGATAATTGCCGACGCCTTCGCGATAGCGCTGCAGCGCAAGGTCGTACGCTTCATGCACCGCGGCGTACGCGGTGCGCTGTTCCGTTTGCTGCGTCGCCACCGAGCGGAACGCGGCGAGCCGGTCGCTGATGTCGCGCAACGCATCAACCAGCGTGTGGTTGTATCCAGCGACCGCGGCATCGTAGTCGGCGTTGACGCCGGCAAGCTCGCTTCTGAGGCGTCCGCCTTCGAAGATCGGCAGCCGCAGCGCCGGCCCGATACCAGCAATACGGCTGCCGGCTTCCAGAAATTGCGACAGGCCGATGCTCTGGAAGCCGACGAACGCGAGCAGATTGATGTTCGGATAGAACTGCGCCTTCATGACGTCGATCCTTCGCGCGGCGGCTTCGACCCGCCAGCGACTGGCAACGACGTCGGGACGGCGGCCCAGCAGATCGGCCGGCAGCCGTGATGGCAGCGCCATAGCGACGCTGTTCGCCAACAACTGTGGGCGCGTTATCGCAAGTCCGCGATCCGGCCCCTGCCCCAGCAGCGCGGCGAGCTGGTTGCGCGTCCGGGCAATGCTTTCGTCGAGCGCGGCGATGTTTTCGCGCGTCGCCGGCAGCGCCGCTTCGGACTGCTTCAGCTCGACGCTGGTATCGATGCCGGCGGCAACGCGCTGGCGCGTCAGTTCATGGATGCGCTGCCGCTGCTTCAGCGTCGCCTGCGCGACATCGAGCCGGTCGTAGAAATGCGCCAGCTGCACATAAGCGCGCGCCACTGCAACCGACAGCAGCAGACGCGCGGCAAAGACATCGACACGGGCAGCCTCGGCACGACTCACCGCAGCGGCGAGTGCCGTGTGGTTTTTGCCCCACAGATCGAACTCGTAACCGAAGTCGAACGCAAGCCGATTTTCGGTTTCCCAACTGCCGGCGAACGGCGGCGGAACAGTATCGTGCGCGCTGAAGCGCTGGCGGGTGCTGGAGAGATCGCCATTGATCCGCGGCAACAACGCCGAGCGGGCAACGCCGGCTGCCGCGCGCGCCTGCGCCAGCCGTGCCTGGGCCGCCTGCAACGACGGGCTGCCGGCAATTGCTTCATGTTCAAGCTGATCGAGCTGCGGATCGCCGAAGCGCTCCCACCAGTCGGCTTTCGGCCAATGGACGTCAACCGCAGCTTGCGACAGCGTCCGGGTGCTGGCGAGACGACCGGCATCGTCCGCCGTGACGTGGCCGGACAATCCGCTCATGTCCGCGCATCCGGTCATTCCGAGCGCGATCGCCAGCATGCCCGCGGCGACGCCTGCGCGAACCGTTTCGGTGCCGGCCGGGAACAGCTGAATGTGGAAGCGCCGTGACATGGGGTGGTTCCTCGATAAACGATCAATAAGTCAACATGTGTTGACATTCTGGCACAGCAAAAACTATCATGTCAACGGATGTTGACTTATACTGTGCCGATGGCCACTCGTACCACCAAACCGCGGCGCAGTGACGCCACCCGGGCGCGCATTCTCGCCGCCGCGCGCGAACACTTTGCCAGCGACGGCTACGAAGGTGCGACGATTCGCGCAATCGCCGCCGATGCCGGCATCGACCCGGCGCTGGTGATGCGCTACTACGGCAGCAAGGACGGACTGTTCGCAGAGGCAGCCGAATTCGATCTGCGCCTGCCCGATCTCGGTGCGCTGCCGCGCCGGGCGGTCGGCGCCACCCTGGTCGGGCATTTCCTGACACGCTGGGAGGACGACGGCACCTTGCAGGCGCTGTTGCGCAGCGTGGGCACCAACGGCCACGCGGCGGAGCGCATGCGCACGATATTCGCGGGCCAGATCCGCCCCGCGATCGCCGCTCTGTGCGCGGAACCGGATTCGGCGCCGCTGCGGTCCGGCCTGATCGCCAGCCAGCTGATGGGTTTCGCGTTGTGCCGCTACGTGCTGCGCCTGCCGCCGGTGGCGGCGATGCAGCGCGACGACATCATCAGATGGCTCGGGCCAACCGTGCAGCGTTACGCCTGCGGTAAATGACCGCGCATGTGCTGCCGTCGGCAGTACACCCGTTGTACCTGCTGCGACTCGCGCAATGAGGGTCACATTCATGATTGCTCTTTCTTCGGGCCGATCAATACTAGTTGCATTATGAAACTGGTTGCAGGATAGCAGCACAAGTTTCATAATGCAACTAGTTTTCTCGGAATGCCTTCGCCATGGCGAAAAGGAAACAACTCGGCAGCATGCCCTGCCCCATCGCCCAGTCGCTCGACATTGTCGGCGAATGGTGGTCGCTGCTCGTCATCCGCGAAGCCTTCTACGGCACGCGGCGATTCGGGGATTTCGAGGCGCGTCTCGGCATCGCCCGCAACATCCTGTCGGCGCGTCTGTGCAAGCTGACCGAACGCGGCATCCTGCGCCGCGTGCCGAGCCGCGACGGCAGCAAATATCTGGAATACGAACTGACCGAGATGGGCCAGGAAATCGGGCCGATCCTGATTGCGCTGGGCCGCTGGGGCAGCAAGTGGCTGCGCGGCAAGGAAATGACACAGAAGGATGCGCTGGAAGTCGTGCGCCGGGCACGTGCGGCGCGTGCCGATGCCCGGCCGGTCGCAACGGCCGGCAGACGCAGCAAGGCTGAAAAAAATTCTGAATAAGCATGCGTTTCGACGCGATCGAAACAGCCGTATAACGGTTTGATTCCGTTCGCAGTTAGCCCGCAAACTCCGCGCATGAAACCACGTCGCTCACTCACAGTACCTCAGCCGGCGACTATATTTCAATAATTCTTGAAGTATGGAAACTTCGGGATTATGATCCGGCGCATGGATTCCGGTTTTGTCGTGCGTGCGCTGGGCGCGCTTGCCCACGAATCGCGGCTCGCGATCTTTCGCGCACTGGTGGTGAGCGGCCCGCCGGGCATGGCGGCGGGACGGATCTCGAGCAAGCTGCGCATCGCACCGTCCAGCCTGTCATTTCACCTGAAAGATCTCGCGCACGCCGGCCTCGTGCAATCGCGTCAGGAAGGCCGCTTCATCTTCTACTCGGCCAACTTCGATGCAATGAACGGCCTGCTCGGATTTCTCACTGAAAACTGTTGCGAAGGCAGCGCCTGCGCGCCGCGCGCTTCACGTTCCACACGCCATGGAGGCAAGTCATGAAACGCCTGCACATTCACGTATCGGTCAACGATCTGTCCGAAAGCATCCGGTTCTACAGCGCCATGTTCGGCGACACCGAACCTGCGGTGCAAAAGGACGACTACTGCAAATGGATGCTGCAGGATCCGCCGCTCAACTTCGCGATCTCGCAGCGCGGTGCGGCGCCCGGCATCGATCACGTCGGCATCCAGGTCGACAGCGACGAAGAACTGGCCGAGATGAATCAACGATTCGCCGCGGCGGACGTTCCGGTCGCACATCAGATCGGCGCCATTTGCTGCTACTCGAAGTCGGACAAGGCGTGGACCGTCGACCCGCAGGGCGTTGCATGGGAGACGTTCCGGACGCTGGAACAGGTGCCGCTGTTTGGCCAGTCGCGCCCGGAAAGCCGGGACAACACCGGCGCCTGCTGTTCTCCGACGCCGTCGCCAATCAGCTTTCGGCGTCCGTGATCAGTCGCCGGTTTTCCATCTGCATAGCCTGCGCGAAAGCATCACGTGAACGCTGAAAACATCCTCGCCGGAGAACTGCCGTCGATGGATGGCTTTGAACGTTACTTAACGGTATGGGTTGCGCTGTGCATCGCCGCGGGAATTCTGCTGGGACAGGCGTTTCCCACCCTGTTCCACGTCATTGGCCGGCTGGAAGTTGCGCACGTCAATTTGCCGGTCGGTATCCTGATCTGGGTGATGATCATCCCGATGTTGGCTAGGATCGACTTCTGTGCCATGGTGCAGGTAAAAAATCACTGGCAGGGCATCGGCGTGACGCTGTTCGTCAACTGGCTTATCAAGCCGTTCTCCATGGCGTTGCTGGGTTGGATTTTCATTCGGCATTTGTTCGTCGCCTGGCTGCCCGCCGATCAGATTGACAGCTACATTGCCGGGCTGATTCTTCTTGCCGCAGCCCCTTGCACGGCGATGGTGTTCGTCTGGTCGCAACTGTGCAGAGGCGATCCGTGTTTCACGCTGACGCAAGTCGCGCTCAACGACTCCATCATGATCGTGGCGTTCGCACCAATCGTCGCTCTTTTGCTGGGTCTGTCGGCAATTACGGTGCCGTGGGACACGCTTATCACCTCAGTCGGGCTATACATCATCATTCCAGTAATTCTGGCACAGACGATTCGCCGCACCTTGCGGGCCAAAGGCGACACACACCTTCAGCGCGCGCTGACAGCGTTACGGCCCTATTCGACCGTGGCACTGCTGGCAACACTCGTGCTACTGTTTGCATTTCAGGGAGAGGCTATCCTCAGGCAACCGTCAGTCATCGCGATGCTGGCCGTGCCGATCCTGATCCAGGTATTCTTCAACGCGGGACTGGCATACGGACTCAATCGAAGACTGGGCGTTGCGCATCGCGTGGCCGGCCCATCCAGCCTCATCGGCGCAAGCAACTTCTTCGAACTGGCGGTAGCCACCGCGATCGGCGTGTTCGGCTTCAACTCGGGTGCCGCACTGGCAACGGTGGTCGGTGTACTGATTGAAGTGCCCGTCATGCTACTCGTGGTGAGTATCGTAAACCGGTCGCAACACTGGTACGAAGCGAAAACTTATTGAGGATCATTTGATATGAAAACCACCATCTATCACAATCCCAAATGCAGCACGTCGCGCAACACGCTGGCGCTGATCCGCGACGCCGGCATCGAGCCGGAAATCATCGAATATCTGGAACATCCACCCAGCAGCGCGACGCTGAAGAAAATGATCGAACAGGCCGGGCTCACGGTGCGCGACGCGATACGCAGCAAAGAGGCACCGTATTCGGAACTCGGACTCGACGACACCGCGCTTACCGACGACCAGCTGCTCGACGCGATGGTGCGGCATCCGATACTGATTAATCGCCCGTTCGTGGTGACGGACCGGGGCGTGCGGCTGTGCCGGCCGGTTGACGCGGTGCATGACATCCTGCCTGCGCAGTAACGGCGATCGGCCGGGCAACGAAAGACCTGCATGGCGACGCAGCCCCGGACCGCCGCAGTCGGCGCGCCAGTAGAGACCGG
>DASSON010000010.1:0-61191 GCA_035700525.1 Burkholderiales bacterium
TTACTTCGGCGCCTTTCGGCTCCTTGATCGTGCCCTTCTTGCCGATCGCCTTGATGCGCTTGCCTTCGACAATGATCACCGGATCCTTGGTGACAGCACCTCCATTTCCGTCAATCAGCCGGCCACCACGTATTACCCGAATCTTCGCGTTCTTCACAGGAGCTCCACCCGTTGCCGCATCCATGTGCCACCCTTTCTCCCAATGGGGACGTCAAAAGAAATTAAGCAGTGACGGATCCGATCCCCACGCCGCGGTTATCGAATCTCCTGTCACGTCACACATATTAGTCATAATATAACCATAACTAGCAGCTTCATATCCAGTTGCAAGCCAATATTTGCAATGATATTATCTGGTAACAACGAAATTGGCAAGCCGCCTATAGATCATATAGTGGATATTTTATGCCAAACATGAACACAACAAAGACCGAGGAGCGGGGCACCCAAAGCATCGATCGGACGATCGCGCTGCTGAAAGAACTGGCGATTCAGGGACCAGGCGGGGCTCGGGTTTCGAATCTCGCATCCGCTCTCGGGCTTGAATATCCGACGGCCCACCGCATGATCCGTTGTCTGGTGTCGCATCGCATGGTCGAGCGAGACGAAACGACCCGGCGTTATTCATTGGGACCGCTGGTATACGAACTCGGTCTCAGTGTCCCAACAAGAATGAATCTGCGTGAAATCTGCGATCCCGTCACAACAGAAATCGCGGCAAAGACGGGCGATACGGTGTTTCTCAACGTGCGCAGCGGCCTCGACGTGCTGTGCATAGACCGCAAGGAAGGCACGTTCCCGATCAAGACATTGATATTCGAGGTAGGCAATCGGCGGCCGCTCGGCATCGGCGCCGGCGGCATTGCACTGCTTATGCCGCTATCGGACAAGGAACTGGAACCGGTGCTCCGCGCCAATTCTGCGCGCCTGCAATCGTACGACGGCCTCAAGCAGGACAACATCCTCGCCATGGTGCGCCAATCGCGCAAATGCGGTTACGTGGTGACAGAGGACATCGTCGTGCGAGGAGTAAGTGCAATCAGCTTGCCGTTTGGCGGAAGCAAGGGAGTGCCTTCCGGAGCGATCAGCGTTGCATGCATGCCATCACGCATGCCCGTCTCGCGGCACGAGGAGCTGGTCCGTCTGCTCCGATCCGGAATCGCGACCATGGAAAAAATGTTGTCGTCGACCACTGTACTCGGACAAGCCGCATGATGGCCGCCCGTTGGTACCAGCCTGTAACGACGACGCTCGGACCGGCAATACAGATGGGCGGCTCCTCGTAACACAAATGCCGCAAGCATCAAAATCGTCGTGGCTTTTTTAACGATTTCCAGGCCTCACCAAGGAGGAGATGTGAAATGAGCATGACCGGTTTTTTCAAAGGCATTTTTATCGCTGTGATCAGTTTGGGTATTACCACGAGCGCAGCGTGGGCTCAAAACGAGAAGTGGCCGCAACGACCGGTGGAATTCGTGCTGGGTTTTCCGGCTGGCGGAGCGTCTGACATCGTGGCGCGTGCGTTGGCCACGCAACTGAAGGAAGTGTGGGGGCAATCGGTCGTTGTGGATAACCGGCCAGGCGCCACCGGGATCATCGCCTCACAACTCGCGGCACGCGCGAAACCAGACGGATACACCGTCCTGCTGGTCTCGAGCAGTTACGTCAATAACATCATCCTGAGGCCCCACATGTCGTTTGATCCGCTGAAGGATCTGGTGCCCGTTGGAAGGGTCGCAATAGTACCGAACGTCGCTGTGGTACCCACGTCACTGCCCGTCAAGAACATCGCCGATCTCATCAAGCTGGCCAAGGAGAAGCCCGGCAGCCTGGCGTACGCGTCGGGCGGCACGGGGACCGGCACGCATCTCGCTACCGAATTGCTGAAGCATATGACGCATATCGACATGCTTCATGTCCCATACAAAGGAACGCCGCCAGCACTGCTGGACCTGATGACGTCCCGCGTTCAATTCATGCTCTCAGGGCTTCCACCAGCACTACCTTACATACATGACGGCAAGTTGCGCGCTATCGGAGTAACCAGTCCGAAACGCAGTTCGGCTCTTCCGGACGTGCCCGCCATTGCGGAAACGGTCCCCGGCTACGACGCAACCACCTGGTATGGCTTCATGGTCCCGGCCGGCACGCCCCAGCCGATTATTACCAAACTCAATCACGATATCGTGCAGGCCCTTGATGCACCGAACGTGAAAAAGGCGCTATCGTTCGCAGGTTTCGAGCCCGATCCGTCCACGCCCGAGGAATTCGGCAAGTACATGCGCGAAGAACTCGTGAAATGGGGCAAGGTAATCAAGGATGCCAACATACATGTCGATTGACATCGTCGCGGTTGCCCGGGAGATGAAATGCAAATAGATCCAGCGGGACTCGACGAGCGCACCCAGTACAAGCTCATGACGGGCAGCATCATCCCGCGGCCCATTGCGCTGGTCACGACGTTGGGGCCGCAGGGCCCCAACGCAGCGCCTTTCAGCTTGTTCAATATGGTCGGCTCTGCGCCGTGCATGCTGATGTTCTCTGTGGGCAGTCAAGGCGACGGATCGGCCAAGGGGACACTGCAAAACATTCGTCATCTTCCCGAATTTGTCGTTCACATTTGCAACGAAGCCATCGCGGAGCGAATGAACATCTGCTCGACCGATTTCGAGCACGGCGTAAATGAAATCGACATGGCAAAGTTCACTGCGCTGCCTTCGTTAAAAGTCGCTCCTCCGCGCATTGCTGAAGCGCCTGTACACATGGAATGCCGGTTGATCAAAATCGTCGAATTCGGGACGAGGCACCATGTCGTCTTCGGTAAGGTGGTGTTGTTCCATTATCACGATGGCATCGTGAACGAGCGCTACCATATTGACGTTCAGAAATTGAACCCCATCGGAAGGTTGTCCGGTCCCGTCTACGCAAAGATCGGGGAGCAATTCCGTATGGAACGACCGTTTCTTGGCAAAAAGCCCGAGCAACTGACCTGATCATCGACACAATCATGATGGATACAGCCGTTCTAACCATAAAAACAGAGAGTCAACCGATCACGCGTCATATTGGCGTCTTCGTACACGAAACGCTGTTTTCTGATTTGCCGGCGGAAGCCGTTCGACGCGCAAAGAATTCGTTCCTCGATACACTCGGGGTCGCACTTGGCGGTATCAGCGAGCCGGCGCCGCAACTGCTATGCCGGTTTGTAAGGGAGCAGGGTGATTGCGAACACGCAAGTGTGCTGGCGCAGGGATTAAAAACTTCGGTACCGTATGCGGCGCTCATCAACGGGACTGCCGGTGATATCGTTGGCTGGAGTGATATCTCGGTAACCCAGATGACTCATCCGTCGGTATCGATCTGCCCCGCGGTCTGGGCAATCGGCGAACACATTCGGGCGCCCGGCAAGGAGGTATTGCTTGCTCATGTATTGGGGTTAGAGGTGGCCAACAAGCTCGGCGCGGGCGTCAAGCCCGGGCTGCAATTGAAAGGCTGGCATCCTCTGGCTGTTCTCAATACATTCGGTTGTGCAATCGCGGGCGGAAAACTGCTGGGCCTCGATGTGGACGGTCTTTGTAACGCGCTCGGCATCGCAGGCGCCGAGGCTTCCGGCATGCGGGTGGCAATGGGATCAATGAGCAAGGCTTACGGCGCCGGCCGCGCAGCACGCGACGGCGTAACGGCAGCGCTACTTGCCAATATCGGTTATACAGGCCCCGTGAATGTCATTGAAGGACGTGACGGCTTTTTGCAGACATTCGGCGATGGCGCCTCCGGCGCAGGCATACTCGAACAGCTCGGCAATCCATTCGAGTTCGTATCGCCCGGCATCACGCTCAAGAAATTCCCGGCTTGCACGCGGTCACACAATGGCATACAGGGGCTCCTCAACCTTCGTGAACAATACTCGTTCGGCTCCGGCGATATCGCGAAAGTTGAATGCCTGGTCACCCCCGCAGTCGTCGATTACCTTAAATTTCCGAGGCCCAAAAACAAGTTCGAAGCAAAGTACAGCATGGAGTTCTGCATTGCCACTGCCATCCGTGATGGCACGGTATTGATTTCATCTTTCACCGACGAACGTGTGTGCAACCCTGAACTTGCTGCGCTGATGGAAAAAATCACGATGACCGTCTGGCCTGAATACGCCAAGGATGGCTACAACCCGTCCTATGCGCCTTACGGTTGCGTCGTGCAGGTTACGCTCAAGGATGGGCGCAAGCTTGTCGAACGGGTCGACAAAGGGCCGTGGGAACCCAGCACTCCTCCAGGCTGGGACGATCTTGTGCCCAAGTTCCGCAGCAACGCTGAGATGGTGCTCGATAAAAATATTGTAGATCAGGTCGTCGAAACGGTCGCATGCCTGGAAACGCTCGAAGATATTAGTGAACTCGTGACGCTCGTAAGTAACGGGCAGCGAGCGAATGGCAAAAACACCGCCACCGCGTTCCGATGATCTTTTTCCATCACCGGATAAGCGTGTTACAGCCAGTGCTCCGACACAGTTGAGACATGCGGCCGCACAGTAAGTGAGACAGACGTCCCTAACGCGGATTTTCATCCTGGGCAGCAAGGAACTGATAAATGGAATTACCGAATAACGAGTTCAAGCGAGCGTTGCGCGAAGGTCGGCGCCAGGTCGGCATCTGGAGTAGTCTGAGTCACCATATTGCTGCCGAGATTCTCGCCGGTGCCGGTTTCGACTGGGTCTTGCTCGACACCGAGCATTCCCCGAACGAACTGCCGATGGTGCACAACCAGTTGCAGGCGATGGCTGGTGGCACCGCGACGCCGATCGTGAGGCCGGCGTGGAACGATATGGTGCTGGTCAAGCGCT
Organism: Burkholderiales bacterium; assembly: GCA_035700525.1. Lineage (GTDB taxonomy): Bacteria > Pseudomonadota > Gammaproteobacteria > Burkholderiales > JBDZVW01 > JBDZVW01. Next base: position 4,838 of record DASSON010000010.1, read on the forward strand.
ATCTCGACGTGGGCGCGCAGACGCTGCTGCTGCCATACGTGCAGAACGAGCAGGAAGCGCGCAATGCGGTCGCCTATACACGTTACCCGCCGCAGGGTGTGCGCGGTTTCTCCGGCGGCTCGCGCGCCAGCGGCTACGGGCGCGTGAAAGACTACCACCACCGCGCTCAGGAAGAACTATGCGTGCTGGTGCAAACGGAAACCCGTGCTGCGCTCTCGCAGATCGAGTCGATCGCCGCGGTGGACGGCGTCGACGGCGTGTTCATCGGCCCGGGAGACTTGTCCGCCGACATGGGCCATCTTGGCGACACGCGCCATGCCGACGTGTGGAAAGCGATCGAGGATGCTGCGACGCGCATTCGCAAGGCAGGCAAGGCGCCCGGCATCTTAGTCGGCGAAGCCGACGCGCAGCGCTGCCTCGACATGGGCTATCTGTTCGTGGCGGTCGGTTCGGATGTTGCCATATTGACACGTACGGCTGACGCGCTAGCAGCGAAATTCAGACCGGAGCGACTACGAGCGAACACCCAATCTGCAAAAGCCTCGGATTCTTAGCCGTTGAGCTTGTTCCGAAGAAAGGCGATGGTGCGCGTCCATGATAGTTCCGCGCTTCCTTCATGAAACGCTGGCCGTTCCGGATTTGCAAACGCATGACCCGCGGGATACCAATGCAATTCGTGGTCCTTGTGTTCCGATTTGAGCTTGCCCTCAAATTCACGCACCAGCTCAGGCTTGATGCCGGTATCCTGAAGGCCGAAATGGCCCAGCAGCGGACACGATATATTACGAATTTCTTCGCTCGGCCGATCTACGTTGCCGTAATAGATTACCGCAGCGTCCACTTTCCGGGCGATTGCCATATCCAATGACCACGCGCCACCGAAACAAAATCCGACTCCAGCCACCTTTCCGGTACACCCGTCATCCAGCCGCAGATATTTCACAGACGAAAACAGCGTTTCAAGTGTTTGCTGCTTGTCGATCGCCAGCATCATTTCGCGAGCACGCTCAGCGTTATCGGTCACTTGGCCATTAAACAGATCCACGCCAAGTGCAAGATAACCCTCTTGCGCAAATCGCCGGCACGTGTCTTCCATCTGCTTGTTCAAACCCCACCATTCATGAATCACCACCACCCCGGTAGAAGAGCCACCATCCGGACGCGCCAGGAATCCGTTCATTGTTCTGCCGTCGTTGGGAACACTGACACGCTGTAAATCAATCACCATATCTCTCCTATGTTGCCTCACTCGAATTTTAATTCAGGGACGACTAGGCAGGCCCAATGTTCAGCCCAAACGGTAGCTGAGAAAAATGCTTCTTGCCGAAAAAGCTGATCCTATTTTATTGGATTTTCGACAAACATGGTTCGCTTGGGGGACGAGAAATTCCAAATTATCACATCACACACGCAACGCCATATTTCCTACGCATTTAACGGTGAGCAACGACGGCCGATGATAGCGACCGCACCATCGTAATGACGGAAAAATCATGTGGCCGTCTGACCGGAACACGCCAAGGACAGCTACAACCCTAAGCGTTCATTAACGTGTTGAAAGGTGTAACGAGAGTTGCGCCCTTTTCTTCATATTCGCGATTTTTCGGGAAACTACTCGCCGGTGTCCGAGCGGCCTAAAACAGCCGAGCTATCGATAGCAAGCCATTGTGTGGTTTCTACCAGAACGTTGTCGGCCAACTTAATTGCGGACGTCACGGTAATCTCGTTGGTTCTTGCCTGAAACTAGCATGAATCCTAGATCTGCAATTTCTTCTCTGTTTTTATTTTAAATTATCAATAATTATTCGTAGCGTCTTCTCATATTTTATTCAACTAGTACACTATCTGCGTACACACAAATCGGTTTACTCCACCGTCACCGACTTCGCCAGATTCCGCGGCTTGTCGACGTCGGTGCCGCGTGCCAGCGCGGCGTGATACGCCAACAGTTGCAGCGGCACGGTGTGGAGAATGGGGCTGAGGATGCCGGCGTGGTCGGTGAGCCGGATCACATGCAGGCCATCGCCTTCCTCGATTTGCGCGTCCTGGTCGGCCACGACGTAGAGTTCGCCGCCGCGGGCGTGCACTTCCTGCATGTTGGACTTGAGTTTTTCGAGCAGGGCGTCGTTCGGCGCGACAGCGACGACCGGCATATATTTGTCGACCAGCGCCAGCGGACCGTGCTTGAGTTCGCCCGCCGGATAGGCTTCGGCGTGAATGTACGAAATTTCCTTCAGCTTGAGCGCGCCTTCCATCGCGATCGGGTAGTGCATGCCGCGGCCGAGAAACAGCGCATGCTGGCGTTGCGAAAATTTTTCGGCCCACGCCTGGATCTCGGGTTCGACTTTCAAAACCTGCTGCAGTGCCGCCGGCAAATGGCGCAATGAGCGGATGAGTTGCTGTTCGCGTTCCACAGCGAGCCGCTCCCGCAGTTTGGCCAGTACGATCGTCAGCAGCATCAGCGCCGCGAGCTGTGTCGTGAATGCCTTGGTCGATGCGACGCCGATTTCCGGTCCGGCGCGTGTCAGAAAGCGCAGATCGGATTGGCGGATCAGCGCGCTTTCCGGCACGTTGCAGATGCTGAGACAATGGCGATGGCCGAGCGCCTTCGCATGGCCGAGCGCCGCAATGGTATCCGCAGTCTCGCCCGATTGTGAGATCGTCACCACCAGTGTCTCGGGATTCGCGACCGGCTGGCGATAGCGGTACTCGCTGGCAATTTCGACGTTGCACGGCAACCCCGCCAGCGCTTCGATCCAGTAGCGTGCAACCAGGCCGGCGTGATAGCTGGTGCCGCAGGCCAGGATCAGCACACCACTGGTGCGGCTGAATACCTGCTCGGCGGCAGCACCGAACAGTTGTGGTGACACGGACTCGGCGTTCAGTACCATTTCCAGCGTATTCGCCACCGCCCCCGGCTGCTCGAAGATTTCCTTCTGCATGAAATGACGATAGGGGCCGAGTTCGATCGACGCCGAGGTGAGCTGACTGGTCTGGATCGCACGCTCCACGTCGCCGCCGGCAGCATCGACAATGCGATAGCCGTCGCGCCGGAGTTCAACAACGTCGCCTTCTTCGAGATAGACGACGCGGCTCGTTACCTGCAGCAACGCGGAGACATCGGACGCCGCAAAATACTCGTGCTCGCCCAGGCCGAGCAGCAGCGGCGCACCCATGCGTGCAACGATCACGTGTTCCGGTTCATTCTCCGATATCACCGCGATCGCGTATGCGCCGCGCAGCTTGTGCACTGCGCCGCGCGTTGCCTCGAACAGATCACCACCCTGCGCCAACTGAAAATGAATCAGGTGCGCAATGACTTCGGTGTCGGTATCGGAAACGAATTCGTAACCTTTTGCCTTCAGCTCACTGCGGATCGCTTCATAATTTTCGATGATGCCGTTGTGAACCACCGCGATGCCGCCGCTCACGTGCGGGTGCGCGTTTCGCTCGGACGGCGCACCGTGCGTCGCCCAACGTGTGTGCGCAATGCCGGTGTTTCCAGTGAGATGCGCCTGTGACGCAAGGTTGGCCAGTTCGGCGACGCGGCCGGTACTGCGCAGGCGGCTCAGCGCGTCATCTCCGTTCAGCACCGCAATGCCGGCGGAGTCATAACCGCGGTACTCGAGCCGCCGCAGACCCTCGACCAGAATCGGCACCACGTCGCGCTTTGCAATCCCGCCGACTATCCCGCACATACCTTATTCACCTCTAGATTGACTCCTCGCCCCTCACTCCTTGCGTTTTTTTTGGGGTCGTTTCCATCCCGGAAGCGTGATCTGCTCCTTGCGCGTCAGCGTCAGTTCACCGGCCGGCGCATCCCTGACGATGGTGGCGCCGGCACCAATGGTGGCGCCACGGCCAACCCGTACCGGCGCGACGAGCTGCACGTCGGAACCGATGTGTACCTCGTCTTCGATCACGGTGCGATGCTTGTTCGCGCCGTCGTAGTTGCAAGTAATGGTGCCGGCGCCGATGTTGACGTCGCGCCCGACGCTGGAATCACCGACGTACGAGAGGTGGTTCGCTTTCGAGCGCGCGGCGATTTCGCTCGCCTTCACTTCGACGAAGTTGCCGATGTGCACTTCCTCGGCAAGGCGCGAGCCGGGCCGGATGCGGGCGTAGGGGCCGATGCGGCAGCCGGCGCCGATCACCGCGTCGTCGATCAGCGTAAACGGCTCGATGCGTGCATTGGGTCCGATCTCGACATTTTTCAGCACGCAGTTGGCGCCGATGGCTGCGCCATCGGCAAGCTGCACACGGCCCGCGAAGACACAGTTGACGTCGATCGTCACATCCGCACCGCATTTAAGCTCACCCCGTACGTCGAGCCGCATCGGATCGGCAAGCGTCACGCCCTGTCCAAGCAGCCGTGTCGCGTATTGCCATTGATAGATGCGCTCGAGCTGCGCGAGCTGCTGCTTGTTGTTGACGCCCAGGATCTCCCACGTATCATGCGGCGAAGCCGAGGCCACCTTGACCTTGTCGGCCAGCGCCAGACCGATCACATCCGTCAGGTAGTATTCGCGCTGCGCGTTGTTGTTGGACAGTCGGCCCAGCCACTTCGCCAGACGCGCGGTCGGCAACGTCATCATGCCGGTGTTGATTTCATTGATGCGGCGCTGCTTTGTGGTCGCATCCTTGTCTTCAACGATGCGCATGATGTTACCCCTGGCGTCGCGCACGATGCGACCGTACCCCGTCGGGTCGTCGAGCTTGACGGTCAGCACCGTAATGCCGCGACCGGCATCGAGCATCGCCGCCAGCGTATCGGGAGCGATCAGGGGCACGTCCCCGTAGAGCACCAGCGTTGTTCCGGCACCGTCGAGATGCGGCAGCGCCTGCGCCAGTGCATCACCGGTGCCGAGCTGTGGCTCCTGTTTTACCCACACGGCGTCCGGCGCCGCGATCGCCTCGCGCACCCGCTCGCCGCCGTGGCCGTAAACGACGATGAGCTTCGCCGGTTGCAGCGCGCGCGCCGCTTCCAGCACATGCACCAGCAGCGGCCGGCCGGCGAGCGGGTGCAGCACTTTCGGCAGGCGCGAGTACATGCGCTTGCCCTGGCCGGCGGCAAGTATGACGATGTTCGGGGATTGGGCCATGTAACGGAAATCGTTGCGTGAAGCCGCTATTCTACCGTCAACCGCAACGCGCGGTGACGTAGTCGGCCACGTCCCGCTGCTGTTGCGCAGTCAAATGAAGTCCGGCCTTGGTCCGCCGCCACAATACGTCTTCCGCACTGCGCGCCCACTCCCGTTCGATGAACCAGTCGATCTCGCGGGCGTAAAGCGCGGCACCAAAAGGCTGTCCAAGGTCGTCGATGTCCCGGACATCGACCAGCAGTTTGTCGCACAGCGTACCGTGGCGATGCGCAAGACGGGCCAGCAGCTCGCCGGGCAGCGCGGCATGGCGCGATTTCAGCGTCTCGATATAGCGCTCGATATCCGCGCCGGGGACGTCGCCACCCGGCAGCGCGGTCTGGCCGGTCCACGGCTTTTTCATTTGCGGAAACCACGACGCGAGTTTTTGCAGTGCGTGCTCGGCCAGTTTGCGATAGGTCGTAATCTTGCCGCCAAACACCGACAGCACGGGCACATCGTGCGCACCACCATCGACGTGCAGTACGTAATCGCGCGTCACTTTCGACGGGTTGTCGGAGCCGTCGTCGAACAGCGGCCGCACGCCGCAGTAAGTCCACGCCACGTCGGCCGGTGTGACCGGCTTGCCAAGATAGCGATCGACGGCACGGCACAGGTATTCGATTTCGGTCACGGTTGCGCTGCACGGACGCGGCCCGCCCGGAAGCTCGACATCAGTGGTGCCGATCAGCGTATAGTCGTCCTCGTAAGGGTAGACGAAAATCACCCGCCGATCGTCGTTCTGCAAAATGAACGCATGGTCGCCGTCATAGAGCCGCGGCACGACGATGTGGCTGCCCTGTACCAGCTTGACGTTGAAACGCGTGGCGAGCCCCAGTGTTTCGGTGAGGGTTTTCTTGACCCACGGGCCGGAGGCATCGACTATCGCACGGGCCGTGACGTCGCTTTCGCTACCGGTCGCTTCGTCGTGCAGGCGGGCACGCCACTGCCCCTCCAGCCGCTGAGCGGCAACACAGCGGGTACGCGTCAGAATGCGGGCGCCGAGATCGGCCGCGCCGCGCGCGTTCAGTACCACCAGCCGCGCGTCATCGACCAGGCAGTCGGAATAGACGAAGCCCTTTCTGAACTCGGGCTTGAGGCCGCCGCCATAGGCGCTGTGCTGCAGGTCGACGCCGTGCGAGCCGGGCAGCCGCCGGCGCCGCCCGAGGTGATCGTATAACCACAGCCCGGCACGGATCATCCAGGCCGGACGCAGTTCGCGCACATGCGGCATCACGAAACGCATCGGACGCACGATATGCGGCGCGCAGTTGAGCAGCACCTCGCGCTCGGCCAGCGCCTCGGCGACGAGGCGGAATTCATACTGCTCGAGATAACGCAGGCCGCCGTGAATCATCTTACTGCTGGCCGAACTGGTCGCGCTGGCCAGGTCACCCATTTCGCACAGCACGACCGACAGCCCGCGTCCCGCCGCATCACGCGCGATGCCGGCACCGTTGATGCCGCCGCCGATGACCAGCAGGTCGTAAATGTCGGAACTATGTTCTGCCATGGGGAGAAGCGCGGGATTTTACGGCGTTTTTGCCCGCCGCGTACGGTCTGCCGAAAACCCGCGCTGGATTCCAAAATGTCAGATCATACGCGTCAAGATCGCGGCGTCACGAAGTGTATGAAGCGGCTACCGGCTAGCACCGCCGGCGCGGTCAGGAATGCGGAGGCGGGCGTCTCCCGCCACGCTCCGGCATTATTGCTTTTTCACCCTGGCGTCACCCAGTATTTTTGCCCATTTGGCGACGTCGGTACGCAGGAACTCTCCGAATTGCCCCGTGGTGGAGGGCTGAGCCACAAAGCCGAATTTGGTCAGGCGTTGTTTTACGTCCGGCTGTTTCAATGCCAGATGAATCTGCTCGTTCATTTTCTTGATAACGGCATCCGGCGTTCCGACAGGAGCCAGCAGCCCGAACCAGGCAACGACCTCGAAGCCGGGAAATCCGGATTCGGCTACTGTCGGAACATCCGGAAGCGCCTGCGAGCGCTGCGCCGACGTCACCGCGAGCGCCCGCAGCTTGCCGGATTTCACGTAAGGCAGCGCGAGTGCCATGGTCAGCGGCATCATCGACACGCGGTTTTCCAGAAGATCGCTTACCGCGTCCGGCTGTCCCTTATACGGAATGGCAAGCATCTTGATATGCGCCATCGATTCGAGCAAAAGCTCCGCCAGGTGAATTGACGAGCCGACACCGGCAGACGCGCATGTCAGCTTGCCGGGATTCGCCGTCGCATATTGGATCATCTCGGCCAGCGAATGCACCGGAAGCGCCGGATTGACGACGATGACGCTGGGCACGATTCCGATCTTGCCGATCGGTGCGAAGCTCTTTATCGGATCCCATTTCAGATGCTTGTACAGCGAGACGTTCGAGGTGTGCGACGGGCTGGCAACGAGCAACGTGTAGCCATCCGCTTTGGCATGCGCGACGTACTCCGTCCCGATCGACCCCGCTGCGCCGGGACGATTTTCGACGATCACCGGCTGTCCCAACCGTTGATGGAACTGCTCGCCGAGCGCACGCGCGATGATGTCGGTGACACCTCCCGCGCTGTAAGGCACGACGATTTTTATCGTGTGCGATGGATAGCCGGAATCCTGCTGCGCGCATGCAGGCGCGGCCACGACGGCGAACGCCAACGCGGTCAGCAGCGAACCCAGGAATTTGTGTCGGAGCGACATGTTCATCCTCCTTTATTGATAATGGTGTCGTTTCCCGCTACGGCTTCTCAAAAATTGCTTGCATCCTCACGCCTTGTTTTTGATTCTTGGGAAATCCGGCGGCCTTGGCGAAACGTGCGGAAATCTCGCGCGCTCCTTCGCGCCTGTCGGGCTGGCGTCGCCGCCGCTGCGCACGTACTGCCGGGAGGCGTCTTTCGACGGCTGAAAGTCCCATGCATGGCGCCGGCCCGACAGCAATGATTTCTGCACGAACAGGCGTCGTTGCTGGCTCGCGATGACCTTCGTCCTGAGTTCTTCGGGTGACCAGCGCTTGAAAATTTCCGCCCGCATCCGTTCTTCGATTTCGCAATATTCGGGATTACCGCAGAGATTTTTCAGTTCATGCGGATCCTGCCGCAGGTCGAACAGCATCGCCGGATCGGTTTCGCAGTAAACGTATTTGTAATTTCCGGCGCGCAGAATCAGGCATGGCGCACAGGTGCCTTCCGCGGTGTACTCGGCGGCCGCTGTATCCGGCCAACCGCCGCCGTCTCCGTGAAGCAGTTCCGCAACGCTGTGCCCGTCGATTTCATTGGCGACTGGAGGCGGGTTTCCGTCCGTCGCCAAGTCAAGAAAGGTCGGCAGCAGGTCCACCAGCGATACGACTTTGTCGCGCCTTTGACCGCCGTCGACGCCGGGCGCGCGAACGATGAATGGAACACGCAGCGACCATTCGAACGGATTGAACTTGTACCACATGCCGCGCTCGCCCATCATGTCGCCGTGATCGGAAACGAAAATCACGACGGTGTTGTCGCGCAGGCGCGCGGATTCCAGCGTATCGAGCAGCCGCCCGACCTGGTCATCGACGTAACCGATCATGCCGTAGTATGCGTGGCGCGCGGTTCTGACGGCATCTGAAGTGAGCGCATACTCATCCTGACGGATCAGCCGATACTGGCGCTGGCTCCACGGATCGCGCTGTTCGAACGGAATGTCGGGCACCTGTGGCAGATCGATTGCATCCTGATCGTAGCGCTGCCAGTATTGCGGCGTAATCGTGTACGGATTGTGCGGATGCGTAAAAGAGACGGTCAGCAGAAATGGCCGTTCGTTGCCGGTACGGGCGTAATCGTACAGCCAGCGCACCGCCTCGAATGCGGCCTCGTCGTCATAATCGAGCTGCAATGAACGTTCGCACGGGCCGGCCTCGACGACGCCGCGCATGCTTTGCGATGACGGCGCATACGGATCCCCCGGCGTAAGCCAGTCCGGCGTCCATGCGAAATCGGACGGATAGATGTCGGTCGTCAGGCGCTCCTCGAAGCCGTGCAACTGGTCGGGTCCTATGAAATGCATCTTGCCGCTGAGGCAGGTGCGGTAGCCGAGCGCGCGCAGGTAGTGCGCGAAGGTCGGCGTCGATGCGCAAAACTCGGCGGCATTGTCATAGGCGCCGATGCGCGACGACAATTGCCCGGACATCATCGAAAACCGCGACGACGCGCAAATCGGATTGTTGCAGTAGGCGTTCAGAAACGTGACGCCGTCGGCCGCCAGCCGTTGCAGATTGGGCGCTTTCACGATCGCGTGGCCGTACATCGGCAGCGCCGGCGCGGCGAGCTGATCGGCCATCACCAGCAGGAAGTTCGGGCGCCGGCTCACGTGTTTTTCATCCCGGTCGCCAGGCCGCTATGCAGCATCGCGCAGCGGCTCAAGTTCGAGTTGCGGCGACAGCAGGAATGCCCTCACCGCGAGGTAGCCGGCCGCAAAACTGTCGCTGGCTGCGGCAGTCAGCAGGTCGATTTGCTCGTGCAGCGGATTTGCACTCCACGATGCATTCACGCCGTCAACATACTGAGATATCCGTGCCATCGCGCCCGCCAGTATCACCGCCTTCGGATCGAGAAACAGACAGAACGCGGAGAGGGCTTCGCCGAGCCGGTATCCGGCGTCGTAGCACGCCGCGATCACGTCCTTGTCGCCGTTCGCGACACGATCAGCGACATCTGCAATCCGCCGCGTGTTTTCGTTGACCATTTCTGGTTTCAAGTGGTCGGCGTCGGCAATGCCGAGCGCGCTCAGCACGGCCCATCCCGATGCGACCGCGTTCAGCGTGGTGCCGGTCCGACTCGAAACTTTGCCGGCGTGAAGATGCGGCATGTAACCAACAAGTCCGGCGCGGCACGATGCACCACGTACAACCTGACCGTTCGCAATCAGGCTCGCGCCGATCGCGGTAGCCGAACGCAGCAGCAGCACGTCGCGCTTGCCGCTGCATACGCCAACCTCGACTTCGGCCACGTTCAGCGCGTTCGCGATGTTTTCGACGACGACCGGCAAACCGGACAATTTCTCCAGGACACGCGCGAGTTCGACGCGGCCCCAGCCGAGGTAAGGCGCGCTGACGATGGTTCCGGTCGGGGAGTCGACGAACCCCGAAATTGCGACGCCGATTCCGAGCACGCGCCGGCGGTCGATATTCGCAGCATCAATCAGATGCCCGACCTGCCCCGCCATTTCCGAAATCGTCCGCTCCGCATCCTGCAGGTTATCGAAACGGACCGTGGCTTCGCGCAGGATGTGTCCGTTCGCGTCGCACAGCGCCACGCATTGATTGGAGGCAGAGACCGCGATGCCAAAAACGTAGGCGCCGGACGGACGAATTTCTAGCGCCGTGTACTGGCGGCCGGCAAAATGGCCGGTCGGGAATTTGCTGCCTTCCGCAATCAGCTTTGCATCAATCAGCTCGCGGGTGATGCGGGTGATCGCCATCAGTGACAGACCGGTGCTTTGCGCCAGCTGGGTCCGGGATACCCCGTTGTTGGCAGCTATCGCCCTGAGCACGACGCTGCGATTCTGGCGGCGCAGATCGCTGGGGGCGCTTCCCAGTGAATTATTAATAACCATATGTTAGTTATTAAATAACCACCCGAATACTCTGTCAAGCGTTCTACGGGTAAATTCGGGAAGCTAGCCGCGCTTGCGCAACTTGCGTATCGCGGCCAGTTGGGTCATCGCTTCGGCGAGCTCCGCTTGCGCTCTTGCGTAATCGATCTTGGCAGTGCGATCTCCGAGCGCTTCCTCGGCCTGGCGCTTGGCTTCAAGCGCCTTGGCTTCATCCAGATCGCGGCCGCGCACCGCGGTGTCGGCCAGCACGGTGACTACGTCCGGCTGGATTTCGAGAATGCCGCCGGACACCCACACCAGTTCTTCCTGCTCCTGCTGCGGCACCTTGACGCGTACCGCACCCGGCTTGATGCGGGTAAGCAGCGGCGTGTGGTGCGGGTGGATGCCGAGCTCGCCTTCTTCGCCCGGTGCCGCGACGAATTCCGCCTCTCCGGAAAAAATCGACTCTTCCGCACTCACCACGTCGACATGTATTACCGCTGCCATCGGCGTTCTCCGTTATTGCAGGGTCTTGGCTTTTTCGACCGCTTCGTCGATGGTGCCGACCATGTAGAACGCCTGTTCCGGCAGGTGGTCGTATTCGCCGTCGACGATGCCCTTGAAGCCCTTGATCGAATCCCTGAGCGACACGTACTTGCCCGGCGCGCCGGTGAACACTTCGGCGACGAAGAACGGCTGCGACAGAAAACGCTGGATCTTGCGCGCGCGCGCCACCGCCAGCTTGTCTTCCGGTGACAGCTCGTCCATGCCGAGAATTGCGATGATGTCGCGCAATTCCTTGTAGCGCTGCAGCGTTGCCTGCACCGCGCGCGCGACCTGGTAGTGCTCTTCGCCGACCACCAGCGGATCGAGCTGGCGCGACGTCGAATCGAGCGGGTCGACCGCCGGATAGATGCCGAGCGAAGCGATGTCGCGCGACAGCACCACGGTCGCGTCGAGGTGGCCGAACGTGGTCGCAGGCGACGGGTCGGTGAGGTCGTCGGCCGGCACGTAGACCGCCTGGATCGACGTGATCGATCCGGTCTTGGTCGAGGTGATACGCTCCTGCAGCCGGCCCATTTCCTCGGCCAGCGTCGGCTGATAGCCGACCGCCGACGGCATGCGGCCGAGCAGCGCCGACACCTCGGTGCCCGCCAGCGTAAAGCGATAAATGTTGTCGACGAACAGCAGCACGTCGCGGCCTTCATCGCGGAAATATTCGGCCATCGTCAGGCCGGTCAGCGCGACACGCAGGCGGTTGCCGGGCGGCTCGTTCATCTGGCCGTACACCATCGCGACCTTGGATTCCGGCAGGTCATCGAGCTTGATGACACCCGAATCCGCCATTTCGTGATAGAAGTCGTTGCCCTCGCGGGTGCGCTCACCGACGCCCGCGAATACCGACAGGCCGCCGTGCTCCTTCGCGATGTTGTTGATCAGTTCCAGCATGTTGACGGTCTTGCCGACGCCGGCACCGCCGAACAGACCCACTTTGCCGCCCTTCGCGAACGGGCAGATCAGGTCGATCACCTTGATGCCGGTTTCCAGCAGTTCCGTGCTGGCGGCGAGCTCGTCGAACGCCGGCGCCTCGCGGTGGATCGACATGACCTTTTCCGACTTGACCGGTCCACGCTCGTCCACCGGGCGACCCAGCACGTCCATGATGCGGCCCAGTGTCTGCGGGCCGACCGGCACCGAAATCGGCGCGCCGGTATTGATTACGTCCATGCCGCGCTGCAGACCGTCGCTGGAGCCGAGCGCGATGGTGCGCACCACGCCGTCGCCGAGCTGCTGCTGCACTTCGAGCGTGAGATCCTGCTTCTCCAGCTTGAGCGCCTCGTACACCTTGGGCAGATGCTCGCGCGGAAACTCGACGTCGACCACGGCGCCGATGATCTGAACAATTTTTCCCTGGCTCATTGCCTGTTCCTAGTCGCAAAAAATTGAAAACTGCACCGTTATACCGCTGCCGCGCCGCCAACGATTTCGGACAATTCCTTGGTGATACTGGCCTGACGTGTCTTGTTGTAGATCAGCGTCAGCTCGTCGATCACGTTGCCGGCGTTGTCGGAGGCGGCTTTCATCGCGACCATGCGCGCGCTCTGCTCCGACGCCATGTTTTCCGCCACCGCCTGGTACACCAGCGCCTCGAGATAGCGCCGCAGCACTTCATCCAGCACCGTTTCGGCCTCGGGCTCGTAAATGTAGTCCCACAAGCCCTGCGGCGTGCCGAGTTGTTCGCCCGCAAGCGGCAGCAATTGTTCCGATATTGCTTCCTGCTTCATCGTGTTGATGAATCGGGTATAAAACATGTGCACCGCGTCGAAGCGATCAGCGATATAGCCGTCGGTCATCGCCTTCACCGCACCGATCAGCTTTTCAAGTTGTGGCGTATCACCGAGGCCGGTGATCTGCGACGTGATCTGCGCGCCGATGCGGGACATGAACTGCGCACCCTTGGAACCGATGCAGCACACTTCCACTTCTTCGCCGCTCGCTTCCCATTCCCTGATCCGGCTCAGCGCGAATCGCAGCACGTTGGTGTTCAGCCCGCCGCACAAGCCCTTGTCGGACGTGATCACGATGATACCGATGCGCTTCACCGTGTCACGCTCGATCAGGAACGGATGGCGGTATTCCGGACTGGCGTGGCTGACGTGCGCCGCAATGTTGCGGATCTTCTCGCCGTACGGACGCGCCGCACGCATGCGGTCCTGCGCCTTGCGCATTTTCGACGCGGCGACCATTTCCATCGCCTTGGTGATCTTCTGCGTATTGGTGACGCTGCGGATCTTGTTGCGTATTTCCCGACTGCCGGCCATGGTTTCCGCGCCTTAATAGACCGCGCTGGCCTTGAATTCGGTGATCGCGTCGGACAGCGCCTTTTCCTGGTCCGCCGAAATATCCTTGTCGCGCTCGATGGCGTCCATCAGGCTTGCATACTTGTCCTTCATGAACGAGTGCAGCGCCGCCTCGAATGCCAGCGCCTTCTTCACGTCGACATCATCGAGAAAACCGTTATTCACCGCGAACAACGTCAGCGCGATTTCCGATACCTTCATCGGCGAGTACTGCGGCTGCTTCATCAGTTCCGTCACCATGCGGCCGCGCTCCAGTTGCTTGCGTGTCGCATCGTCGAGATCCGACGCAAACTGCGCGAATGCCGCAAGTTCCCGGTACTGCGCCAGCGCCAGCCGCACGCCGCCGCCCAGCTTCTTGATCACCTTGGTCTGTGCCGCGCCGCCCACCCGCGACACCGAGATACCGGCATTGATCGCGGGCCGGATGCCGGCGTTGAAGAGGTCGGTTTCGAGGAAGATCTGGCCGTCGGTGATCGAGATCACATTGGTCGGCACGAACGCCGTCACGTCGCCGGCCTGGGTTTCGATGATCGGCAGCGCGGTTAGCGAGCCGGTCTTGCCTTTCACCTCACCTTTGGTTTCGTGCTCCACGTATTCCGCGTTGACGCGGGCGGCGCGTTCCAGCAGCCGCGAGTGCAGATAGAACACGTCGCCCGGATACGCCTCACGCCCCGGCGGACGCCGCAGCAGCAGCGAAATCTGGCGATAGGCCCACGCCTGCTTGGTCAGGTCATCGTAAATGATCAGCGCATCCTGGCCGCGATCGCGGAAGTATTCGCCCATCGAGCAGCCGGAATACGGTGCGATGAACTGGATTGCGGCCGATTCCGATGCGGACGCCGCGACCACGATGGTGTATTCCATCGCGCCGTGCTCTTCCAGCTTGCGCACCACGTTGGCGATCGACGATGCCTTCTGGCCGATCGCGACGTAGATGCACAGCATGTTCTCGCCCTTCTGGTTGATGATCGCGTCGACGCCGACCGCGGTCTTGCCGGTCTGGCGGTCGCCGATGATCAGCTCGCGCTGGCCGCGCCCGATCGGCACCATCGAGTCGATTGCCTTGAGTCCGGTCTGCACCGGCTGCGACACCGACTGGCGCCAGATCACGCCCGGCGCGATCTTTTCGATTGGCGCGGTCTGCTTGGCGTTTATCGGCCCCTTGCCGTCGATCGGCTGGCCCAGTGCATTGACGACGCGCCCGATCAGCGCTTCGCCCACCGGCACTTCGAGAATGCGGCCGGTGCATTTGACCGTATCGCCTTCCGAAATGTGCTCGTACTCGCCGAGCACCACCGCGCCGACCGAGTCACGCTCGAGGTTCAGCGCCAGGCCGAAGGTATTCTGGGGAAATTCCAGCATTTCCCCCTGCATCACGTCCGACAGCCCGTGGATGCGGACGATGCCGTCGGTCACCGAAATGACGGTGCCCTGGGTGCGCGTCTCGACCGTGCCCTCGAGGCTTTCTATTCTGCTTTTGATGAGTTCGCTGATTTCGGAAGGATTGAGTTGCATGCTTGCTTGCTCCTAACGCGTGAGCGCCGCCGCCATGGCGTTGAGCCGGCCGCGTATGGTCGTGTCGAGAACGCGGTCTCCGATCACGATTTTCACTCCGCCAATGAGAGAGGGGTCGATGTCGACCGTCGCACTGATCTTGTGTCCGTATTTGGTTTCCAGCTCCGCCACCAATTGCGAAAGCTGTGCATCGTCGATCTCGAATGCCGAGTAGATCCGGGCATTGAATACGCCTTCGTGCTCGGCCTTCAGCGTTTCGTACAGCGAGCGGATTTCCGGCAGCACATCGAGCCGCCGGTTGTGCGCCAGCACCTGGATCAGGTTGCGTCCGGCGCCGTCGAGAGCCTTGCCGCACACGCCAAGCAGCAGCTGTTCCACTTCCACTGCCGGAATGTTCGGGTTGCCGATCAGGCCGCGCACGCCGGGA
Organism: Burkholderiales bacterium; assembly: GCA_035700525.1. GTDB lineage: Bacteria > Pseudomonadota > Gammaproteobacteria > Burkholderiales > JBDZVW01 > JBDZVW01. Next base: position 20,336 of record DASSON010000010.1, read on the forward strand.
TCGGCGGTCACCTGGTCGATCAGCTCCAGCGTGTCGGACCAGCGCACAAAATCCTGGTGCTCGAGCGCCAGCTTGAAGACCGCTTCGGCATAGGGACGGGCAATGGTGACGGTTTCTGCCATGATGTGCGTTACAGCTGCGCCTGCAGTGCCGTCAGCATCTCGGCGTGCACCTTGGGATCGACTTCGCGCTTCAGAATGTTCTCGGCGCCCGCTACCGCCAGTTGCGCGACCTGGATGCGCAGCGCTTCCCGGGCACGGAACATTTCCTGCTCGATTTCGGCCTTGGCGCCGGCAATCAGCCGCCCGCCCTCGGCCTGGGCGCTGGCCTTGGCTTCGTCGACCAGCTGGGCGGCGCGCTTGTCAGCCTGCACGATGATTTCCTGCGCATGCTGTTTCGCCTCGCGCAGGATCTCGTCGGAGCGCTGCTCCGCCTGCGCCAGATCCTGCTTTCCCTGCTCGGCGGCAGCCAGGCCATCGGCAATTTTCTTGTCGCGCGCGTCGAGTGCGTTGAGGATGGGTTTCCACAGAAACCGCTTGAACGAGTAAATGAACGCCAGAAAGGCGATCACCTCGAAAAAAAGCGTGAGATTAATGCTCACAGGCGTACCCTCGCGTCAATCGCAATACTCAGTGCGGGAGAAACTTGACAGCCGCCGAGAAGAACGGATTGGCAAAGATGAACCACATCGAAATACCGAGCACGATGAACGGGAACGATTCCATGAGGCCGCCGGTGAACAGCGTCTGGATCAACAGCTGTGCCCGCAGTTCCGGCTGACGCGCAATGCCTTCAATGTACTTGGAACAGATCAGGCCCCAGCCGAGGGCGGAACCCAGCGCAGCGAGACCCAAAATGATGCCGACGCCAAGCGTGGTGGCCGCGTACATCTGGGTGACAAATTCAACATTCATGGTACGGCTTCTCCCTGTCGGGTTGATGGAAAGATGCTTGTTAATGCTCCTGCTGCACGGTCATCGCGAGATACACCACCGACAGGAGCATGAAAATAAACGCTTGCAGAATGATGATGAGGGTTTCGAACCAGCTCCACATCCAGCCCAGCGCCACCTGGCCGGGCGCGGCCACCAGTGAGAAACCGAACAGCGCGATCAGCATGAAGATCAGCTCGCCGGCAAACATGTTGCCCCACAGCCGCAGCGCCAGCGACAGCGGGCGCGCCAGCTCGTCGAGAATCGACATCGCGAGATTGAACGGCGCCATCCACGGACCGTACGGGTGCGTGAGGTAATGCTTGAAAGTGCCGCCGAGGCCGCGATGCCGCAGGCCGTAGATCATCGTCAGCACGAAAATCGACAACGCCAGTGCAAACGGAGTACTGACATCGGCGGTCGGCAATACGCGCAGGTAAACGTGATGGGGATCCAGCCCGAACCCCATTCCGACCCACTGCGCGATACGCGGCAGCAGGTCCACCGGAATCAGGTCCATCGCGTTCATCAGCAGCACCCAGACGAATATCGTCAGCGCCAGCGGGCCGATGAACGGATCCTTCACCGGAAAAGCGTCGCGCACCTGCTGATTGACGAACGTCACGACCAGCTCGAGGAAACTCTGCACGCGCCCCGGACGATCGACGCTGATGCGCTTGCCGACGCGCCACGCCAGCAGCACCACCAGCCCGCCGATCAGCACGCTGAACAGGATGGTATCGAGATTGATACCGGTCACCCCCGAACCAACCGCCCAGTTGTTCAGGTGGTGCTGAATATATTCAATCGGGTTTTTCCCGCTGGCTTCAACGGCCATTCATTCTCCCAACCGCATCAATTCCGCTCCCGGACGACTCCGGCGGCAATGTAATACGCAAGCTCCGCCCCGACAAATCCTGCAATCAGGGCAATGGGATCGAGGTGGATCAGCGCAATGCCGGCACCGGTTGCAACCAGCACGAAAACGAAACGCTCGATTGCACCCAGATACAACCCGGCAATGCCTGCGCCCGGACGTGCAGCCCGTGCCAGCCGGAACGCCAGCATCAGCGACACGATGATGGCGACCGCACCCCCGTACATTGCTGCCAGCGCCGCCGGGTAGTAGCCGCTATACACATAAAAGCCTGCTGCGATCATCAAGGTCAAAACGGCCTGAATCGCCAGCAGGCTTAAAACAGCCTTTCGCACCCAATGTGGGCGGCTATCCCCAAACGTCTGCCGCACACCCGCGCTCATTTGTCCACCACTGGTTGGGCGCCTTGATCTCAACCGGCCCGAAGCACGGGTCAAATGCGTCGGGTCCACACAGCGCGCCAACAAAACAACGTCGAGACGTAAAGCGCAAACCACGAGATTCTATTTTATTGCAGCGCATTATGTCAACGCGAAATTGTCGTGTTTCCGGTGCCGCCCTGTCGTTGCTCGAGCCGTGCGAGGATCGCCTCGAGCTGGGCAAGGCTGGTGTAGGTGATGGTCAGCCTGCCGCTGCCTTTTCTGGAGCCGGTGCGGATCACCACGCGGGTGCCGAGCCGCTCCGATAATTCTTCCTGCAGCCGCGCGACATCACGATCGGGCCGCCGCTCGGCGGACCCCGGGGCAGGGCGCAGCAATCCGGCGACCGCCCGCTCGGCCTCGCGCACCGACAAACGTTCGGCGACGATACGGCGCGCCAGCGCGATCTGCTGCGCCGCCGGCAAGCCCAGCAGCGCACGCGCGTGCCCCATGTCGATTTTACCGTCGCGCACCAGCTCCTGTACCGGCGACGCCAGTTCCAGCAGCCGCAGCAGATTGGTGACACCGGAGCGCGAACGTCCCAGCGCCTGCGCCGCGGTTTGATGCGTCATGCCGAATTCACGGATCAGGCGCTGGATCGCGACCGCCTGTTCCAGCGCATTGAGATCTTCGCGCTGGATGTTCTCTATCAGCGCGAGTGCCAGCGCGTCGTTATCGCCGACGTCGCGCACCAGCGCCGGCACTTCGGTCAGTCCGGCCAGGCGCGCGGCCCGCCAGCGGCGTTCGCCGGCGACAATCTCGTAGCCACCGTCGGTCAGTGCCCGCGCCAGGATCGGCTGCATCACGCCGTGCGTCTTGATCGATTCCGCAAGCTCGGCGAGCGCGGCTTCATCGATGTGCGTGCGCGGCTGGTACTTGCCCGGACGCAGCGCGTCGACCTTCAGATTTTTCAGCGTTTCCGCCGACGCCGGCAGCGCGGCATCGCCGCCGCCCAGCAACGCATCCAGCCCGCGGCCCAGGCCCCTGATCTTAGCCATCGATTGTTTCCTCGGTGTGCGCCGTATCGCGGCCGAGTATTTCGTCGGCCAGCGCGACATAAGCCTGTGCGCCTTTTGAATCCGGATCGTACTGCAGTCCGGGCAGCCCGTGGCTCGGCGCTTCCGCGAGCCGGATGTTGCGCGGGATCACGGTGCGATAGACCTTGCCGCCGAAATGCGCCTGCAGTTCGGACGACACCTGCTGCGACAGCGTATTGCGCGCATCGAACATGGTTCGCAGCAGACCCTCGATCTCAAGACGCGGATTGATGTTCTCGCGCACCTTGCGAACCGTCTGCACCAGCTCGCTCAGGCCTTCCAGCGCGTAATACTCGCACTGCAGCGGGATCAGCACGCTGTGCGCCGCGGCAAGCCCGTTTACTGTCAGCAGGCTGAGCGCGGGCGGACAGTCGATGAGCACGAAATCATAGGCGCCATCGATTTCGGGCAGCGCGTCGCGCAGCCGCTGCTCGCGACGTTCGATTTCAACCATTTCGATTTCGGCACCCGCCAGATCGCGGGTTGCCGGAATCAGATCGTAGCCACCCTGCGTCGGCCCCGCGCGCACCTGGCTGAGCGTCGCCTGGCCCAGCAGCACGTGGTAAACGGTCTGTCCCAGCGTGCGCTTGTCGATGCCGCTGCCGGTGGTCGCGTTGCTCTGCGGGTCAAGGTCGATCAGCAGCACGCGCTGCCCGGCGGCCACCAGGCTGGCGGCGAGATTCACGCTGGTGGTGGTTTTTCCGACCCCGCCCTTCTGATTGGCGATCGCAAGGATTCTGGCCATGTGTCAACTGCCGCTGCGCACGATGATCAGATGACGTGCCGCCGTGATGCCGGGCACTTGCAACGTCAGTGTCTGTTCGACGGCGTAGCCGTCCGGCAACTGCGCAATTTCTTCGTGCGGATGAACGCCCTTGAGCGCCAGCAACCGTCCGCCCGGTTCGAGCAGATGTCCGGCGAGCCGCACGAATTCCGGCAGATCGGAAAACGCGCGCGAGATCACGACTTGATAACGGTGCTCGTTACACGACTCCACCCGCGTCTGCTGCACCTCGACGTTGCCCAGTTCGAGCTCGATGCGCGCCTGGTCGAGAAACGCCGCTTTCTTGTGGTTGGCCTCGATCAGCGTCACCCGCCATGCCGGATTGCAGATCGCGAACGGAATGCCGGGCAATCCCGCACCGCTGCCGACGTCGGCAAGCGTCGGCGCCGGCACATGCGGCATTACCGCCAGGCAATCCAGCAGATGATGGCTCACCATGCGTCCGCGATCGCGCACCGCGGTGAGATTGTAGGTTTCGTTCCATTTCCCGATCAGCGCGACATAGTCCAGCAGCTTGCGCTGCGCGGTTTCCGGAATATCCAGCCCGAGCGCTGTAATGCCGGAGCGTAATTGCGTTTCCGGAGTCATGCCGCGGTTTTCCGGGAAGGCGGAAAACCGCGTTTCAGGTACACCAGCAACAGCGACACGGCCGCCGGCGTGACACCCGGAATACGCGTCGCCTGGCCCAATGTTTCGGGGCGATACTGATTCAGTTTCTGCTGCACTTCAATGGATAATCCGTGCACCGTGCCGTAATCGACCGCGGCGGGCAACCGCAGGGTTTCGTAATGTTCATGGCGTGCGATTTCGTCGCGCTGGCGCTCGATGTAGCCCTGGTACTTGGCTTGGATTTCGACCTGCTGAACCACCTGTTCGCCGATGGTGCGGACGAGCGGTTCGTCAATTCCGTCCAGCGCGCGCGGCGCGTCAGGCACCGGCGCCACGCCCGGCAGCGTGGTCAGCGTCCGGTAGCTCACCTCGGGCCGCCGTAGCAGTTCCATCAGTGACGTTTCGCGCTCGAGCGGTTGTCCCAGTACACGCAGCGCGTCGGCCTGCGGCAGCCGCTGCGGACCGAGCCGGGTATCCGTCAACCGCTGTTGTTCGAGCGCGATCGCCTCGCGCTTGGCGTCGAACGCGGCCCAGCGCCTGTCATCCACCGTTCCCAGCCTGCGTCCGATATCGGTCAAGCGCAAATCGGCATTGTCCTCGCGCAGGCTCAGCCGGTACTCGGCGCGGCTGGTAAACATCCGGTACGGCTCGGACACGCCGCGGGTGACGAGATCATCGACCAGCACGCCAAGATAGGCCTCGTTGCGCAACGGACACCAGGCGTCGCGTTCGCGCACCTGCAACGCGGCGTTGATGCCGGCCAGCAGCCCTTGCGCAGCGGCTTCCTCATAGCCGGTGGTGCCATTGATCTGGCCGGCGAAAAACAGGCCGTTGATGGCTTTGGTTTCGAGCGAGCGCCTCAGCGCGCGCGGATCGAAATAGTCGTACTCGATCGCATAGCCGGGACGCGTGATGTGCGCATTCTCAAGCCCGCTGATCGATCGCACCAGTTCATATTGCACGTCGAACGGCAGGCTGGTGGATATGCCGTTTGGATAAAACTCGTTGACCGTCAACCCTTCCGGCTCAAGAAAAATCTGGTGCGCATCCCTGCCGGCGAAGCGTACCACTTTGTCTTCTATGGACGGGCAGTAGCGTGGCCCCACCGAATTTATGACGCCCGAATACATCGGCGAGCGGTCGAGACCGCCGCGAATGATCGCATGCGTATTGATGTTGGTATGCGTAATCCAGCACGGCAGTTGCGGCGGATGCTGGTCGCGCGTTCCGATAAACGAAAAAACAGGCACCGGATCATCGCCCGGCTGCTCAGTCATCACCGAAAAATCGATGCTGCGGCCGTCGATGCGAGGCGGCGTCCCGGTTTTGAGTCGGCCGACCGGAAGCTTCAACTCGCGCAGCCGCTGCGCCAAGACCGTTGTCGCCGGGTCTCCGGCGCGGCCGCCCTGGTGGTTTTTCAGCCCGACATGCATGAGCCCGGAAAGAAAAGTGCCAACTGTTAATACGACCGTTGCCGCGTTGAATTTCAGTCCGATCTGTGTGATGACGCCGCGCACCACATCGCCTTCAAGCACCAGATCGTCAACCGCTTGCTGCAAAATCAAAAGGTTGGGCTGGTTTTCCAGGCGGGTGCGAATTGCCTTCTTGTAAAGCAGCCGGTCAGCCTGGGCGCGCGTAGCCCGGACAGCCGGCCCTTTGCGCGAATTCAGCAGCCGAAACTGGATGCCAGCTTCGTCGGTGGCTACAGCCATCGCTCCGCCGAGCGCATCGATTTCCTTTACGAGGTGGCCCTTTCCAATTCCGCCGATAGACGGATTGCACGACATCTGACCCAGCGTTTCAATATTGTGGGTAAGCAACAGCGTGCTGCAACCCATGCGGGCTGCGGCCAGCGCCGCCTCGGTTCCGGCATGACCGCCGCCGACGACGATTACTTCAAACCGGTCAGGAAAATGCACTTGTTCAAGCCTCGAATCAAACGCGAATGATACTGCAGAACGGCTTTCACCGGGGATAAACGTCGTGATGTTTCACGTGGAACATCCTGAAAGAAGCGCGTTTCACGTGAAACATCATGCAGCCGCAATGTGACCACATCACTTTCCGATACAGAAACGGGAGAAAATTTCGCCAAGTAAATCATCCGCCGTAAATTCTCCGGTGATCGAGGACAAGGCCAGCTGCGCCAACCGAAGCTCTTCCGCAAACAACTCGCTGCGTCCGACTTCCAGTGCCGCCCGCTCCAAGTGTCGCGAAGCATTCCCCAGTGCCCGCAAATGTCTCTCGCGGGCCATGAATACCGCTTCCTCATCAACGTGAGCGCCAGTCGCTTCGAGCAACGCTTCGAGCAGGAGCTCGATACCGTCACCCGTTTTTGCGGAGAGCCTTACCTCCACAACACCACCTGCCGCGGTCTTCCCGGCCGTTTCCCCGGACAAATCTATTTTATTCATGATCCGCACCACGGGCGCCTGCGTCACGGCGGCGGTTCCGAGTAGTGCCAAATCGGCTGTGGCCGGTTCCGTGCTGTCTGCGACCAGCAGCACCAGATCCGCGTTTTCGATGCTCGTCAGTGATCGTGAGACTCCGATCTTTTCCACAGGATCAACGGCCTCACGTAATCCCGCGGTATCCACCAGATGAATCGGAACGCCACCAATGGTTATCGTTTCACGCACTGCATCGCGCGTCGTTCCGGGAACATTGGTCACGATCGCCAGTTCATCCCCGGCAAGGCGGTTCAAAAGGCTTGATTTTCCGACATTCGGCGCGCCGGCGAGCACCACCTGCATTCCATCCCGCAACAGGCTGCCGTGGCGGGCGGCGGAAAAAACCGTGTCCAGCTGATGCCGTAGCGCATCGAGCCGCAATTGTGTTTCCGACTCCGCGCCCGGATCGATCTCTTCGTCCGAAAAATCCAGCGCCGCTTCCGTCAGCGCCCGCAACTCGACCAGGCCGGTCACCAACTGCTGAACTGCTTGTGAGAATTCTCCGCGCAGCGACCGTAGTGCAGAACGCGCCGCCTGGACGGTCGTCGCATCGATCAGATCAGCGACTGCCTCCGCCTGCGCCAGGTCGATCTTGTCATTCAGAAATGCCCGCTTCGTGAATTCGCCCGGTTCCGCAGGACGCGCTCCGAGATCGAGGCAGCGCCGCAGCAGCTGCCCGAGGACTACCGGTCCGCCATGGCCATGCAACTCCAGAACGTCTTCACCGGTATACGAGTGTGGCGCCGGAAAAAACAGGACGATGCCGCGGTCGATGACTTCTCCAGCCGCGTCGATAAAATTCGTCAGAATGGCGTGCCGCGCTTCCGGCGCCGCCTGAAACAGCGGCGCAAATCCGGAAACCAAATTGTTTCCGGAAATGCGAACGACGCCGATTCCGCCGCGCCCCGGCGGCGTCGCGATCGCGGCTATCGTGTCATTTATTACCATGGGCGGACTTTTCGCGTTCCGCCTGGCGCGTGATGTACCACTGCTGCGCGATGGAAAGGATGTTATTGACTACGTAGTACAACACCAGTCCCGCCGGAAAGAAGACAAAGAATGCGCAGAATATCAGCGGCATGAACTTCATGAGCTTGGCTTGAATCGGATCCGGCGGCACCGGGTTGAGGTGCGTCTGGATGAACATCGTGATGCCCATCAGCACCGGCAGCACAAAATACGGGTCGCTGACGGAGAGATCCTGAATCCAGCCGTAGAACGGCGCCTGCCGCAATTCCACGCTTTGCAGCAGAACGTAATAAAGTCCTATGAAAACAGGTATTTGTATAACTATTGGCATGCATCCGCCAAGTGGATTGACTTTTTCCTTCTTGTACATCTCCATCATCGCCTGATGCAGCTTCTGTTTGTCAGAGCCGTACTGCTCCTTCAGCTTCTGCATCTTCGGCGCCAGCAGCCGCATTCTTGCCATCGACTTGTAACTGGTCGCCGACAACGGGAAAAACAGCAGCTTGATGATGATGGTAAGCAGGATGATCGCTATGCCCCAGTTGCCAACGAAAGCATGGAGCTTCGACAGACACCAGAATATTGGTACCGCAATAATCGTCAGCCAGCCGTAATCGACCGTGTACTCGAGTCCCGGCGCGAGCTTGGACAGCGTATCCTGTGCATCCGGCCCGGCATACAGCGGCATCGTCAACGTCGCGCTCTGTCCCGGCGCAATGGTGCTCACCGGCACGATCATGCCGGCGGCATAAAGATCATCCTCCAGCTTGCGCGCATAGAACTCACGTTTCACGTCGCCCTTGGGCAGCCAGACACCCAGAAAATAGTGCTGCACGATGGCGATCCAGCCATTGTTGGCCGTTTTCTGGTAGTCGCTTTTCCCTTTGTCGATATCGCTGAACGATACCTTCTGGTACTTGCCCTGTTCGGTGTACAGCGCAGCACCGGTATACGTCGCCCTCTGGTGAACACTTTGTCCGGAAGGAGAGTTCGAATCGCGCACGAATTGAAAATAGGACGAAGGCGTTACCGGGGCGCTGCCGACGTTGGTAATTTTATAATTTATATCAATGAGGTAGCTTCCGCGATGAAACGTGTAGGTCTTGGTAACCTTGAGGCCACCCGCCGTCGCCTCGAGCGGTATGCTTATTGAATTTTCGCCCGGCTTCAGCGTATAGCTGTCGGCCACGGCAGTAAACACGGTCCGATGATTCGGAAAATCTCCGCCGATCAGCCCGCTTTGCGCAATGTAGACATGCTTTCCGGGTTCGTCCTGAAACAGCACGAAATCCTTGCTTTTATCCTGCGCATCGCGCTGTTTCTTGAACTCCAGCAGACGCAGATCGCCACCCATCGTGCTGATCCGGGCACGCACGTAATCGGTGTCCACCTGAATCAGATGACCGGCGGGAAGTTCTTTGGCCGAGGTTGGCGGCGTCGCTGTCGGCGCCGGCGTGTGCGCGGCCTTGGGAGCAGTTCCCGGCGCGGCGGCCGTCGGCGGCGGCACGCTGGACGATGAATGCGTTTTGGCGGTCGGCGCCGTTTCGGCCGGCGTAGTCTTAGTGGAGGCCGGCAACGGATTGCGCTCCCGCTGCCATGCCTCGGTCAGCAAGAACAGCGAAAACGCAAAAACGAAAAACAGAATAAGCCGTCGAGTGTCCATCTTGCTCTACGCGGGTCCTTTTTATGGTACCGGGTCAATACCCCCGGGATGCCACGGGTGGCACTTCGCCAGCCGTCTCGCCGCAAGCCCCAAACCTTTCAGTGCGCCGTAGCGGCGCACTGCCTCCAGCGCGTACGCCGAGCACGTCGGATGAAAGCGGCATGACTGAGGCAGCAGCGGACTTATCGCGTACTGATAACCGCGTATGATCCAGACAACCGCCTGTTTCATTGCACCACTTTGTCCAATATTGCTGCCAGCTCACGATCGAGCGGCGCCCCCGGAACCGCTCCGGTCCGCAGCCGCACTACGACATCAAGCCCGGCCAGCGCGGAATGGCGCTGGCGGAAAGCCTCGCGCATTCCGCGCCGCACCCGATTGCGGTCCACCGCACGCGACAGCAGTTTCTTCGCGACGATCGTGCCGAGACGGGCGATTTGCTGTCCATTGGGTCGAACGCGGACAACAAAGTTTCCGCTGCTGAACGTCCGGCCCTTTGAAAATACGGCACGGAAATCAGCGGCCCGCCTCAGCCGGCACCGTTGCGAAAGGGTGGAACGAATCAAATAGCCGTGTGCGTGACTGCCGTTTAGCCGATTTCGTCACACCGCGAGCGAAGCACGCCCTTTCGCGCGGCGCGCACGAATGATGGCCCTGCCCGCGCGCGTTTTCATGCGCACCCGGAAGCCGTGTGTGCGTTTGCGCCGCGTAACCGACGGCTGGTAAGTGCGTTTCATGAGCTGATCTCTCGTGCTGGGAAAACTGGGTATTACAACCTGTATTGCGCTTGCATGTCAATAACGTATGTACCCGCATCGCACACCGCCGCGGGACCGCGATGCGGTGGCTATGGCCGTCCAAAAACGTTAAAATTCGTCTGTTGACCCTTCCATAAACCGACATCGAGGATGCCGAACCCAACGGCCCCATGAACAGTTTCTGGCGCTTCTGCCTGGCACATTTCGAGAAACAGCTGCCTCCGCAACAATTCAAGACTTGGATCGAACCGCTGCGGATCGATACAGTGGATGGTACGGTCACGCTGGTCGCGCCCAATCGTTTCGTGCTGCAGTGGATTCGCGACAAATACCTCGGCGACATAGAACGCATCGCTCATGCGAAGCTGGGTGTGGACGTCGCCGTGAAGCTGATAACGGCCGAAAAAACCGCCGCTGACGTCCGACCGTCGGCGCCGGCGGTAACGGCCACATCCGACACCGAAGCGCCGGCAGTCAGACCGGGCACTCGCGACGCATCACGGCTCAATCCGCTGTTCACGTTCGACGACTTCGTGACCGGCAAGGCCAATGAGCTGGCGCGCGCCGCCGCGATGCAGGTGGCGGAACGCTCGGGCTCGGCATACAACCCGCTGTTCGTGTACGGCGGCGTGGGGCTGGGCAAGACGCACCTGGCGCAGGCGATCGGCAACAGCGTGCGGCAGGACAATCCGCAAAGCCGCATCCGCTACATTCATGCCGAACAATACGTATCCGACGTGGTGCGCGCCTACCAGCACAAGTCGTTCGACGATTTCAAGCGTTACTATCATTCGCTCGACGTGCTGCTGATCGACGACATCCAGTTTTTCGGCGGCAAGAACCGGACCCAGGAGGAATTTTTCTACGCGTTCAATGCGCTGGTGGAGTCGCACAAGCAGATCGTCATCACTTGCGACAGTTATCCGAAGGAGATCTCCGGCATCGAAAACCGCCTCATCTCGCGTTTCGGCTGGGGCCTGACGGTGGCGGTGGAACCCCCCGAACTGGAAATGCGGGTCGCGATTCTGATCAAGAAGGCCGAGGCCGAAGGCGTCACACTCGACCACAGCGTGGCATTTTTCATCGCACAGCACATTCAGTCCAATGTGCGCGAGCTGGAAGGCGGCCTGAAACGTGTGCTCGCCTATGCGCGATTTACCCGTCAGCCGATGTCGGTCGATTTGTGCCGCGAGGCGCTCAAGGATCTGCTGGCGGTTCAGAGTCGCCAGGTAACGATCGAGAACATTCAGAAAACGGTAGCCGATTACTACAAGATCAAGGTATCCGAGATGTTCTCCAAAAAGCGCACCCGCAACGTGACGCGGCCGCGCCAGATCGCGATGGCACTGGCCAAGGAACTGACCCATCTCAGCCTGCCCGACATCGGTGAAGCCTTTGGCGGACGCGATCACACGACGGTGCTGCATGCCTGCCGCAAGGTGACGACGTTACGCGCGACCAGCACCGATCTTACCCGTGACTTCAATTCGCTGCTGAAGGTTCTTCGCAGTTGATAGCGCCGGGACGATTTGTGCATAACGCATTCGGTTCGTGGCCGTGCTGCCGGCAGTCACAAATCGTTCATGTCCTGCACCGGACTCCTCCACAGGGTACGGGACGGACAGACCATTGAGGACAAATGTTTTTCGCACTCATACACAGCTATTGCCCCATGTTATTAGTCTTATTAACTTAAAAAATTAATTATGAAACTAATCCAGGCACCACGTGACGTGCTTCTCAAACCGCTGCAGGCGGTTTCGGGTATCGTGGAAAAGCGCAACACGCTTCCGATCCTGTCCAATGTGCTGATTGAACGTCAGGCCGAGCGCCTCGACCTGCTGGCGACCGATCTCGAGATTCAGGTCACGACCGGATTCGGTTGTGACAAGGCAACTGAATCGGGGCAGCAGGTCACCGTGTCGGCGCGCAAGTTGCAGGACATCCTGCGCGCATTGCCGGACAGCGCGCAAGCCACGCTGGAGGTGCAGACGAACCGGCTCCAAGTGCGTTCCGGCAAGAGCCGCTTTACGCTGCAGACACTGCCGGCGGAAGATTTTCCGCGACTGGCGCCGGCCGGAGATGGCGGCACCACCGTCACGCTGCCACAGCGCGCATTGCGCGCGCTTTTCCTGCTGGTGCAGTACGCGATGGCGCAGCAGGATATCCGCTATTATCTGAACGGGCTGCTGATTGCGCTCGATGACGGCCGGATCAAAATGGTCGCAACCGACGGCCATCGTCTGGCCTATGCGACCCGCGCACTGGACGGCGTGACCGGTAAAGCCGAAGTGATTCTGCCGCGCAAGGCGGTCGTGGAATTGGTCAAACTGTTGTCGGACAGCGATGACCCGGTAACGATGGAGATGTCATCGAGCCAGGTGCGGTTCGGTTTTGGTGACATTCAACTGGTCAGCAAGGTGATCGACGGCAAATTTCCGGATTACGAGCGCGTCATTCCGACCGGATACGAGCGACAGTTCACCATTTCGCGCCAGACCTTGCTCGCGGCACTGCATCGCGCCGCCATTCTTTCGAATGAGAAATTTCGTGGCGTGCGCTGGATACTGGGCGCCGGCAGCCTGAGCATTTCGTGCACCAACAACGAACAGGAAGAAGCGCAGGACGAGCTGGATATCGATTACAGCGGCGACGCGATCGATATCGGATTCAACATCAATTACGTGCTGGACGTGCTTACCAATGTCCAGGCCGAAAACGTGCAATGTGCATTCGGCGATGCCAACAGCAGCATGCTGATGACATTGCCCGACGATGCGGATTTCCGCTATGTCGTGATGCCGATGCGCATCTAACAGGACCGGTTAATGATAGATCCCCAGAAAGTAGCGCAAGCGTCCAACTACAATTCCAGCAGCATCAAGGTCCTGAAGGGACTCGAGGCCGTGCGCAAGCGGCCCGGCATGTACATCGGCGATACGTCGGATGGCACCGGCCTGCATCACATGATATTCGAAGTGCTGGATAACGCGATCGATGAAGCACTGGCCGGCTATTGCGATGAAATTTCGATCACGATCCATCCGGATGCATCGGTCAGCGTCATCGACAACGGGCGTGGCATTCCGACCGACATCCATCCCACCGAAGGACGCTCCACCGCCGAAGTGGTGATGACCGAACTGCACGCGGGCGGCAAGTTCGACAACAATTCATACAAGATTTCCGGCGGACTGCACGGTGTCGGTGTGTCGGTCGTCAACGCGCTGTCGGAGTGGCTGCGGCTGACCATCCGTCGCGATGGCAAGACGCATTTCGTCGAGTTCCGCATGGGCGTGCCGGTGGCGCCGCTCAGGGTGACGGGCAAGGCGGAACGGCGCGGTACCGAAGTGCATTTCCTGGCGAGCAAGCAGACGTTTGGCGACATCGACTATCACTACGACATTCTTGCGAAGCGGCTGCGGGAGCTGTCGTTCCTGAACAACGGCGTAAAAATTACGCTGACCGATGAGCGCAGCGGCAAGGAAGACCGGTTTGCTTTTGACGGTGGCGTCAAGGGTTTCGTCGAGTTCATGAACCGCAACAAGAACGTGCTGCATCCGAACATCTTCCACGTGGTGGGCGAGAAGGACGGCATCGTCGTCGAGGCCGCGATGCAGTGGAACGATTCCTACCAGGAGTCGGTGCTGTGCTTCACCAACAATATTCCGCAGCGCGACGGTGGTTCCCATCTCACCGGGTTGCGTGCTGCGATGACGCGCACGCTCAATCAGTACATCGAATCCAACGAATTCGCGAAGAAGGCGAAAGTCGAAACCTCCGGTGATGACATGCGCGAGGGGCTGACCGCGATCCTGTCGGTCAAGGTTCCGGAACCCAAATTCTCGTCGCAGACCAAGGACAAGCTGGTGTCTTCCGAAGTGCGGCCGGCGGTTGAGGAAGTGGTGGCGTCGAAGCTGATGGAATATCTGCTGGAGAAGCCCAACGACGCGAAAGTGGTGGTCGGCAAGATCATCGAGGCCGCGCGTGCGCGCGAAGCGGCGCGCAAGGCGCGTGAAATGACCCGCCGCAAGGGCGTGCTCGATACGCTGGGACTGCCGGGCAAGCTCGCCGACTGCCAGGAAAAGGATCCGGCGCAGTCCGAGCTCTACATCGTCGAGGGCGATTCGGCCGGCGGTTCCGCCAAACAGGGACGTGACCGTAAATTCCAGGCGATCCTGCCGCTGAAGGGCAAGATTCTGAACGTCGAACGGGCGCGCTTCGACAAGCTGCTGTCGTCGCAGGAAATCACGACGCTGATCAACGTGCTTGGCACCAGCATCGGCAAGGATGAATTCAATCCCGACAAGCTGCGCTATCACCGTATCATCATCATGACCGATGCCGACGTCGACGGCTCGCACATCCGCACGTTGCTGCTGACTTTCTTCTATCGCCAGATGCCGGAGCTGGTCGAGCGCGGCCATGTCTATATCGCGCAGCCGCCGCTCTACAAGGCGAAGCGTGGCAAGCAGGAACGCTATCTGAAGGACGACCACGAGTTGCAGGAGTACCTGCTGAAGCTGGCACTGGCCGAAGCGCAGCTGGTGCCATCCGCCGGCGCCGAAGCGCTGAGCAAGGCGGCGTTCGAGCAGGTCGCGCGGCAATATCTGCTGACCGAAGCGGTGATCGAGCGGCTGTCGCGCGTGATCGATGAGCAGACCCTGCGCACGCTGATGCGACATCCCGATATCGAACTGTCGGTCGAAAACGAAACGACGACCAAAGCCAGCGCACGCAAGCTCGATGAGTTGCTGCACGTGCAGGGCGCGACGGTCGACACCCGCTTTGATGAAAAGACCGAACGGCATCTGCTGATCATCAGCCGCATGCAGCACGGCGTCGCGCACCGCAGCTACATCACCGAGGAATTTCTGCAGGGCGGCGATTTCGAGCAGATCCGGAGCACTGCGCAGGTACTGAGCGGTCTGCTGGGTGCCGGCGCCTACGTACAGCGCGGCGAAGAACAGCATCCGGTGCGGGAATTCCGCGAGGCGATCGACTGGCTGCTGGACGAAGTAAAGAAAAGCGTCGGCATCCAGCGCTACAAGGGCCTGGGAGAGATGAATCCGGAGCAACTGTGGGACACCACGATGGATCCGAAGACCCGGCGCCTGTTGCGCGCGCGCATCGATGATGCCATCAGTGCCGACGAAATATTCACCACGCTGATGGGCGACGCGGTCGAACCGCGCCGTAACTTCATCGAATCGAATGCGCTGGGTGTGCGCAATCTCGACATATAACGCTGCCTGCCCGCGGCGGGTCGGCACCGCTGCGGTTATTTCCGGATCATCACCTTGCCGCTGACGGTTACCGTCACGGTCGTGGTTTGCGGCGAAATCGGCACGGCCGCTGCGGCCGACTTCATCATCGCACCGTAAGCGACCGGACGCGGCATACCACCACCCTGACGCTCGACGGTCGCCGCACACAATTGGGAATGCGCAGCACCGAACGCCTGCGCTGCGGTCTGCGCATCATGGTCGAAGGCCTTGATTGCTTCGGGTACCAGGCTGTCCTCGACCTGGCGCCGGGTGGCGGCTGAAAGATAGGTGGACAGGCTGCCGACGTTGAGTCCTGACCCGGACAGTTCCTGCGCGAGTTTTGAAACGGCGCCGAAATCTTTCGAGTCCAGCATCACGGCGGCCCGTACCTGCCAGCCGGTGGCCGCACCATTCTTGTCATGGCGCGGACTCACCGAAAAACCATCCGAAAACGCATTGATTTTCGGATAGGCTTTCGCTTTTTCAAGTGCCGCTGCGATCGCGCGAGACGCACTGTCCGAAAGTTTGCCGGGATCGCTTCCGTCGCGTTCGTATTCGAGCTGCATGCGTGCCGTATCCGCGGCGACCTCGCGGCTGGCCTGCGCGTGAAGCTGGACCACCGGGCCGTCTGAACAGCTGGGCGTTGTCGGCAGCTCCAGTGCCTGGGCAGCGAAAGACAAACCGGCCAGCATGCCGAACAGCGCGTAACGCATCGTTGAGACTCCTTTCATCGTCATGACGGGAAAACAGTTCCCGAATTGTCGCGCAGCTCACGCAGCCCGCGCTTCTCGTAGACCTGCGTTATTGTCTGTCCATCCCAGACATAGCACAAATGGCGTCCGCGCCGCATCCGTGACAGCGCGCGCGGCCGCAGCACTGCCGCGCATTCTCCTTTCGCGTGGCGCACGCTCGGATAGGCGACCCCCCAGGCGCCGGCAGTTTTCAGGCGTTGTCCGAGCTGCTGCCCGGCGTGATAATCATCCGGATCCAGCACCGGTTCCGCCTTCGCCACGGCGCGCAAATCGTACAGCTCCGCGTTCAAGTCGGCGTGCAGTACCAGCATGTCGAGTTCGCACGCCGGCTCGTCAGTCGACGCCAGGAAACGCGCGCGGTGGTAGACGGTTTCCGCGACTGCGGTCGTTTCACCATGAGCACAGTAATAGACGCCGAAGCTGCCGTCGGAAAAGCGGCTGCCGGCCGGATTGAGCCGTGTGAACGCCGACATGATGAAGCTCGATCCCGGCCCGGTGATCCGCTCGTCCGCCGCGACCAGTTCCAGTTCATTGATTTCGTTACGCAAACGATTGTTAGTGAGCGCTTCCACCGAAAATACCGCCTCCAGATCCTCCGGGCTTGCGACGCGCTCATAAAGCTGTATCGCGGGAAACCGCGTCGGGATGATGCGGTAACTTGGCCGCCAGCGCACCCGCGCCAGCGGAATCGACTCAAGCCTCATGCCCAGCCTCCGCGCTGCGCATCGAGATATTGTCGCACCACGTAAAGATCGGCGACATTGCCCGACAGCATGCGTTGCAGCGCGCTGCGGTTGCCGAAAAGCGGCGCGTGATTGGGCTTGCGGATCCAGGCATCCGCCTGTTCGGGCCGCGGAAACAGGATCTGCAGTGCCTTGTAGATTCCTAGCAGATACGAAATACGCTCGAGCGCGTCCCGCGACAGCACGGTCGCCGCCGGGTCTTTTTTCCATTTGAAATAGGTCGAGCGCGACGAAATTCCGAGCAGCTGCATTTGTTCCGCCGTATCCAGCTGCCATGCGTCGGCAATGCGGAAAAACGTGCGCAACGCCGGTGCCGACAGCGCGCGGCGGTCGGTTGCCGCTTCATTGCGGGGAATGGTTTGAAGCTTCATGGCGTATCCATAAACGGTCTATAAGATAAATATAGTATGTTTATGGACGCGCTGCAATGGGCGGATGCGGATGCCCGGACACTCTTCGATCACGTGTGCAGCCGCTGCGATGCGATGACGCTGCCGGCGGTTGAACCTTGTTCTGTCTGGAAAAGAAGCTGTCTGTGCGACAGCGTGAAATCGCGATGTCGCGGTTTCGGATAGCGATGCCGGCGACGTTGCCGGCGGCCGGTCTTGTCAGGAAGCCGCGCGCTTGCGCGGGCGGGCCGGCGCTTTCTCCGGTGCGGCAGACTTTTTCTCGCGGGATTTCGAGGTGGCGCCAGGCTTTGCCGCTTTCGCGGCGCGCGGCGCAAATTCGAAACTGATATTGCCTTTGTCGCCACGCACCAGATAGGCGGAGAATGGCCGCCCCTTCTTCGAGATGAAGCGGTGCAACAGGTCGGTCTTGCCGGTGGCAAGCAGCTTTTTCATCTGCTCCGGCTCGATCGAGCGCTGCAGGATCACGCGACCGGAGCGGAAATCGCATTTCCGGTCCTTGCCCAGCGCGTTCTCGCACACATAGGCCATTCCATGCTCGTAAATACTGCCGCCGCATTTGGGACAGGCTCCGAGCGCCTCCTTGCCGGTGAAATCCGGCGCTTCGCCATCGCCGTCGGCGTTCGACTGGCCGAAATCGAACTCGATCTTGAATTCAGGCGACAGCCGGATCAAGGCGGCGAACGGTTTGCCGAGACGGCTGCGAAAACCCTGCAGCGGGCCGATCTCGCGGCGGGTGATCAGTTCCTCGATTTCCGCCGGCTCGAACTGCCGCCCGGAGACGATGCGCCACAGCGCGAAGTCGCATTTCTGGCACTGAAACTTCTTGTAGTTTTCCTTCACCACGCCGCCGCATTTGGGACACGGTGTCGTCAGTGTCGCGAAGTCTCCCGGAACGGTGTCGCTTTCAAAACTTTTCGCGCGTTCGACGATCTGCCGCGTCATCGCTGCGATCTCGCGCATGAAATCGGGACGTTCGAGCTGGCCCTGCTCCATTTGCTTGAGCTTGTATTCCCACTCGCCGGTCAGCTCGGGCGCCGTCAGCTCCGGAATATTCAATCCGCGCAGCAATGTAATCAGCGAGAATGCCTTCGGCATCGGCTGCAATTCACGGCCGTTGCGCGCGACGTACTCGTCGGCGATCAGTTTTTCGATGATCACCGCGCGGGTGGCCGGCGTGCCCAGCCCGCGTTCCTTCATCGCGTCGCGCAATTCCTCGTCTTCGACCAGCTTGCCCGCGCCTTCCATCGCGCTGAGCAGCGTCGCTTCGGTAAAGCGCGCCGGGGGCTTGGTCTGGTTTGCCCTGACCTCGACCGGATCCGCCAGCGGCCGGTCATCCGGCTGCACCGGTACCAGCGAGGGCGTCTCCCCGTCACCGGCCTCCTTGCCGTAGACTTCAAGCCAGCCGGCGTTGACCATCACCCGCCCTTCGGTCTTGAACGCGTCGCTGCCGATGCGCGTGATGCGGGTGGTGATGCGGTATTCCGCCGCCGGGAAAAACACCGCCAGAAAGCGCTTGACCACCAGATCGTAAAGCTTGGCCTCGAGTTCATTCAGATGCCTGGGCTTGAGCGTGGTCGGAATGATCGCAAAGTGATCCGATACCCGGGCATTGTTGAAGATGCGTTTGTTCGGATGCACCCATTTCTGCTGCAGGATCTTCTTCGCGAACGGACCGTAGGTCGTTGTGCCAAGTTCTTTCAGCGTGGCGTTGACGGTGCCAATGTAGTCTTCGGGCAGACAGCGCGAATCGGTGCGCGGATAGGTGAGCACCTTGTGCTTTTCGTAGAGCGCCTGCGCCAGTGACAGCGTCGTCTTCGCCGAAAAACCGAAACTTCCGTTCGCTGCGCGCTGCAGGCTGGTGAGATCGAACAGCAGCGGCGACAGCTGTGTGGACGGTTTGCTTTCTTCTTCGACGGTGCCGGTCTTGCCCTGGCAGCGGGCCTGGATTTCGAGCGCGCGCGCTTCCTGCCACACGCGTTCGGGCCGCAGATCCGCATCCTCGCCATCCTTTTTCTTCGCGAATTTTTCATCGAACCAGCGGCCGGCATATTCGCCCGCGTTCACCGCGAAGGTGGCGTGGATTTCCCAGTAGTCGCGGGGGACGAATTTCTTGATGGCCTCTTCGCGCTCGACCAGGATCGCCAGCGTCGGCGTCTGCACGCGTCCCACCGGCGTCTTGTGGAAGCCGCCGCTGCGCGAGTTGAACGCTGTCATCGCGCGCGTGCCATTGATGCCGACCAGCCAGTCGGATTCGGAGCGGCACACCGCCGCTGCCGCGAGCGGCTGCATCTGCGCGTCACTGCGCAGCTCGGTGAATGCGTTGCGGATCGCTTCCGGCGTCATCGACTGCAGCCACAGCCGGCGCACCGGCTTGCCGGTTTTGGAATGATGTGCGATGTGGCGAAAAATCAGTTCGCCTTCGCGCCCGGCGTCGCAGGCGTTGACCAGGCCGGCGACATCCTTGCGCTTGATCAGTTTCATCAGCAGCTTCAGACGATCGGCGCTGCGCTCGATCGGTTTCAGATCGAAGTGCGGCGGAATCACCGGCAGATGCGCGAACGTCCATTTGCCGCGCTTGACTTCGTACTGCTCCGGCGCGACCAATTCCAGCAGATGGCCCACTGCCGAAGACAGCACGTAATGGTCGCTCTCGAAGTAACCATCGTGCTTGGCGAATCCTCCGAGAACGCGCGCGATATCGTTCGCGACCGAAGGCTTTTCAGCGATGATTAACTGTTTTTCCATGAAATGATGTCGATTGCGAGTCTCGCGGCACGATCGGAAAGAACCTGCGATTGCGTATCACCCGCAGGTCAAACGGAGCGCAGATAATAAAAACAATTGCCGGTCAAAGCAAGGCGGCGGCACGCCGGTCTACTGTTTGTTACAGATTTTATCTGCGGCCAATGGCGTGGTTTTTCAATGCCGGCGTTGGTAACGTCCGCCCGCAAGCGCTTCCACGTGACCCGCCAGCTCAAGTTGCATCAGTGTGGCAACAACAGTTTCTGCGGCAAGTCCGCTGCGTGCACATAATGTGTCGACGTCGCATGGGTCGAAACCAAGGTGCTGCATAAGCCCGCTGTCGTCAGCCTGTTGCAGGTTCGGATCGTCGGCCGGTGCATTCGGTTCCGCCAGCCGCAATTCTTCAAGTACGTCGGTGGCGGTCTCGACCAGCTTCGCACCCTGCCGGATCAACGCGTGACAGCCGCGCGCCAGCGGCGAATGGATAGAGCCCGGAATCGCGAATACCTCGCGCCCCTGGTCGGCGGCGAGGCGTGCGGTGATCAGCGAGCCGCTGCGCAACGCCGCTTCCACCACCAGGCAACCCAGCACCATGCCGCTGATGATACGGTTGCGGCGCGGGAAGTTGGCGGCGAGCGGCCGCGTGCCGAGCGGAAACTCGGACACCAGTACGCCATTTTCGGTTATCGCGTGCGCCAGTTCCCGATTGCGCGCGGGATAAACGACGTCGATGCCGGTGCCGATCACGGCGACGGTTCCGCTTGCGCCATCGAGACCGCCCCGATGCGCGGCGGCGTCGATGCCCAGCGCAAGGCCGCTGATGATCGTGAGCCCGGCGCGGCTTAGCGCGCGCGCGAATTCCGCGGCGGTTTCGATGCCCTGTGCCGTGGCGTTGCGGCTGCCGACAATCGCCAGTGCCGGACGGTTCAGTGTTTCCACGCGGCCGCGTGCATAAAGAATCGTCGGCGGGTCCGGTGTTTCGAGCAGCCGTTGCGGGTATTCGGTGTCGGCCAGCGTGATGATTGCATTGTCGGAGTGGCTGGTGCGCCAGGCAAGCGCGGCGTCCGCGCCGTCGGCGTTGCCGCCGTCCGCGAGCAGGCGCGCGCCGCCGGCTGACGTGATGGCCGCAAGCTGCGCATAGCCGGCATTGAATACCCGCTCCGGTGTTCCGAATGCGCTGAGCAGCCGGCGCAATGATGCGTCGCCGATACCGGGCACCAGCGCCAGCCGCAGCCAGCCCGCAAGATCGTCGTCAGACAGCATTGCGGGCTGTGAGGCGAACGGCGGCGTCAGGGATTGGTGACGACGTCCAGCACGTTGACCGGCCGGCTGGCCTTCATTACGAGCGCGTACGACGCCTTGTCAAAAACCCGAAACACCATCAGCAATCCGTAACGTTCGTCCGGCAGCTTCACGTTCGGAATCTCCGCTTCGCGCTGCGAGAAAACCGGAGAATCGCGGGTCGCGTCCATTGCGTAGTTGTGATAGAACGATCCGCGAAACGTGTTGTGCCCGGCGGTGTGGCCGCTGCGCAATATCGCCAGCACGTCGCCGACGCTGAGGCCGTCGCGCCGGCCCTTGTCCAGCACCACGATCGCGTGAGGGCCGACTTCGTACAGTTGATCGTCGTAGGCCGCGATGATGCGCCCTTTCACCGGCTGATCAGGCGCGTGCGGCACGTAGCTGAACGGCGGGACGGTTTTGCGGGCCGGGATCAGGTGGTCGCCGACGTCCATTTCCTGGACCGATTTGGTGATTTCGAGCGTGGTTACGTTGCTGTTGCCTTTGCCGAATGCCTTGACGCGGGCTTCACCCAGGTAAATGGCTTCGTAGCCCAGCGTTTCGTGGGTATCGGGATCGACCAGCTCGTCGCCCTTGCGGAAAACCTGCCAGTTGACGCCTTCGCTCTGCGTGATGCCGCTTGCGTATGCGACGTTGCCGGCACCGACCACCACCCGGTTTTCCTGGGTGGCGACGATACGCGGCGCGGAGTCGAGCGCGCCCTTCTCGATCACCAGCGGCTTGCTGAGAAAAGGCTCGATCGCGGCTGCCGGGATTGCAGGGATTGGCTGCTGCTCCGCGCTGGCGCGAATCTGCGGCGACAGCCGCAGCGTCTCGCCGCGGGTACTGCGGCGGGCGCTGGTTACACTGGCGCGCCCGGCACGGTGCACGCTGAGCCGCGGTCCGTTGGCGGTGCGCTCCAGCACCAGTTCGTCGCCGGGATAGATCAGGTCGGGATTCTTGATCTGCGCGCGGTTCATTTGCCACAGTTCCGGCCAGCGCCACGGCTGATTCAGAAAGCGGCCGGAAATGTCCCACAGCGTGTCGCCTTTCTTGACGGTGTAGTGCGCGGGCGCATCAGCCTTGAGATCGGCATTACCGACCGCAAATACGGATTCGGACGCCACCGCGCCCAATGCGAAAACGAGGATCAGCGATATAATTGTTTTGTTCATGATACCCCCTGTTGATGAATGGCCCTGACGCAACGGTCTTGTTTTAATGCGCAAAAACGCGGGCTGGCCCGGCCATCCAATCTTTTAATTGTGCATAGAGTGCATCAAGTTAGCAAGTAAGTTTATGGCGATTCTCAAGATTTTGCATTATCCGGACGAGCGCCTGCACACGGTTGCGAAAGCCGTCGACACGGTCGACGGCAGCATCCGCAAACTGGTCGCCGACATGGCGGAAACCATGTATGCGGCGCCCGGCATTGGTCTTGCGGCAACCCAGGTCGACGTTCACCGCCGCGTCATCGTGATCGATACCTCCGACACGCGTGACGACTTGCGCGTGTTCATCAACCCGCAAATCGTCGACAGCGGCGGGTCGGCGGAGTTCGAAGAAGGGTGTCTGTCGGTCCCCGGCATTTTCGACAAGGTGCAGCGCGCCGAGTGGATCAAGGTGCAGGCGCTCGACGGCAACGGCCATCCGTTCACACTCGAGGCCGACGGGATTCTCGGTGATTGCATCCAGCATGAAATAGATCATCTTGCGGGCCGCGTTTTCGTCGAACACCTGTCGCGTCTCAAACAGCAGCGCATCCTGGCCAAACTGCGCAAGCAAAGCCGCAAGGTAATGTGAGAATCGTCTTTGCCGGCACGCCGGAATTCGCCGCGGTCGCGCTGCAGGCACTGGTGCGCGCCGGCCATGATGTCGCGCTGGTGCTGACGCAGCCGGAGCGGCCGGCCGGCCGCGGACTGAAGCTGCAGCCGAGCGCGGTCAAGTGCAGCGCTATTGCCCACGGCATGCCGCTGCTGCAGCCGTCGACATTGAAAGACGAAGCGGTGCAGCGGACGATCCGCGATCACCAACCGGACGTGATGGTCGTCGCGGCCTACGGTCTGATGGTGCCGCCGGAACTGCTCGCGCTGCCGCCGCGCGGCTGCGTCAACATTCACGCGTCGCTGCTGCCGCGCTGGCGCGGCGCGGCGCCGATCCAGCGCGCAATTCTGGCCGGAGACGTCGAAACCGGAATTTCGATCATGCAGATGGACGCGGGGCTCGACACCGGACCGGTGCTGCTGCGCGAATCGGTCGCGATCGCCGCGGACGACACCGCGCAGACGCTGCACGACAAGCTCGCCGCGCTGGGCGGCTCCTGCATCGTGCGTGCGCTTGCCGCGGCATCCGAGCCGCTGCCGCAGGACGAACGGCTGGCGACCTACGCCGCGAAGATCGACAAGAGCGAGGCGAAGATCGCCTGGGGTGCGCCGGTCGACGTGATAGTGCGCAAGGTGCGCGCGCTCAATCCGGTGCCAGGTGCGGCGACGACGCTGCACAGCGTGCCCGTCAAGCTGTGGCGCGTCAACGCGTTGCCGCAGACGGCCGGTGCGGCGGCGAGCACGCCGTCGACCATCATCGCGGCGGACGGCGACGGCATCGTCGTCGCATGCGGTACCGGCGCCCTGCGTATTCTTGAACTGCAGCGCGCCGGCGGGCGCCGATTGACCGCGGCGGCCTTTCTGGCCGGATTTGCGATCGCGCCGGGCGAGCGCTTCGGTTGCTGATGCCGATGCCACAGTCCGGTCTGTTTCGGCGCTGCCGCCTTGCTTGAAATCCAGCGACTCGCGGCGCACTCGGTAAACCGGGTGCTGACCGGCCGCAATCTCAACCAGGCGTTGCTGGAGGTGTGGCGCACGCATCCGGCGCTGGCTGCGGGCGAGCGCGCGGCCATCCAGAACGTCGCTTACGGCACGTTGCGCCAGCTCGGACTGCTGCGCGGCATTCTCGACCAGTTGCTTGAACATCCGCTCGTCGATGAGCAATTGCGCTGCCTGCTGCTGATTGCGCTTTATCAGCTGCAGTTCAGCCAGGCGGCACCGTACGCGGTGGTCGATCATGCGGTGGAAACGGCACGTGCGCTCGGCCACGGCCGTGCCGGCGGACTGGTCAACGCGGTACTGCGCAATTTTCTGCGGCGTCGCGAAGCGTTGATCGCTGTTGCGCAATCCGCCGCGTGCGGACGGTATTCGTATCCGCAGTGGTGGATCGACCGGCTGCGCGCGCAGCAGCCGGTCGACTGGCAGGCGATTCTGGACACCGGCAATCAGCATCCGCCGCTGACGTTGCGGGTGAACCGCCGTGCCATCGCGCGCGACGATTATCTCGCGCGGTTGACGAGCGAACGGATTGCGGCACGCGCCGTCGGTGCCGCCGGCGTCATGCTGGAGACGCCGTTGCCGGTCGATCGGATTCCGGGGTTTGCGGACGGGCAGGTATCGGTGCAGGATGCCGGGGCACAGCTTGCCGCGCCGCTGCTCGACGTGCGCGACGGCATGCGCGTACTCGATGCCTGCGCAGCGCCCGGCGGCAAGACCGCGCACATCCTGGAATGCGCCGACGTCGATGTGCTGGCGGTCGACAGCGATGCGCAGCGCCTGTCCCGCGTTGCCGACAATCTTGCGCGTCTCGGGCTCGCCGCGCGCACGCTGTGTACCGACGCCGGCGCGCTTGCGGAGTGGTGGGACGGCACGCCGTTCGATCGCATCCTGCTCGATGCGCCATGCAGCGCGTCGGGCGTCGTGCGCCGCCATCCCGACATCAAGTGGCTGCGCCGCGCGCGTGACGTCGCCGGTTTTGCCGAGCGCCAAGCGTGCATGCTGGGCGCATTATGGCAGGCGCTGGGCAGAGATGGTAAATTGCTGTATGCAACCTGTTCGGTATTCGCGGAAGAAAATCAGTCGGTGGTCTCTGCATTCCTGAGCCGGCAGCCGGATGCGCAGCCGGTGGCTGCGCCGGGCCTCCTGTTGCCGGACGCAAATCATGACGGCTTTTATTACGCGCTGCTGCACAAGCCGTAACATGCTGGCGGCGCTGGCCGCGGCGCTGCTGCTGATCGGTACGGCGCCGGCGCGTGCCGACGGCATTACCGTGCGGCAGGCGGTGCTGGTGGCCGGAGACAACGGCTACCATCTCGAAGCGGACTTCGGCATTACGCTCAATCCGACGCTCAAGGACGCGCTGCGGAAGGGCGTCGCATTCTATTTCGTGATGGAGTTCGATCTCAGCCGCCCGCATTTTTTCGGCTGGTTTCACGAACGCATCGCGAGCTATGAACAGCAGTACAAGCTCACCTACAATGCGCTGACGCGCCAGTATCGGGTCACCATCGGCGCCGGCACGCTGTTCCAGAATTTTTCGTCACTGGAAAGCGCGCTGGGGCTGCTGGCGCATGTCCGCAGCGGCGACATCGTGCCGCGTGATGCGTTGCAGGAGAACGTCACCTACGACGCCGAGGTGCGATTGCGGCTGGATACGTCGCAGTTACCGAAGCCATTCCAGGTCAATGCGATCGCGTCGCGCGACTGGAACGCCAATTCCGACTGGTACCGCTGGACGGTGACGCGATGATGCACCCGGCACAGCAGCGGCGGACATGGCTCAGCGGCAGCCGCAAGTACGTATTGATCGTGTTCATCGGCCTGGCGGCGGTGGCGCTGTTTCTGCTGGCCAGCGCCAGCGCCAACACCAGCCTGTTTTCGCGTCACTATTCGCTGCTGCTGAAGCTCAATGTCGGGCTGGTGATCTGTCTTGTGCTGCTGGTGCTCTATCAGTTGTGGACACTGTGGCGCAAGCTGCGGCGCCGCGTGTTCGGTTCCAAGCTGACGCTGCGCCTGGTGCTGCTGTTCGGATTGATGGCGGTGATTCCGGGCGCGGTCGTCTATGCGGTGTCGTTCGTGTTTATCGGACAAAGCATCGAGTCGTGGTTCGACGTGCGCGTCGACAAGGCACTGGAAGGCGGGCTCAACATCGGCCGCAGCACGCTCGACAACATGCTGATGGATCTGACGCACAAGGCCAACGCGATGGCGCTGTCGCTGTCCGCGCGTTCGCCGTCGGAATACATCACCACGCTCAATTCATTGCGCGAACAGGCGGGCGTGCCGGATGCGACGCTGTTCAGCGTGCGCGGCAAGATCATCGCCTATTCCGGCACCGAGCAGAGCGGCCTGGTGCCGGATCTGCCGAAGGCGAACGCGTTGCGCCAGATGCGGCTGCAGCGCAACTACAGCGCGATCGAATCGCTGCCCGGCCGTGGGCTCTACCTGCGCGTGCTGGTGCCGGTAAGCACGCTCAACCTGGCAGACGACCTGCTGGTGCTGCAATTGCTGGAGCCGGTGCCGCCGCAGATTACGCGCGACGCGGAGATCGTGCAGAAGGGCTACACCGCGTACCAGGAACTGACGAAGGCGCGGCTCGGACTGAAACGGCTTTACGGTGTGACGCTGACACTGGTGCTGTTTCTCGCGCTGCTGTCCGCGCTGCTGCTCGCGTTTCTGCTGTCCGATCGCCTGTCGGCGCCGCTCGGCATCCTCGCCGAAGGCACGCGCGCGGTGGCGCAGGGCGACTTCAGCCAGCGCGCCGCGGTCGCCGGACGCGACGAGCTCGGCATGCTGACGCAGTCGTTCAACAGCATGACGCTGCAGCTCGCCGAGGCGCGCGCGGTGGTCGAGCACAACCAGGCGCAGCTGGCGCAGGCGAAGGGCTATCTCGAAAGCCTGCTGGGCAACCTGTCGGCCGGCGTGATGGCGTTCGACGAGCATCTGCGGCTGCGCTCGCACAACGTCAGTGCCGATAACATCCTCGGCACGGATTTCCAGACGCTCACCGGCATCGGCCTCACGCGCTGGCCGCAACGCTCGCCGGCGCTGGCGTCGTTTGCCGAGGCGGTGGCGACGGCGTTCAGCGACAAGACCGGCGAATGGGAACAGCAGCTCGAGCGCGAGGCAGCCGGCGGCACGCAGATGCTGCTGCTGCGCGGCACGCGCCTGACGCAGGGCATGGACAGCGGCTACGTGGTGGTGTTCGATGACATCACTCACCTGCTGCAGGCGCAGCGTGATGCGGCGTGGGCCGAAGTGGCGCGGCGGCTGGCGCACGAGATCAAGAACCCGCTGACACCGATCCAGCTTTCGGCCGAGCGCCTCGAGCTCAAGCTCGCGCCGCGCCTTGGCGCCGACGAGGCACAACTGCTGTCGCGCGCCACCGCGACCATCGTCAACCAGGTCAGCGCGCTGAAGCGCATGGTCAACGCGTTCAGCCAGTATGCGCGCATGCCGGAACCGTCGCGCAGCCGCTTCGACCTGAATGCGCTGGTGCGGGAGGTGCTTGCGCTGTATGAATCGGCGCGCCCGCACATTGCGCTGGCGCTGGCGCCCGAACTGCCGCTGGTGGAAGGCGACACTGCGCAGCTGCGGCAGGTGATCCATAATCTGCTGCAAAACGCGCAGGACGCGCTGGCTGACGCGCAGACGCCGAACATTGAAGTGTCCACCGCGCTGGTCGATGACAGCGTGCAGCTGGCGGTGGCCGACAACGGCAGCGGTTTTCCGGAACAGATGATGAAACGCGCATTCGAGCCGTATGTGACGACCAAGCCCAAGGGCACCGGTCTGGGGCTGGCGATCGTGAAGAAAATCGTGGAAGAGCACGGCGGCACGGTAACGGTGGAAACCGTTGCGCCGCATGGCGCGCGCGTGATCGTAACGCTGCCGCTGTCCGGGCAGCCGGCGGCGTTCAAGCCGCATGCGCGGGTATGACAGACTTGCCGACAGGATAGACAGGGCCATGCAGCAGATACTGGTTGTTGACGACGAAATCGGGATTCGCGAGCTGCTCTCCGAAATCCTGCGTGATGAAGGCTACCAGGTACGGCTGGCGGAAAACGCGACCGAAGCGCGCGCGGTACGCCGCGAGGCGCGTCCCGACCTGGTGCTGCTCGACATCTGGATGCCGGACACCGACGGCATCACGCTGCTCAAGGAATGGTCCGCTGCCGGGCTGCTGACGATGCCGGTGGTGATGATGTCGGGGCATGGCACGATCGACACCGCGGTCGAGGCCACCCGCATCGGTGCCTATGATTTTCTCGAAAAGCCGATCGCGCTGCAGAAGCTGCTGGCTGCAGTCGGCCGCGCGCTGAAGCACGGGGAACGCCAGCCGCAGCCGGCGCCGGCGCTCGGCATTCTCGGCCGCGCGCCGCAGATCGTCGAATTGAGGCAGCGCCTGGAACGTGCGGCGACGCTGCGCACGCCGCTGCTGCTGGTGGCCGAACCCGGCTGCGGTGTCGAGCTGTGCGCGCGGCTCATGCACCAGCGCAACACGCCGTGGGTGGCGCCAGAAAACACCGTCCTGCTCGCCGAAGCGCCGCTCGATCTACTGGCGCAGGCGCGCGACGGCACGCTGTTTCTGCACGAAATCGGCGAACTCTCGCGGCTCGAGCAGAAGGGCCTGCTGCTGGCGATCGGACGGCTCGACAAGTACAACGTACGGCTGGTATGCGCGACCTCGCACGCGCTGGCCGAGGCAGTGGCGCAGGGAACGTTCGATCCGCGTCTCTACAGCGCGGTATCGGGACTGACGGTGCGCGTGCCGGGATTGCGCGAGCATCGCGAGGACATTCCGGAACTCGCGGCGCTGATGTTCGCACGCATGGTGGAGGCCGGCGAATCGGCGCCGCGGCAGTTCAGCACCGCGGCGCTCAACGCACTGCGCGCGCATGACTGGCCGGGCAACCTGGCGCAGCTTGAAAGCGTGGTCAAGACTATTGCGCTGACTGCGCTGAGCGACGAAATTTCACAGGATGACGTGACGCGCGTGCTTGGCGAATTCGACGCCGCCACGCCGTCGCGCTACGACGTGACGCTCGATCTGCCGCTGCGCGAAGCGCGCGACGTGTTCGAACGCGTTTATTTCGAACACCATATCGCGAAGGAAGGCGGCAACATGAGCCGCGTCGCCGATCGCGTCGGGCTCGAGCGCACTCATCTGTATCGCAAGCTCAAGCAGCTGGGCGTACGGCTCGGCAAGAAATCGGACGAATAACCCGGCGCCACACATAGTTTTTGTGCAATGCCGCAACGCAGTCGCGCGATACTTTTGTCTTGCTCCGTGAGAAACCTCGTGGCAATATGAAATCCAAGCGACATAGTCCATTGCCGCATGCTGGTTGCTGTGCTGCCCGATCCGGCACCCGTCGGATCGCATCCGACAGTTGCCTGTCGGCCGGGTTGCCCGTCTGCCGATCGCTACATCGTTTCACACTGGAGGAGGATTTGCGATGAACAGAAGTTTCCGTTGTCTGACGTTGGCGGCACTATTCGGCGGCTGTGCCGCTCTTTTCGGCGCACCGGCTGTTGCAGCCGGTTCGGTGACGCTCAAGATTTCGCACCAGTTTCCCGCGCACACCGACTTCCGCGACGTGCTGGCGCGCAAGTTCGCGCAGGAAGTCGAAAAGGAAACCAAGGGTGCGCTGAAATTCCAGATTTACCCGGGATCGTCGCTGTTCAAGGCGAAGCAGCAGTTCGACGCGATGGCGAACGGTTCTCTTGACATGTCGGTGTATCCGCTTGCGTATTCCGGCGGCAAGCTGCCGGCGACCAACATCACGTTGATGCCGGCGCTGATCAGCAGCTACCAGCAGGCTTACGACTGGGGCAAGTCGGACATCGGCAAATGGCTCAGAAAATACCTGAAGGATCACGGAGCGGTGCTGATCACCCCGGTGTGGCAGGCCGGCGGCGTCGCGTCGCGTGACAAGCCGATCCTGGTGCCGGCCGACATCAAGGGCCTCAAGGTACGGGGCGCCGGCAAGATGATCAATCTGATGCTGCAGGCGGCCGGTGGCGCACTGGCGACCTTCCCGTCGAACGAATCGTACAATGCGATGCAGTCCGGCGTGGTCGACGCGATGTGGACCTCGAGCGCATCGCTGATGAGCTTCCGGCTGAACGAAGTCGCCAAGTTTGTGACCACCGCGCAAGACAAGACCTTCTGGTACATGTTCGAGCCGCTGCTGATGTCGAAGGCCACTTATGACAAGCTGACGCCGGAACAGCAGAAGATCGTGATCAAGGTTGGCGCTTCGCTGTCGAAGTTCGCGCTTGACTCATGCAAGAAGGACGACAACAAGGTCGCCGAGTTTTACGGCAAGGCCGGCGACAAGGTCTCGACGATGAACGAGCAGCAGTTCGCGCAGTGGAAGGCACTGGCTCAAAAGAGCGCCTACAAGTACTTCGCTGATCACGTGAAGAATGGCGAGAAGATCATCAAGATGGCCGAAGCCGTCAAGTGAGGGTGCAGTACTGATACGATGCGCCATGCCGTTGCGGCATGGCGCTTTTCTTTTGCAGTGAGGGAATCATCGTGGCAGCAATGTGGCGTGGCTTTTGCCGCGGGATGGAGATTGCAAGCACGATCACCGGCTATCTGGGCGGCGCACTGATCGCGATTTCCGCCGGCACCGTGACCTACGAAGTGATCTGGCGCTATTACCTGGTGCATCCGCACACCTGGGCGCTGGAAGCCAACGTCTTTCTTCTGATTGGCGCCACGTTCGCGGCGGCCTCGTTTACGCAGCTCAAGCGCGGCCACGTCGGCACCGAGGTGCTCGACCTGCTATTGCCGAAACACTGGATTCCGTGGCGTGTGCTGTTCGGCGACATTCTATCGTGCGTGCTGTGCGGCTTCATCGGCGTCCAGGTCGGACTGTACGCGATCCACGCGTGGGAAGAAGACTGGACCACCGACTCCGTATGGGCGCCGCATCTGTGGATTCCGCATTCGATAATTTCGGCCGGGATGCTGCTGATCACACTGCAATATCTGGTGCAGATCGTCGATGATGTGCGGCTGCTTGGCGGGACGCAGGAAAAGGTGGAAGCAAAGTGAGTCAATTCGATATCGGCGTGCTGTTCGCCGTCGGAACACTGGTTCTGCTGCTGAGCGGGATGCCGGTGGCATTCGCGCTGGGTGTGATGTCATTGCTGTTCATCGTCGTCTTCATGCCGCCGATGCTGATTCACACCATTCCGGAGACACTCTACCAGGGGCTCGATAATTTCACGCTGCTGGCGATTCCGCTATTCATCCTGATGGGCGAGGCGATCGGCCGAACGCGAGCGTCGGTGGATCTCTACGAGTCGGCTTACCGCTGGCTGAGCCGGCTGCCGGGCGGGCTCGGCATCGCCAACGTCGTGGGCTGCTCGATCTTCGCCGCGATGTGCGGCTCCAGCACTGCGACTGCGGCCGCGATCGGCTCGATGGGCATTCCGGAGATGAAAAAGCGCGGTTATTCGGGAGGCCTCGCCGGCGGTCTGATCGCGGCCGGCGGCACGCTCGGCATCCTGATTCCGCCGTCGGTCACGTTCATTCTGTACGGCATCGTGGCCGAGCAGTCGATCGGCAAGCTGTTCATCGCCGGCATCGTTCCCGGCATCCTGCTCGCGGCACTGTTTGCGGTGTGGGTCGCCTACAAGGCGCATCGCGATCACAAGCGGGCGCTGGCCGGTGGAGCCGATACCGCCCACCAGCGCATCATGCAGGAGCACTTCACGTGGCGCGAGCGCATGGAAACGCTGCCGCGGCTGTTGCCGTTTGCGATCATCATTTTCATCGTGATGGTTGCGCTCTACGGCGGCTACGCGACGCCGTCCGAAGTGGCCGGCGTCGGCGCATTCGCGACGCTGGTGATGGTGGTGGTGGTATACCGCTGTTACCGCTGGTCGGAGCTGGGCCCGATCCTGCTCGGCACCGCGAAGGAATCATGCATGATCATGATGATCCTCGCGATGTCGTTCCTTTATACCTACGTGATGAGCTATCTGCACATCAGCCAGAGCACGACTGAATGGCTGGTCGGTCTCACGATGTCACGCTGGGAGTTTCTGTTCTGGATCGACGTGCTGATCCTCGTGCTGGGCTTTTTCCTGCCGCCGGTGGCGATCATCCTGTTCATCACACCGGTGATCCTGCCGGGGCTGGTGGCGCACGGTTTCGATCCGGTGTGGTTCGGCGTGCAGATGACGATCCTGATGGAGACCGGCCTGATTCACCCGCCGGTCGGGCTCAACCTGTTCGTGATTCAGGGCATTGCGCCGGAAATTCCACTGAAGGAATTGCTGTGGGGCGTGACGCCGTTCATTGTGCTGATCGTTCTATTCATCATTGTGATCGCGGTGTTTCCGCAGATCGTGCTGTGGCTGCCGGGCTACATGTAGGCGCTTTTTACTGACCGCCTTCCTGCGCCACCGGCCCGGCGTTTTCCAGCAGGAAGGTCTTGAATGCCTGCGCCGCCGGCGACAGGCGCTTGTTGGTGCGGTGCACGAGGTACCACTCGCGCACCACCGGCGTGTTGGTGACGTCGAGCACCGCAAGGCGCTTCGCTTCGAGCTCCAGCCCGACGGTGTGCAGTGACAGCAGGCTGATGCCGAGCCCCGCCATCACCGCCTGTTTCACGGTTTCGTTGCTGTTGATTTCCATTGCCGCGGTGAACGTCAGGCGGTTCTCGGCGAATATGCGTTCCATCAATATCCGCGTGCCCGAACCCGGTTCGCGCACCAGCAGATTCTCGCGTGCGATGCGTGCCAGCCGGATGCGGTGCGAGCACGTCAGCGGATGGCCGGGCGCGGCGACGAACGCATGCGGATTGTGCGCGAACGGCTCGGCAACGATGTCCATTTCCTTTGGCGGATAGCCGGTGATCGCGACGTCGGTGGTGTTTCGCGTCAGTTGTTCGAGCACGCTTTCGCGATTGTGCACGGTCAGTTTCAGCCGGATGCCGGGATGCTCGCGGCAGAACTGCGCCAGCAGGTGCGGCGCCAGGTATTTCGCCGTACTGATGACCGAGATGTCGAGCTGGCCATGCTCCATGCCCTTCAGATTGGCGAGCCGCGCTTCCGCCTGGCGTATCTGCCGCGCCATCGCCAGCGCGTGATCCTGCACTTCGCGTCCGGCCTCGGTCAGAAAAATCTTTTTCCCGATCTGCTCGAACAGCGGCAGTCCCGCGATATCTTCCAGCAGCTTCACCTGCATTGAAACCGCCGGCTGCGTCAGATGCAGTTCGGCTGCGGCGCGTGAAAAACTCAGGTTGCGTGCCACCGCCTCGAATACTTTCAGCTGGCGCAGGGTCACGTTCTTCATTCTGCTTCCCGGCCGATATACATAAGTCACATCTTATCATGGTAATAAAAAACTGTGACTTTTATTTATGTATCGGGCCGCGTAGTGTTGACGCACGCTGTCGACAAGGAGGTTTGCGATGAATGCACCGATGTCACCGATTACCGGCGCCGAGCGCTACCAGGCCGGCGTCATTCCGTATGCCCGGATGGGCTACTGGCAACCGGACTATGAGCCAAAGGCCACCGACGTCATCGCGCTGTTCCGCATCACGCCGCAGGACGGTGTCGACCCGGAAGAAGCCGCCGCCGCGGTTGCCGGCGAATCGTCGACTGCCACCTGGACGGTGGTATGGACCGACCGCCTCACTGCCTGCGAGGTCTATCGTGCGAAAGCCTATCGCGTCGATCCGGTGCCGGGCACGCCCAACCAGTACTTCGCGTACATTGCGTACGATCTCGATCTGTTCGAAGAAGGTTCGATCGCCAATCTCACCGCATCGATCATCGGCAACGTGTTCGGCTTCAAGGCGGTGCGCGCATTGCGCCTGGAGGACATGCGCATTCCGGTCGCCTATCTGAAAACTTTCCAGGGCCCGGCCACCGGCATCGTCGTAGAGCGCGAGCGGCTCGACAAGTTCGGCCGGCCGCTGCTCGGCGCGACCACCAAGCCCAAGCTCGGACTTTCCGGCAAGAACTACGGGCGCGTGGTCTACGAAGCATTGAAGGGCGGCCTCGATTTCGTGAAGGATGACGAGAACATCAATTCGCAGCCGTTCATGCACTGGCGTGATCGCTTTCTGTTCGTGATGGAGGCGGTCAATCGCGCCGCCGCCGAAACCGGCGAAGTGAAAGGCCACTATCTCAACGTGACCGCGGCGACGATGGAAGACATGTACGAGCGTGCCGAATTTGCGAAAGAGCTCGGGTCGTGTGTCGTCATGATCGATCTCGTGATCGGCTACACGGCGATTCAGAGCATGGCGAAATGGGCGCGCCGCAACGACATGATCCTGCACCTGCACCGCGCCGGTCACAGCACCTACACGCGGCAGAAGTTGCATGGCGTGTCATTCCGTGTGATTTCGAAGTGGATGCGCATGGCCGGCGTCGATCACATCCATGCCGGCACCGTGGTCGGCAAGCTCGAAGGCGACCCCAACGTGATCCGTGGCATCTACGACACGCTGCGCGAGCCGCTGACGCCGCAGTGCCTGGAGCACGGTATTTTCTTCGATCAGGACTGGGCGGGGCTGCGCAAGGTAATGCCGGTGGCCTCCGGCGGCATCCACGCCGGGCAGATGCACCAGCTCATTCACTATCTCGGTGAAGACGTGGTGCTGCAGTTCGGCGGCGGCACCATCGGCCACACGCAGGGCATCCAGGCCGGCGCAACCGCCAACCGCGTGGCGCTCGAAGCAATGATCCAGGCACGTAACGAAGGTCGCGACATCTGGAACGAAGGACCGGAAATCCTGCAGAAAGCGGCACGTCACTGCGGCCCGCTGAAGGTTGCGCTGGAACTGTGGAAGGATGTCACCTTCAACTATGCGTCGACCGATACCGTGGATTACGTGCCGACGCCAACCGCGGCTTAAGAAGGATTTGTTGAACCGCCAAGGCGCCAAGGACGCCAAGAAAGGCAAAAGAACAAAGGCGTAACCGCAGAGGCGCGGAGACGCGGAGGAAACGCGGATGAAAAGCATTAACCGCAAAGGCGCGAAGGCGCAAAGAAAAGCCGCAAAGAACTTTTGATTCGGTTTTCCTTTGCGTCCCTTTGCGCCTCTGCGCCTTTGCGGTTGTAGTTGCTGTTGAATTGCTTTTCCTTGGCGCTCTTGGCGTCTTGGCGGTTAACCGAATTAAAGGAGCAACACCATGCGAATCACCCAGGGCACCTTTTCATTCCTGCCGGATCTGACCGACGACGAAATCCGTGCGCAGATCGAGTACGTGTTGCGCCAGGGCTGGGCAGTGTCGGTCGAGTACACCGACGACCCGCACCCGCGCAACACTTACTGGGACATGTGGGGCAATCCGCTGTTCGATCTGCGCGATGCCGCTGGCGTGATGGAAGAAGTGGTTGCCTGCCGCAACGCGTTTCCGGACCGTTACGTCAAGGTCAATGCGTTCGATTCGACGCGCGGCTGGGAGACGGTGCGGCTGTCGTTCATCGTCAACCGCCCGGCGGACGAGCCCGGTTTCGGCCTGGCGCGGCAGGAAGCGGACGGCCGCAACCTCCGCTATACGGTGAAAAGCTATGCCACCGAACGGCCAGCCGGCCGGCGCTATGGCTGAGCTCATGAATGCTGCAACAGTGGTTCCGGCGCCGGCCAGTGTGCCGGGCGGCTGCCGCTCGCGGGCGGGGCTGTTTCCCCTCCTCCGTTCCGTCCGCGGCGGCGCCGCTTTTTTTGCCGGTGCGCCCGGCGTCACCCTGTTCACGGCAGCGGCCCTGTGAATCGATCATGCCCGATCACAATCCCGTTCCCGCCCCGCCCCAGCCGGCCGACGCTGACCTGAGCGCTGCGTACCGCGATTCCGGCATCGGCGCGGTGCTCGATCAGCTCGATCGCGAGCTGGTCGGGCTGGTTCCGGTGAAAACCCGCATCCGCGAAATCGCGGCGCTGCTGCTGGTGGACCAGGCGCGCCACAAGCTGGGCCTGCAGAGCGGTGCGCCCAGCCTGCACATGTCGTTCACCGGCAATCCCGGCACCGGCAAGACCACGGTGGCGCTGCGCATGGCCGAAATCCTGCATCGCCTCGGCTACGTGCGCAAAGGCCATCTGGTGGCGGTCACGCGCGACGATCTGGTCGGCCAGTACATCGGCCATACCGCGCCCAAGACCAGGGAGGTGCTGAAGCGCGCGATGGGCGGTGTGCTGTTCATCGACGAGGCATACTATCTCTATCGTCCGGAAAACGAGCGCGACTACGGCCAGGAAGCGATCGAAATCCTGCTGCAGGTGATGGAAAACCAGCGTGACGACCTGGTCGTGATACTGGCGGGCTACAAGGCGCGGATGGAAACCTTCTTTCGCAGCAATCCCGGGCTGTCGTCGCGCATTGCGCATCACGTCGATTTCCCCGATTACGCGGCGGACGAGCTGCTGGCGATCGCCGAGCTGATGCTCAAGCGGATGCAGTATCATCTGTCGCCGGACGCACGCCATACACTGCAGGAATACATCAAGCGGCGCATGCGGCAGCCGCATTTTGCCAATGCGCGCTCGGTGCGCAATGCGCTTGACCGCGCCCGCCTGCGTCAGGCGAGCCGCCTGTTCGCGAACGCCGGCAATCGTCTCGGGCGTGACGAGCTGATGACGATCGAGGCGCAAGACATCCGCAAAAGCCGGGTGTTTCAGACCTGAATCGATTGCGCGATCGCCGCCAGGGAGCGACAATGCACGACGGCAGAACCACGCTCAACAAGTTCATCATCGAGGAACAGCGCCGCGTACCGGCGGCAACCGGTGAATTCAGCGCGCTGCTCAACGACATCGTCATTGCCTGCAAGACGATTGCGCGCACGGTCGGACGTGGGGCGCTCGCCGCTGCGCTGGGGGATGCCGGGTCGCACAACGGCCAGGGCGAGGCGCAGAAGAAGCTCGACCTGATCGCCAACGATGCACTGCTGCGGCACTGCGAATGGAGCGGTCATCTGGCCGGCATCGCGTCGGAGGAGCTGGACGGCGTTTATCGCATTCCGGCGCATTATCCGCGCGGCAAGTATCTGCTGCTGTTCGATCCGCTCGACGGCTCGTCCAACATCGACGTCAACATCTCGGTCGGCACGATCTTCTCGATCCTGCGCTGCCCGGACGGGACGCGGCGGCCGGAAATCGATGCGTTCCTGCAGCCGGGCACGCGCCAGGTGTGTGCCGGCTACGCGATCTATGGTCCGGCGACGATGCTGGTGCTGACGTTTGGCCATGGCGTGAACGGCTTTACGCTGGATCGCGGAATCGGCGAATTCATGCTGACCCATCCGGCGCTGGCGATTCCGGACGAGACCCGCGAATTTGCGGTCAACGCGTCCAATCAGCGCTTCTGGGAACCGCCGGTGAAACGCTACGTGATGGAATGCCTGGAAGGCAGCAGCGGCCCGCGCGGCAAGGATTTCAACATGCGCTGGATTGCATCGCTGGTGGCCGAAGTGCACCGTATCCTGGTGCGTGGCGGCGTGTTCATGTATCCGCGCGATACCCGCGATCCGGCGCGTCCCGGACGGCTGCGGCTGCTCTACGAGGCCAATCCGATGGCGCTGATCGTCGAACAGGCGGGCGGCGCCGCGTCGACCGGCCGCGGGCGTATCCTTGACGTCGCGCCTGACGGCCTGCACCAGCGGGTGCCGGTAATACTGGGTGCTGCCGACGAAGTACGGCTGCTGGAAAATTATCACGCACAATACGAGCAAGGAATCGACAAGCCCTACGCGTCGCCGCTGTTCAACACGCGTTCGCTGTTGATGCCGCAGTAGTCAGAAGGGAGAAAGCATGTCGGCGAAGCACCCCGTGATCGCGATCACCGGATCGTCCGGTGCCGGGACCACGTCCGTCACCCGGACATTCCAGCACATATTCCGGCGCGAAAAAATCAATGCCGTAATTGTCGAAGGCGATGCCTTTCACCGTTACGACCGCGAGGCGATGAAAGTGGCGATGGCCGAGGCGGCCACCGATGGCAACAATCACTTCAGCCATTTCGGTCCGG
This sequence comes from Burkholderiales bacterium, assembly GCA_035700525.1. Lineage (GTDB taxonomy): Bacteria > Pseudomonadota > Gammaproteobacteria > Burkholderiales > JBDZVW01 > JBDZVW01. Next base: position 58,855 of record DASSON010000010.1, read on the forward strand.
AATCGAACCTGTTCCCGGAACTGGAAACATTGTTTCGCACGTATGGCGAAAGCGGTGGCGGCCGGCTGCGCAAGTATCTTCACAATGCCGAAGAAGCCCAGCCCTACCAACAGCCGCCGGGCACCTTCACGCGGTGGGAAGAAATCGCCGGCGACACCGACCTGCTGTTCTACGAGGGCTTGCATGGCGCTGTGGTGAACGGCAGCGTGAACGTCGCGCAGCACGTCGATCTGCTGGTCGGTGTGGTGCCGATCGTCAATCTCGAATGGATACAGAAACTGCACCGCGACCGCGCGACGCGCGGTTATTCAACCGAGGCGGTGGTGGATACCATTCTGCGCCGCATGCCGGACTACGTGCACTACATCGTGCCGCAGTTCTCGCATACCCACATCAATTTCCAGCGCGTGCCGACGGTCGATACTTCGAATCCGTTCATTGCGCGCTTCATCCCGAGCGCCGACGAGAGTTTCGTGGTAATCCGTTTCCGCAACCCGAAAGGGATCGATTTCCCGTATCTGTTGTCGATGATTCACGACTCCTTCATGTCGCGCGCGAACTGCATCGTGGTGCCGGGCGGCAAGATGGAGCTGGCGATGCAGCTGATCCTGACACCGATGATTCTGCAGCTGGTGGACCGCAAGCGGCGCGTGGCGCGGTAGTCAAGACAGCGGATTTTTAAGATAATCAGGGTTTTCCCCGGCATTTTCCTTCAAGGAACCACGGATGAGCTCCCCCCGAGAACTGGCCAACGTGTTGCGCGCGCTGGCCATGGATGCGGTGCAACAGGCGAATTCCGGCCATCCCGGCATGCCGATGGGCATGGCCGACATTGCGGAGGTGCTGTGGCGCCGGCATCTGCGCCACAATCCCGCCAATCCGCAGTGGCCGGACCGCGACCGCTTCGTATTGTCGAACGGCCACGGCTCGATGCTGCTCTACGCGCTGCTGCACATGACCGGCTACGCGCTGCCGATGGCCGAGATCAAGCGCTTCCGGCAACTTCATTCGAAAACGCCCGGCCATCCCGAATACGGCCTGACGCCCGGCGTGGAAACCACTACCGGACCGCTCGGCCAGGGCATTGCCAACGCGGTCGGCATGGCGCTCGCCGAAACAATACTGGCGGCTGAATTCAACCGCGGCGGACACACCATCGTCGACCACCATACTTACGTGTTTCTCGGCGACGGCTGCATGATGGAAGGCGTTTCGCACGAAGCCTGCTCGTTCGCCGGCACGCTCGGCCTCGGCAAGCTGATTGCATTCTATGACGACAACGGCATCTCGATCGACGGCGAGGTGAAAGGCTGGTTCAGGGACGATACGCCGAAACGCTTCGAAGCCTACGGCTGGCACGTGATCCCGGACATCGATGGCCAGGATGCTGCGGCAGTGGAGCAGGCGCTGGAAGCAGCGCAACGTGAAACTGTCCGTCCGTCGCTGCTGTGCTGCAAAACAACGATCGGCTTCGGCGCGCCGCACCGCGAGGGCACCGCGAAGGCGCACGGCGAGGCGCTGGGCGCGGACGAGGTCGCCGCGGCGCGCGAACAGCTGGGCTGGAAATATCCGCCGTTCGAAGTTCCGGAAAGCATTTACGAGGCGTGGGATGCACGCGAGCGCGGCGCCGCGCTGGAAGCGGAATGGCAGCGCAGATTTGACGCCTATGCCGGTGCCCATCCGGAACTGGCCGCTGAATTCAGGCGCCGCATCGCCGGCGAGCTGCCGGCGAACTGGCGCAAGCACTGCGATCAATTGATCGCGCAGACTGTAGAGAAAGCTGAGACCGTTGCGACGCGCAAGGCATCGCAAAAGGCGATCGAGGCACTGGCGCCGCTGCTGCCGGAGCTGGTCGGCGGCTCGGCCGACCTGACTGGCTCCAATCTCACCAACTGGTCGAAAGCGAAAACGCTGACACCCGGGACCAGCGGCGACTACATCCACTATGGTGTGCGCGAATTCGGCATGAGCGCGATCACCAACGGCATGCAGCTGCACGGCGGACTGATTCCGTTCGCCGGCACTTTCCTGACATTTTCGGACTATGCGCGCAACGCGCTGCGGCTGGCGGCGCTGATGAAGATCGGCTCGATCTTCGTCTATACCCATGATTCGATCGGCCTCGGAGAAGACGGGCCGACGCACCAGCCGATCGAGCAGGCGGCAAGCCTGCGGCTGATTCCACACATGGATGTGTGGCGGCCGTGCGACACCGTGGAGTCGGCGGTGGCGTGGATCGTGGCGATCGAGCGCCGCGACGGCCCGAGCAGCCTGCTGTTTTCGCGTCAGAACCTGGCATTCCAGCAGCGCGACGCGGCGCAGACCGCGGCCATCGCG
>DASSON010000011.1:0-10650 GCA_035700525.1 Burkholderiales bacterium
CGATCAGGGATTTCGCGGCGTCAAGCTGAAGGTGGCCGGAACGCATTTGCGGGAAGACGTGGCGCGGGTGGCCGCGGTCCGGGAAGCAGTGGGTCCCGACGTGCGCATCATGGTGGATGCGGTATACGCGCTCGATGTTCCGGAGGCGATCCGCATGGCACGGGCACTCGAGCGCCATGAGATATATTTTCTGGAGGCGCCGGTTGATCCGCATAATCTGCGCGGCCTGGCGCGCGTCGCAAAAGCCAGTCCGATTCCGGTCGCGGGCAATGAATTCGCGTATGGCCGGCGGCAGTTCAAGCGCATTCTGGATCGTGAGGCCGCGGAGTTCGTGCATCTGGATGCGATCCTGTGCGGCGGCATTACCGAAGCGGCCCGCATCGCCGCGCTGGCGGATACCTACGGGGTCTCGTGTTCGTATCATGCCGCCTCGTCGGCGATCTGCTTCGCGGCAAATCTTCACGTCGCGGCCGCAACGTCGAATTGCGATTCCGTCGAATATCACATGATTCACCAGATGCTTTTCGATCAGCTGCCGGCCGCAACGTTCCGTCTGGACGAAGACGGCTTTATCATGGTGCCGTCGGCTCCGGGGCTGGGTATCCCGCTCGAGCATCTGGAGCAATAATCTGTCCATCAGCCAGCGCACAGTCACGCTACGGAGGCCCGGATGTCGACGATAACCGATTTGAGACCCGTTCACGATTTGCAGACCGACGTTCTGGTGGTGGGCGGAGGCGCTGCCGGCGTGGCGGCCGCGGTCACTGCGGCGCGGCAGGGCCTGCGCGTGACGCTCGTCGAGCGTTACGGTTTTTGCGGCGGCGGCGCGGTTGCCGGAATGTCGGGAACGGTGTGCGGACTTTATTACGCATCCGACGGCGACGCGCAGCCGGAACAGGTCGTGCACGGATTCGCCGCCGAGTTTGTCGGGCTGCTGGAGCAGCGGAACGGTCTCACGGCGCCCGTTCGCTATGGCAAGACGTTCACCCGCGTCCACGATCCGCTGGTATGGCGGGAGGCCGCCGATCATGTGCTGCAGCAGGCGGACGTACAGGTTTTGCTGCACACGGTGGTGACCGAAGTCCTGATGGACGGCAACGAACGGATCGCCGGCGTGATGGCCTACTGCAAACAGGGCAAGCTTCGCATTCACGCCAGTCTGACCATAGACGCCAGTGGCGATGCCGACATTGTGGCAATGGCCGGATTGCCGTTCACGATGGGACAGGACGGAAACGTGCAGAATCCCACGATGATCTTTCGCATGCAGGGCATCGATGTGCAGAAGTTCCTGCGGGAATATGGCCCGGACAGCATCATGAACGAAGCCATATCGACGCTGATCCGTTCGTCGCATGGCAGCGGCAAATACTTTCTGCCGCGGGCAAAGGTTTTTCTGTTTCCGACGCCGCGTGCCGGCGAACTGCTGTGCAACGCGACGCGGATCATCGGACGGGACGGGCGCGAGCTCAATCCGATGATCGAGAAGGATCTGGTCGAGGCGGAAATTCTCGGGCGTGAGCAGGCCCGCGACTACGCGCGATTTTTCCGCGATCATCTCATCGGCTGCGAGCACGGCTATCTGAACGATACCGGCGTGCAGGTCGGCATACGCGAGACACGGCAAGCCACCGGCGTCTATACGCTGACCAACGACGACGTGATCAACGCGCGCAAGTTCAAAACGGGCATTGCGTGTTCACCGTGGCCGATAGAACTGCACAGTGGAGAAAAGCCGCGTCTCGTCTGGCTGATTGATGATTTTTATGAAATTCCATTCGAGTGCTTCGTTCCGGTCAAGGGCGAATCGCTGCTGATCGCGGGCCGCTGTCTGTCCGCCCAGCACGAGGCGATGGCCTCCGCGCGCGTGACCGCCCAGTGTTTTTCCTACGGACAGGCAGTCGGTCACGCCGCCGCGATCGCGGTGCGGGGGAAGATTGCGGCACGGACGGTCTCCGGTATTGATCTGCGCGAAGTATTGCGTCGCGACGGTGCCTGCTTTGGTTCCGGCGCGCAAAAGATGGCGGCAGTTCCGTCGTAGAAGCAGCCTGCCGCGGCTGCGGTGCCGCAGGCGACAGGCGGGCTCCCAGCTGCTGCCGGGGAGTGTCTTTCCGTACCCGGATCCGTCGCCTCTGGAATGGCGCGCCCATTCCCGGGATAATCGGTAATCACTTCGCGTCACATCAATCCCGGAAAATCTTCGAGATTCGGAAGCCTTCCGCTGCGCGGAATTGGCAGAAGAACGCAATTTTCCGGAAAGACTTCATCAGGAGATCGATCATGTCGCAGATTCGCGCCTGGGTTGCCGGCAAGGCCCGGCAGCCGCTTGAACTTCAAACCGTTGATATGGGTCCGCTGGGGTCGGACGAAGTCGAGGTTGCTGTCGAGTACTGTGGCGTCTGCCATTCCGATCTGTCGGTGCTGAACAACGAATGGGGGAACGCGCAGTATCCGGCGATTCTCGGTCATGAGGTAATCGGCCGCGTGGTCGCGGTGGGCGGGCACGCGAAGAATTTCAAGCGGGTTGGCGAACGCGTCGGCATCGGCTGGACGGCTGCGAGCTGCATGCATTGCCATGCCTGTCTGTCCGGCGACCAGCAGTTGTGCGCCGAAGCGGTGCCGACCATCATCGGTCATCGCGGCGGTTTCGCCGAGCGGGTGCGTGCGCACTGGGCGTGGACCGTTGCGTTGCCGGAGGGCGTGGAGCCGGTCAGCGCCGGTCCGCTGCTGTGCGGCGGCATCACCGTGTTCAAGCCGTTCCTCGCTTACGATATCAAGCCCACCCACCGCGTCGGCGTGGTCGGCATCGGCGGACTGGGACACATGGCGCTCAAGTTCGCCGCGGCGTGGGGCTGCGAGGTGACTGCTTTCACCTCCAGTGCCGCGAAGGCGGATGAAGCGCGTGGCTTCGGCGCCCATCATGTGGTTGCCAGCCGCGATTCGGCGGCGATCGGCGCGCTCGCCGGCACGCTCGATCTGCTGCTGGTTACCGTCAACGTGCCGATGGACTGGGACGCGCTGATCGCAACGCTGGCGCCGCGCGGGCGCATGCACGTGGTCGGCGCGGTGCCGGAGCCGATACCGGTGGGTGCATTCGCACTGATCATCGGCCAGCGCGAAGTTTCCGGCTCACCGACCGGCGCGCCGGTGGATATTGCGACCATGCTCGACTTTGCAGCGCGGCATGATATCCGGCCGCAAATCGAGCACTTTCCGATGAGCCGGATCAATGACGCGCTGGCGCATCTGGCAGCCGGCAAGGCGCGCTACCGCATCGTGCTGGAGGCCGATTTCGGCTGAATATCATGTGGCGCGGCAAGTCCCGGCCGCGGCGAAGTTCGAAGACCAGGGTATTCCATACAGACTCCTTCCAATGCCGGCATGGCGGTGCGCTGGTGCCGTGCCTTTGGTATTATATTCAACTACGATTATAAGCCTCTCAATAGTCTCCATCTATTATCCGCATAGTGACAAAGAATTGGACGGTACCGCGGACGGCCTATAACCTTGGTTTCAACAGCCAATATTTGGGCTTAACGCAAAGGAGACTGGAATGTTGAAAAATCGTGAAGGCAGTCGCGTCCCGACGGTTACTTTCCGCGTGCGCGAAAACAATGAATGGAAGGACGTCACCACCGACGAGTTGTTCAAAGGCAGGACAGTGGTGGTATTTTCGCTGCCCGGTGCATTTACCCCGACCTGCTCGTCGACTCACCTGCCGCGCTACAACGAACTGGCGCCGGCATTTTTCGCGAATGGCATTGATTCGATTCTGTGCGTCTCGGTCAATGATACGTTCGTGATGAACGAATGGTCGCGGGACCAGGAAGCATCAAACATCGTGATGGTTCCGGACGGCAACGGCGAATTCACCGATGGCATGGGCATGCTGGTCGGCAAGGAAGATCTCGGGTTCGGCAAGCGCTCGTGGCGCTACTCGATGCTGGTGAAGGACGGCGTGGTGGAGAAGATGTTCATCGAGCCGGAGAAGCCGGGTGACCCGTTCGAGGTTTCGGACGCGGACACGATGTTGAATTACATCAACCCGCAGGCGAAGAAACCCGACCAGGTCGCGATCTTCACACGTGATGGTTGTTCGTTCTGCGCCCGTGCCAAGACGCTGCTCGCCGAGCATGGTTATAAATATGCCGAGGTGCCGCTGGCCCACAACATCCGCACCAAGGTGATCGGTGCGATCGCGGGCGCCGGTACCGTGCCGCAGGTGTACATCAACGGCAGGCACATCGGCGGCGCCGAGGAGCTCGAGCGCTATCTGAGGCAAGCTGCGTAAACCGGTGGAAGGGGCGGCCGGCGAGCCGCCCATTTCCCGGCGGCGGGAAAGGAATGACATGAAACGAGCAAGCGTTGACGTGGCGGTGATCGGAACCGGCACTGCGGGGCTCGCCGCGTATCGCGCGGCGCGGGCAGCGGGCAGGACAGCTGCACTCATCGAAGGCGGACCGTACGGCACCACCTGCGCGCGTGTCGGCTGCATGCCGAGCAAGCTGTTGATCGCCGCCGCCGAAGCGGCGCACGGCGTGTCACGGTTCGATGAATTCGGGTTGCGGCTGAACGGCAGGCTCGAGGTCGACGGCCGAGCCGTGATGGCGCGGGTCAGACGCGAGCGCGACCGTTTCGTCGGCTTCGTGCTGCGTGGTATCGATGAGATCCCGGATGCCGACCGGATACGTGGGTACGCCGCATTCGTTGACGATCACACGCTGCAAATCGACGATGGCAGCCGGATCGTATTCCGCAGCGCAGTGATCGCGACCGGATCGAGTCCGGTCGTGCCGCCCATGTTGAAGCCGTTGGGCGACCGCCTCGTCGTCAATGACGACATCTTTGAATGGCAGACGCTGCCGCATCGCGTCGCGGTGTTCGGCCCGGGCGTGATCGGGCTGGAACTGGGTCAGGCGCTGGCACGTCTCGGTGTCGAGGTGCTGATGTTTGGGCGCGGTGGCTCAGTCGGGTCGTTCACCGATCCGTCGTTGCGCGATTACGCGGTCCGCACCTTCGGCGACGAGTTTTATCTCGATCCGGATGCCGACGTCGAAAGCGTGGCGCGAATCGAAGACGGCGTGCGGCTGAGTTACCGCACGCGACAAGGCGAGCGCATCGAGACCGTTGTGGATTTCGCGATTGCGGCGACCGGGCGCGCACCCAACGTGCATCGTCTCGGTATCGGCAACACCTCGCTTGCCCGCGACGAAACCGGCGTTCCGCGGTTTGACCGCACGACATTGCAGTGCGGGGCCAGCAGTATCTTCATTGCCGGCGATGTGAACAACGATGTGCCGCTGCTGCACGAGGCGGCCGATGAAGGGCGCATCGCCGGCGAGAACGCGGCGCGCTTTCCGGTGGTGCAGGCCGGGACGCGGCGCTCACCACTGGCGATCGTTTTCACCGATCCGCAAATCGCGCTGGTTGGCGCGCGTTTCGGAGACCTGCGGGCGAACCGCTTTGTGACCGGTTCGGTATCGTTCGAGGACCAGGGACGGGCGCGCACAATGTTGCGCAACAAGGGTTTGCTGCACGTCTATGCCGACAGCACCAGCGGGCGGTTTCTCGGGGCCGAAATGATCGGCCCGGATGCCGAGCATATGGGCCATTTGCTGGCGTGGGCGTTGCAGTGCGGGCTGACGATCGACAGGATGCTTGAGCTGCCGTTCTATCATCCGGTGGTGGAAGAGGGATTGCGTACCGCGCTGCGCGATGCGCGGGCGCAACTGCAACGACCGGTGGCGACGAAAATCAGGGCCGTCGGCTGATCGCCGTCAGGCGGAATCCTCGCCGGAACCTTCCACGCCGCGCGGCTTGCGCGGCGTGCGTGAAAATATCCGGTCGAAAATCACACGCGGCAGTGCGCGATGAATCCGTCCGAGGATCGCCATTTGCCACGGGATGATCGCAAAAGTTTTGCCGTGCCTGATTACGCGCGCGATTTTCATTGCCGCAGCGTCCGCGCCGATGATGAACGGCATCGGAAACGGATTGTGCGCGGTCATCGGCGTCGCGATGTAGCCGGGACAGATGGTGATGACGCGGACGCCGCTTCCGCGCAACTCCACGCGCAGGCTTTCGAGGTAGGTGATGGCGGCCGCTTTCGATGCCGCGTACGCGCCGGTGCCGGGAATGCCGCGGAAACCGGCAACACTGGCGATGCCGACCAGCGTGCCGTCGCCATTGCGTATCAGCGGCTCGACGAACGGCTGAAACGTATTGACGAGGCCGAGCACGTTGACGTCGAGAATGTCGCGAAACACCGTGGTGTCTTCGGCGTGACGGGTAAGCGTGCCGCGGCTGACGCCGGCGTTCGCAATCACGATGTCGGGCGTTCCGTGAGCGGTGACGAAGTCGCGTGCGGCCTGTGCCAGTGCCGCCGCGTCGCGCACGTCTGCCGCATGCACCGTGCATCGGACGTTCAGTTCGGCGGCAAGCTGCGTCAGTGCATCTTTCCGACGCGCCACCAGCCCCACTACGGCGCCCTCGTGCGCGTAATGCCGCGCGAGCGCTGCGCCGATCCCACTTGAGGCACCGGTGATGAATACGCGCAACGGGCCGCCTGACGGCATGAACTCCTCGCGCGGTGAATGATTGCGCCGGCCGCGGCGGCGTTATTTTGCGGCCGACTGCTGGTGTGCGAGGGCGATGAGCTTGTCGACTACGCCGATGAGCTTGTCTTCACCTTTCGACATGCCGCTTGACGTCAGATAGCGGCCGGCGACGACCATCGACGGTACGCCTTCGATTTCATAGTCGCGCGTCATCTGACTCGCCTGTTCGACCTGCTTTTTGACGGCGTCGGAATCCCATGCCGCCATGAATTTGTTGCGATCGCCGCCGTGTTTCGCGACCCAGTCACCAACCGCTTTGCCGTTGTCGAGCGCATAACCTTCGTGATAACTGGTGAAAAGCTGTTCATGCAGCTTTTTAAACTGGCCGCTCGCATGCAACGCATAAAACGCTTGTGCCGGTGCCACCGAGCTCGGCTGCCACACCACCGGCACCCGCTTGAACGTAACGTCGGTCGGCGGATTCTTGAGCCAGTCAACGAGAAAGGTCTCGAACCGGAAGCAGTGCGGGCAACGGTAGTAGAAGAACTCGGTGACCTCGATCTTGCCATCGTGCGGCACCGGTTGCTGCTTGATCACGCGGTAATCGGTTCCCGCTTTCAGCGCATCCTGGGCGAACGCGGCCGTGCTCAGCGCCAGCGCCGCGCACAGCATCAGCAATCCGGCCGGCCGGCAGATCGCCGCGGCAAAGCGGCGGGCGCTCATGATTTACCCGCCTGAGTGCGTCCCTGATGCGCCATTTCGATCAGCTGGTCGAGCACCTGGAAGAACCGGTCATAGTTGATGGTTCTGTCGGGATTCAGCGTCATCGCCGGTCCCGTCAGATATTTGCCCTCGACCGTGAACGACGGCGTGCCGGGTATGTCGTAGGCCCGCGTCATGTCGGATGCGCGCTTGACCTTGGCGGCGACACCGAAAGACTTGTAGGTGGCCTCGAATTGCTTCCGGTCAACACCCTGTTTCGCGATCCAGTCGAACAGAATCTTGGGATCGGTGAGAAGATCGATGTGCTGCGCGTGGATCGCGTCGAACACCTTGTCGTGCAACTTGGCGACCAGTCTCATTGCCTGCAGCGTGTAAAAGAGCTGCGCACCGGATTTCCAGGAATTCTGGAAGATTGCCGGCACCTCCTTGAAATCGACACCGGCCGGCATCTGCTGCTTCCATTTGTCCAGGCTCGGCTCCAGAGCGTAGCAGTGCGGGCAGCCGTACCAGAAAAATTCGCGAACTTCGACCTTGTTCTTGTCGGTGACCGGCTGCGGAGACTGCAGCAGCTGGTACTCTTTGCCCTTGACCGGTGGTTGCACGGCAGCCGCGGCGGGCGTGACAAAACTGATCAGCAACGCGCCGCACGCGGCCCATTTCCAGAACTGTGCCATTTTGTCTCCTTGGGAACCTATCTCATGAATATTCACGTGTGCGACCGAGCGATTTGGGATGCGCTTCGAGAAGCGAGCCGCGCCGCATAGCCAGCCTATGCAAGCGGTGAGCGACGCTGAAACGCGCCCAAATCGCCCCGGTCCCGAAGGGTTGCGGCCCAAAGGCGCGTCTGCGGCGTTGCGTCGTTTGCTCATAGAATGACTATGGGCGGCGCGCCGCGCCTTGCATCCGCATCTTTTGGGCTGCAACGCATCGCGCGAATATTCATGAGATAGGTTCCATCTATTGCGCCACTTTGACCACGGTCGTCGGAATGCCGTTCTGGCTGAGCTGCGCGCGCGCATGATTGGCGTCGTCCGCGCTGGAGTAGGGACCGATGCGCACGCGATGCATCACGCCCTGGTCCGGCACGGTGGCGGTCTGAACGTCGGCTTCGACTCCGAGCAGCGCCAGGCGCGCCTTCAGATTGTCGGCCTCCGGGCCACCCCGGAAAGAACCCGCCTGCAGATAAAATTGGCCGGGGGCCGAGTGCGCTGGTGGTGTTTGTGCAACGGCCTGTACCGGCTGCCGTTGCAGCGGCTGCACCGGTTGCTGCTGCACCGGGTGCCGTTGCGCCGCTTGCGGTTGTTGTGCCGATTGCTGCGTCGACTGCGGTTGCGGCGTGGGCGGTGGCGGAGGCGTCGTTTCCTGTTTGCCGGACAGAATCTGGTAGAAATCGAAACGCGATTTTCCGTTGCTGTTGCCGGAGTTGCCGTTGTCGGTGTTTCCGGCAACGGTGCCCGCGGCGGGGACAGCCGGCGGTGTTTCAACCGTGCCGAGCGGCGTTGCCGGGGTTGTCGACGGCGCATTGCGGCTGACAAAAGGGCTCGGCATCTTGTTGATGTACCAGGCCACACTCAATGCGATTATCAGGCCCAGCAACAGCCCGATCAGAATGCCGGCCATCAGCGAACCGCCACTACGGGCGGTGCCTTTGCGCGGTCGTTTATAGTCACGAGTCATGAGAATCTGCGTTCCAGTATGTTACATTTTTTCGGGCGCGGAAACACCCAGCAGCGCCAGTCCATTGGCCAGCACCTGCTTTACTGCGGCACTCAGCGCGAGCCGCGCCAGCCGTGTCGCCTCGTCCGCGGCCAGGATGCGGGTCGCGTTGTAATAGCTGTGAAATTCTCCGGCGAGCTCCGTCAGGTAGAACGCAACCAGATGCGGCGCCAGGTCACGCGCCGCGTTTTCCAGCGCCTCCGGATAGCGCATCAGCCGCGTCAGCAGTGCCGCTTCCGCCGGCAGTGTCAGTGTGTCGGTGTGCGCCGTGGCCAGTTGCGCCGGCTCACCGCCCCATTGTTCGAACACGCTGCAGACGCGGGCGTGCGCATATTGAATGTAGTACACCGGATTGTCGTAGCTCTGCGACTTGGCGAGATCGAGATCGAAATCGAGATGCTGGTCGCTTTTGCGCAGCACGTAGAAAAAGCGCGCCGCGTCGTTGCCGACTTCCTGTCTCAATTCACGCAGCGTAACGAATTCGCCGGCACGCGTCGACATCGCGATCTTCTGTCCGTTGCGATAGAGCACTGCAAACTGAACCATTGCCACCGTCAGATCCGCGGCGTCCAGACCCAGCGCCGACAACGCGCCCTTTACGCGTGCGATGTAGCCATGATGATCAGCGCCCCAGACATCGATCATGCGCTTGAATCCGCGCTCGGATTTGTCCAGATGGTAGGCGATATCGGACGCGAAATAGGTGAAGCTGCCGTTCTCGCGCTGCACCACGCGGTCTTTCTCGTCACCGAACGCGGTGGAGCGGAACCATTTCGCGCCATCGTCGAGATAGATGTGACCGCCGTCTTCCAGCCGGCGCACCACTTCCGCGACCCGTCCGCTGTCGTAGAGCGAGCGTTCCGAAAACCAGTTGTCGAACGTCACGCCGAATTCGGCGAGATCATCACGGCAGTCGGCGAGCTGGCGTTCGAGCGCAAACTGATGCACGGTTGCGTAATCCGGACCCAGCAGCCGTTTCGCGTTGGAGATCAAATGATCGAGCCGCCCTTCCGGATCACTTGCCGCTTCCGGTGCGCCGTCGGTCACCGCCGCGCTGTCATGTAGCAGGCGTTCGCCATGCGTGGCGGACAGTTGCTGCGCCATTGCCCGCACGTAATCACCCTGATAGGCATTGTTCGGAAACGGCACCTGGCAGCCCGCCAGTTCCAGGTAGCGCAACCAGGTCGACAACGCCAGAATGTCCATTTGCCGTCCGGCGTCATTCACATAGTATTCGCGCATGACGTCGAAGCCGGCCGCCTCCAGCACGTTCGCCAGGCTGGCGCCATAGGCAGCGCCGCGTCCGTGGCCGACATGCAGCGGCCCGGTGGGATTGGCCGATACGAATTCGACCTGCACCTTGCCGCGCTGCCTCGCGGGCATGCGGCCGTAGGCCGGCCCCTGGCGGATGATATGGTTCACCAGCGTCTGCTTGAATGCCGGCTTCAGAAAAATGTTGATGAACCCGGGCCCTGCAATCTCGGTGCGATCGACGTCGGGCGATGCCGGCAGGGCGGCCAGCAATTGCTGCGCGACATCACGCGGTCTCGCCTTGAGCGGTTTCGCGAGCTGCAGCGCGAGACTGGTCGCGAAATCGCCGTATTGTGCCTGTTTCGGGCGCTCCAGAACGATTGCGCTGTCGGTGGCGTCAGGC
>DASSON010000012.1:0-17806 GCA_035700525.1 Burkholderiales bacterium
ATTTTTTGACAAAGCATTTTTTTACCCAAGAGCCTACTAAGACGGCTCCATCTCTTACTTTAGGTAAGGTGGCCAAGCATACGGCTATCAAAACTAACACCGCACCTATCCAATGGTCCATTATCCATTCGACGATTTGATCGTACTTAGTCATGTCGTTTCCTCAAGACGATCAACGCCTTTCAATTCACACATATTCAATGTCGACTTTTCTGGAGTCTTTGCGACTCTTCTGAGACTGTTTTGTGTCATGCTCTGTCCTCCTGAGCCCATTTTTGTCATATTTGCGCGGAACCGAATGACGTAAGCCATTAATATAATATAATAAATATTTGCAATTTCGGATTCACACGGCAGGGGTCACAAGTTCGAACCTTGTACCACCCACCACTTCCCGGAAACGTCCCCACATCCCGATGTCCCAACCCCGCTCACCCGAACCGACCGCGCTGCCGTTCGGCACGCCGGGACTGTTCATTCCCGGCCTCGTTGCCCCCGCCGCGCGTGAACAGTCCGCCTGGTGGTTCGCGTTCCGCGGCAACGAGATCCTGACCATTCACAACGACGATGCGATCCGCATCCCGGCCGCGGTCGATTCCTGCGAACTGTGCGCACAGCCGCTGCGCGAGCTTTACATCGGATGCTACGATCACACGCACTGTTTTGCGCTGGAACTGCCGGAGAATGCCGAGCCGCCGTCCGGAGCGGCATTCCGCGGTTTGCGCAGCCTGTTCGACAATCTTGACGATGCGCTGGTCGGTCTCGCCGGACGGGCGTTCGAGCTCATCGAATGGGATCGCACGCACCAATTCTGCGGCAGTTGCGGCGCGCCGATGACAACGCGCCGCGATGAACGCGCGCGCGTCTGCAGCGGTTGCGGGCGCGTCGCCTATCCGGTGGTCTCACCGGCGATGATGGTGTTGATCACGCGCGGCCGCGAGCTGCTGCTGGCGCGCAAGGCCAGTTTTCCGCCGCACCGCTACAGTGCGCTCGCCGGCTTTGTCGAGCCTGGCGAAACACTCGAAAACACCGTCATTCGCGAAACGCGCGAGGAAGTCGGCGTCGAAATCGACCATCTGCGTTATTTCGGCAGCCAGCCGTGGCCGTTTCCGCATTCACTGATGGTCGCATTCGTCGCCGAATACGCGGGCGGCGAGATTCGGCCCGATGGATTGGAGATCGAGGCCGCGCAGTGGTTCGACGCCGATCACCTGCCCCAGCTGCCGCCGCGCATCAGCATTTCGCGGCGGTTGATCGATACCGTGGCCGCGGAGTTGCGCAGCCATTCGACTTAACCATTGCTGCTGACCTAGGAACGCGGCCACCGCCGCGTGAGGAGCCCGGCAAATGCAGTAACGTCGGCCGCTACCGCGCGCAGCGCCTTGCGTTCCATGCCGCGGTAGCGTTTGAGCACTGCCTCACCGAGCGTGGTCACCTGCGCACGGCCGCCGCCGGAACCGCCGGTCGCCGCGGTTACCAGCGGCTTTTCGAAGCAGCGATTCATCGTATCGACCAACAGCCACGCGCGCCGATAGGACATGCCCATGCGGCGTGCCGCCGCTGAAATCGAGCCGGTGTCGATGATCGCTTCGAGCAGGTCCGCCTTGCCCGGCCCGAGCGGTATCTCGGCGCCGTACAGCAGGCGCACACGCACCGGTGGAACCGGCCGCGACGATGCCTTGCGGCGCGCACGCGATGCGGTCACGCGGCGTTCAACCTCTTCCAGACACAGGCGCCCTGGCTCGCCTTGTCGATCTCTTCAAGCTGCGCCCGGTGCGCTTCGATTTCGGCGGCACTCGCCGCGATCACCGGCAGCTCCACCGCCACTGTGTTCGCTTCTGCAATGCCGCCGGCACCGATCATGACGACGGACGTTTCCTCGACTTCCATCAGCAGGCTTTCCTGGCCGCGCGTCATCGCCAGGTACACTTCGGCCAGCAGTTGCGCATCCAGCAACGCGCCATGCAGCGTGCGCGCAGAGTTGTCCACCTGATAGCGTTCGCACAGCGCATCGAGATTATTGCGCTTGCCCGGATGCAGTTCCTTCGCCCGCCGCAGCGTGTCGATGACGCTCGGACAATGCTCGGCAACCGGCTTCAGATCCAGCAGCTCGAACTCGCGGTTGAGGAACGCGATATCAAACGGCGCGTTGTGAATGATGAGCTCGGCGCCGCCGATATATTCGATCAGCTCGTCGACGATCTCGCGGAACTTCGGCTTGTCGCTCAAAAACTCGGTGGTCAGGCCATGCACCTGCAGCGCGCCTTCGTCGCTGTCGCGCTCCGGATTGAGATAGCAGTGAAAATGCCTGCCGGTAAGCCTGCGATTGACAATCTCGACACCCGCAATTTCGAGAATGCGGTGACCCAGTGCAGGTTCAAGGCCGGTGGTTTCGGTATCGAGGACGATCTGGCGCACGGTTCAGGACTAAGGATCGAGGATTGAGGATTGAGGATCGAGTAAAGTTTCCGACGTGCCGCGCACACCGCAATATCCGTCCGTTCACTCCTTCACGCACTCACTTTTCATGGTCTGATCTCTCACTGATTCCACGCCACGATTGGCAAGCCGGTCGGCGTGCTCGTTGCCGCGGTGCCCGGCATGCCCTCTTACCCATATCCATTCGACGTCGTGGTTGCCGGCCAGCTCGTCGAGCCGACGCCACAGGTCGGCATTCTTGACCGGCTTGCGATCAGCGGTGCGCCAGCCACGGCGCTTCCAGTTGTGGATCCAGCTGCTGATGCCCTGTTGCACATATTGCGAATCGGTGTGCAATCGCACCCGGCACGAACGCTTCAATGCTTCCAGCGCACGAATCACCGCGGTGAGCTCCATGCGGTTGTTGGTGGTCAGCGGCTCGCCGCCGTACAGCTCGCGCAGCGTACCATCGTATTCCAGCAGCGCGCCCCAGCCGCCGACGCCGGGGTTGCCCTTGCACGCGCCGTCGGTATAAACGTCCACCACGCCGTTCGTCATCGCCGGCATGACTGGCGCGCCGCCGCCGGCTGGTCGTCCTTGCCGATGTGCTCGGGCAGTGTTGCAAGCTTCTTCTCCGGCGCACGCCGGTCGGCCCACTTCGGCAGGATCAGGCGCAACCCGCGCACGCGCTTCACGGCCTGCATGAAGTACACGCCGCCGGCGATCGGCCACCAGCGGTCACCGGCATCCTCCATGAAGGAGAAACGGCCCCGCCAGTTGGGCTTCGCGCACGGCGGCACATAGCATCCCATCTGTCCGGCGGCGATTTCGAAGCCAAGCAACGCCAGCCAGTCCTTGAGCCGCGGCAGATTGATGAAATGGCCGCTCCAAGGATAATCGGTGCCGCGAAAATCAAACGTGCGCCGCAGCCCCCACAGGCTCCACGGATTGAATCCGGAGATCACCAGTTGCGCCTCCGGGCGCAGCGCGCGCGCGGCTTCACGCAATATCTGGTGCGGATTGGCACTGAACTCGAGTACATGCGGCAGTACGATGAGATCGACGCTGTTGGTGGCGAGCGGCAGATCGCAAAAGCTGGCGCGCAAGCCCCCGTTCTCCGCCGGACTCACCCGGCAGCGTAACGGAATGCGGCTCGCCCGCAGAAAATCGGTTTCGGCAAAATCGAGCTGGAACGCATTGTAGCCGAATATGTCGGCCACCGTCGCGTCGTAGAACGCCTGTTCGCGCGCGAGCACATACTCGCCGAGCGGCGTTTTCAGCCAGGCCGCGGGATCCATGCCGTCAATCCGAATTGACATCCGCGCAGTTTAAAACAAAGATGAAGCCTTTGACCAACACCAGCCGCCGTCCCGCCAGAAAGCGGTCGCGGCACCGCATCAATCACCCACTCGATCACATGAGCCCCTGCCAAGTCATTCCGGTTCCCGCCTTTCAGGACAATTACATCTGGATCATCCGCAACGCCAGCCACGCGGCGGTGGTCGATCCCGGCGACGCGCGCCCGGCACTCGATTATCTGGTGCGTGAAAAGCTGCGCCTCAGCGCGATACTCAATACGCATCACCATGCCGATCACGTCGGTGGCAATGCCGCATTGCTGGCGCATCGCAATGTGCCGGTGTTCGCGCCGCATGACGAGCGCATCGCCGCGGCGACGCTACGCGTCGGCGATGGGGATCATGCGCGGCTCGACGAATTCGGGCTCGACTTCGAGGTGCTGGAGATCCCGGGGCATACCCGCAGCCACATTGCGTTTCATGGAAATGGGCTGCTGTTCTGCGGCGACACACTGTTCGCCTGCGGCTGCGGCCGACTGTTCGAGGGTACGCCGGCGCAGATGTTCCGATCGCTGTCACGCCTCGCGGCGCTGCCCGACGATACGCAGGTCTACTGCGGCCACGAATACACACTGTCGAACATCCGCTTCGCGAAGGCGGTCGAACCCGACAATCAGAAGCTGCGCGCGCTGGAACCCGAGATGCAGCAGCTGCGGGAACGCGGCGTGCCGACGCTGCCTTCCGTCATCGGCCGTGAAAAGCACACCAATCCGTTTTTGCGCTGCCGCGAACCCGCCGTGATCGAGGCCGCCAGCCGGGCGGCCGGCGTTGCGCTGACCGATCCGGCGCAGGTGCTGGGCGCCATTCGCGAGTGGAAGGATCATTTCTGAGCCCCTGGTGGGGCATGACATACGCATGCCGACAGAGACTCCCGCGTGGTCGCGCACAATCTGGCATGCATCCTGCGGTAAACAGGCCGCTGCGGTGCCTCGTGCGGCTGCAGCGCCGCGGATATTCACCGACGTTATCATACCGATGAAGATCTCCCGGCAAAAAAAGAAAAATAAAAACATGAGATTCGGGGACACATAAGCAGCAACGCAGCGATCCGCCGAGACGCAGACCGGACAACCGGTGGCGCCTTCGGTGATTCAGGGGAGGCCGCGTCGACTGACGGTCAGCGTCACAGCCATACCCGGAACGGCAACACACGGCAGTCGACCCTGCCGCGCAGGGACTCGAATGCCATGGCCGGGATCGCCCTTGTGAACCGGCGGGCGGCGATTATTTTATTGCGCGATCGGTTGCCTGCGTGCTTGACGCGGCTTGCCGCAAATCGTTACCATCGAAGCATTTTTTTGGTCAGAACAAGAAGAAAAAGACAACGACATCAGGGGTTCGATGTACTGGATAAGAAAAAGCGGCGCGCTGTTGATCCTGTGTCTGGCGTTGTCATCATGCGCGCTCGTGCCTGTCGGCCCCGATGGCGACAATGCAAATTCCGACAACACATGGCAGTCAGCGATGGCCGGCACACCGCCCGTCAACGATGACGTGCTCGACAGCCGCCTCGCCCAGGCCGCCCGCGACGCGCAAAATCCTCTTCCGGCAAGCCTGTGGCAGCGCGTCCGCGACGGTTTCATGCTCCCGGACTTCGACGGCCCGCTGGTACAGAAATGGGAAAAGTGGTACGCCAGCCGCCCGGACTATCTGAACCGCATCGCGGACCGCGCCAGGGATTATCTCTATTACGTCGTGTCGCAGGTCGAAAAGCGCGGTATGCCCACCGAAATTGCGTTGCTGCCGATCGTCGAGAGCGCCTACAATCCGATGGCCTACTCGAAGAGCGGCGCCGCCGGTCTGTGGCAATTCATTCCGTCGACCGGCAAGCTTTATGGGCTTGAGCGAAACTGGTGGTACGACGGTCGCCGCGACGTCGTCGCGTCAACCAATGCCGCGCTCGACTATCTGCAGAAACTGCACGACCAGTTCAATGACTGGAACCTCGCGCTTGCCGCCTACAACTGGGGCGAAGGTGCCGTGGAACGCGCGATCGCCCGCAACCAGGCCCACGGCGAAGCAGTTGATTATCGCAGCATCGATCTGCCATCCGAAACCCGCTCCTACGTTCCCAGCCTGCTGGCGATACGCAACATCGTGCAGGATCCACAGCGTTTTGGCGTCCAGCTTGCGGACATTCCGGACCGGCCGTATTTCACGCAGATCGAGACCGACCAGAACATGGACGTCAAGGTGGCAGCGCGTCTTGCCGGCATGTCGGTAAAGGATTTCATCGCACTCAATCCGGCTTTCAACCGGCCTGTCATCCGCACCGAATATTCGCCGGACCTGCTGATCCCGCTCGACAAGGTCGGCACTTTCGTCGTCAATCTGGCCGCCGCGGACGGACCGCTGACGTCGTGGCAGACCTATACCGTACGGCGTGGTGACAGTATCCGCAAGATCGCGGCGCACCACCATATTTCGCGCGCGCGGCTGGAACAGATCAACGGCATTCACGGCCGTCATCGTCACCTCGCGGCGGGACAGACGCTGCTGCTGCCGGTCGCCGGCCATCACGCCGCAGTGGTGCCGGAACTGCGGGTCGCCGCGGCCCGCTCGGCGCGTAGCGTGCGGCAGGCGAAGCACGCGGTGGCACGCCACAAGCGCAAGGAAAGAGCCGTCGCGCGCCGCTCGCGGCACCGGTCGCATCATCGCCACGTTGCCCACCACAAGCGTTCCGGACACAAAACGGCAGCGGCCGACAAGGTTTCGAAATCGGATCACAAGGCCCGCACGCACCACGTCACCACGGCACACAAGACCGCGACCGCCCATCACACGCATCACGAGACGTCAAAACCGGTCGCGGTGGCGCAGCGGCACCATTCACACCACGGCAAGAGCAAGCACGATATCGTGCTTGCCGATCAAACGGGCAAATAAACCGAAGCGGACAGCGGACGATCCGAGTCCGCTATCCCGCCCCACGCTATCCCGATTTTCCGCCGTCTTCCGGATACAGATGGCAACGCGCAATATGCGCCGCGCTGAACGCACGCGCCGTCGGATAGATTTCGCGACATTGCGCCATCGCCTGCGGACAGCGCGGATGGTAGTGACATCCTGATGGCGGGTTGACCGGCGACGGCAGATCGCCATGCGGTTGCGCAGCGTCGGGCAGGCCGGGATCGCCGACACGCGGCACGGCGGCCAGCAGCGCGCGCGTGTACGGGTGGCGCGGTGCGTCGAGCACTTCCCGCACGGTTCCATATTCAACGATGCGGCCGAGGTACATCACTGCGACCTCGTGCGCCAGAAATTCGACCGCCGAGATATTATGTGTGATGAACAGGTACGCAACGCCGTACGTCTGCTGCAGCCGCCGCAGCAGGTTGAGAATCTGTGCCTGCACCGATACGTCGAGCGCACTGGTCGGTTCGTCACACACGATCAGCCGCGGCTCCACCGCCAGCGCGCGCGCGATCGCAATGCGCTGGCGCTGCCCGCCTGAAAACTCGTGCGGATAGCGCGCGATGGCATCGGCCGGCAGACCGACCTCGGCAATCACGCGCGCAATCCGCTGGCGACGCTCCGCTGTGCCGGAACCGACAGCGAGCGCCGTCATGCCTTCGAGAATGATTTCTCCGACCGGCATGCGCGGATCGAGCGACGCGAACGGATCTTGGAAAATGAGCTGGACGTCCTTGCGCCGTGCGCGCGCCTGATCGCGTGACAATGCGCCAAGATCGTCGCCGTCGAAGACGATTTTCCCGCCCGTCGGCGTGATCAGCCGCACGATAGCCTTGCCGACCGTGGTTTTGCCGCAGCCGCTTTCGCCGACCAGCCCCAGCGTCTGCCCGCTGCGGATGTCGAATGACACCCCGTCCACTGCCCGCACCCATCCGGCCGTGTGCCGCAGCAGGCCCTTGCGGATCGGGAAGTGCACCTTGAGATCCTTCACCGTGAGGAGTGAGGAGAGAGGAGCGAGGTGAGTCGAGCCGGTGGCCGGCGCCGGTTCTACGGCCTCGGGCTTGCGCAACCCTCGATCCTCGATCCTGGTTCCCGCAGCATACAAATGGCAGCGCACACGCTGTCCATCACCCGCATCGGACCAACCCGGCGCCTCGCGTCGGCAGCGTTCCCACGCATGATCGCAACGGTCGGCGAAGCGGCAGCCGGTGAATTCGCGGGTGAGCGGCGGCACCGTTCCGCGTATCATCTCCAACGCGCTGCCGCGCCGTTCGGACGCCGGCAACGCAGCGAACAATTTTTGCGAATACGGATGCGCCGGCCGCGTGAAGAACTGTTGCCGGTCGGCGATCTCCACCAGCTCTCCGGCATACATCACCGCCACGCGATGCGCCATCTGAGCCGCGACACCAAGATCGTGCGTGATCAGCATCAGCGACATGCCACGGCGGCGCTGCTCGGCCTTCAGCAGTTGCAGCACCTGTGCCTGGATCGTGACGTCGAGCGCCGTCGTCGGCTCGTCCGCGACCAGCAGCTCCGGATCGCAGGCCAGCGCGATCGCGATCATCACACGCTGTTTCATGCCGCCGGAGAGCTGGAATGGATACTGCGCCGCGACACGCGGCGCGTCCGGAATGCCGACGGCCGACAGTAGTTCCTGCACGCGCTGACGACGCGGCTCGCCGCGCAATGCGGTATGCCGCACCAGCACTTCCGCCACCTGGTCACCGGCAGTGATCACCGGATTGAGACTGAGCCCCGGCTCCTGAAAAATCATCGCGATGCGCCGGCCGCGCACGTCGCGCATGTGAGATTCAGGCAGCGCGGTGAGCTCGTCGCTGCCGAGCCGCACCCTGCCGTCGACCACCTCCGCGCCGTCCGGCAGCAACCGCAGCAGCGACAGCGCCGCCATCGATTTGCCGCAGCCGGACTCGCCGAGCAGCACGAAAGTCTCGCCCGGCGCAATATCGAACGAGATGCCATCGACCGCCCGCACCACGGCATCCTCGGTGTAAATGTCGGTGCGCAGTCCGGTGACATCGAGTAGCGGTGTGCTCATGCGGCCTCCTTCTTCGCCGCCGCAGGCCGGCGCGCCCGCTTGCGCGCGCCAACCGGCTTCAGCCGCGGATCGAATGCGTCGCGCACCGCATCGGCAAACAGATTGGCCGACAGCACCAGCAGCAGCATGAAGAAAAACGCGGCGACGAGCGACCACCATACCGGAGGATCGCGCGCCAGTTCCAGCCGTGCGGCGTTGATCATGTTGCCAAAACTGATGGTGGACGGATCAACGCCGACCCCGATGTACGACAGCACCGCCTCGGCCAGCACCAGGCCGCTGAAATCCATCACTGTCGTGATCAGCACGATGTGCATCACGTTGGGCAGGACGTGGCGCATGATGATCTGCCACGACGACACGCCCATCGCGCGCGCCGCCTGGATGTAATCGGCGTCGCGCAGTTTCAACGCTTCGCCGCGCAGCAGGCGGCACAGGCTGGTCCAGCTGGTGATGCCGAGTATCAGGCACAGGCTCAGCAGCCTCAGGTCGGCACGCGCGGCTATCGTGGAAAACAACTGCGGGTGATTCGAGATGTAGACCTGCGTCATCAGCACCGCCGCGGCGATCAGCAATACCGACGGAATCGACGACAGCGTGGTGTACACGTACTGGATCACGTCATCGACCCAGCCGCCGAAATAGCCGGCGGCAATGCCGAGCAGCAGCGCAAAGGGCAGCATCGCCATTGTCGTCAGCGTACCGATGATCAGGCCGGTGCGAATGCTTTTCAGCGCCAGGTAGAACACATCCTGCCCGACCTTGTCGGTACCGAAGATATGGTAATGGCTGCATAGCGCGACGGCGGCCCCCGACAGACAGAAAATCACGCCGAGCGTGATGAGCACCGCATTCCACGGCACCACGGTATCCCCGCGCCACACCGCGCGCCACGCACCGCCCAACGTTTCCCCGGCCCGGCGCGCGCGGATCGCGCATAGCGCCACCGCGCACAGCAACCACAGCACCAGCCCGCCGGCGGTCCCGGTCAGGCCGCGGCGCGCAATGTCCGGAAGACGCTGCGTTGCCGGATTCTTGAGCTGAGCGCCGCCGTATGCCAGGCGCGGATAGCCGCGCCACTTGCCGCCGCCGGGCCGCTCGATCGTCTCCTCCATATAGAGCCGCGTCGCGAACGGCGCCGAATAGGTCTTTTCCTTGTGATCGCGTAACGGACTGGCGATCACGTCGAACACGCTTTGCACTTCGACCGCGTAAACACGCTTGCCGTTTTGCTCCGGAAGCAGTGTGCGAAAATGCAGCGTGTCGAGCAATCCGATCACGACGTAGCACAGCAGTATCGTCAGCGCCACCATGCCGGCGCGGCTGCGCACCACGCGCCGCCACGGCGCCGCCAGATGCTCGTGGCGGCGTACGTACCACGCAAACAGCGCCGTCAGCACGAGCAATGCATAAACCAGCGCGTCGGTTGGCAGCACCACCGGCTCGAACGGCATCATTCGAACCTCACCCGCGGATCGACCAGCGTGTACGAGATGTCGGTCAGAATCAACCCGATGATGTAAAGCACCGAGCCAAGAAAGACCATCGCGCGCACCACCGAAAAATCCTGCGCGTTGATCGCGTCGATCGTGTAGCTGCCCAGCCCCGGAATGCCGAAGAACGATTCCGTGATCAGGCTGCCGATGAACAGCAGCGGAATCGTCGCCACCACGCCGGTCAGGATCGGCACCAGGCCGTTGCGCAGCACGTGGGTGAACAGCACGCGCAATTCGGACAGGCCTTTCGCACGCGCCGTGCGCACGTAATCCTTGGTCATCTCGTCGAGAAAAATCGTGCGGTACCAGCGCGTGCTGCCGCCGATACCGCCCACCACGCCGACGATCACCGGCAGGATCACGAACTTGTACGCGTCCAGCCCCGGCTGATAGCCCGAGATCGGAACCAGGTTCCACAGCTTGCCGATCAGATATTGTCCGCCGATGATGTAAAACAGTCCCGAAATCGACATCATCACGACGCACAGGATGACGCCCCAGAAATCGAGATAGCTGCCGCGAAAGAACACCATCAGCAGCGCCATCGTGACGTACATCAACAACCCGACAATAAATACCGGCAGCGCGATTGCGAGACTTGGCCACATGCGGGCACGGATGTCGGACCCGATATCGCGGCCCTGGTCGGAAATGCCGAAATCGAACACGAACAGCTTGACCGATTTCTGAAAGAAAATGGTGTCGGTGATCTTCTCGATGCCGGGCGCCTTCGCATTGTAGAGCAGCGGCCGGTCGTAACCGTGCTCGCGCTTCCACGCCGTCACCGCCTGTGCCGACAGCCGCTTTTCGCCGAGCTGGATGCGTGCCATGTCGTCCGGCGTGTTGACCACGAAAAACAGCGCGAACGTGATCAGGTTGACCCCGATCAGGATCGGAATCGCGTACAGCAGCCGGCGGATGATGTAGGCAATCATGCCGCGGTGCCGCCGTCGCCGGATACGTCCGCGGGCCGCAGCGGACGGCGCCGCGCCTGCGCGCGCTCGCGCCTGCGGTAGGCGACGATCGCCGGCGTCACCAGTACGATCAGCAGCAGTGCCAGCAACGCCAGCGGCCACAGTACCGGATGATTCCACTGCAGCCGGTACGCGACGCGGGCCTGCGGATCGACACGCTGATACTTGAGCCCGTTGTTCGCCATCGGATTCGGCTTGCGGTTATAAACCCAGCCGTGCACCAGTGCGTAGGTCTTCGGATAGAATCCCCATACCCACGGCGCATCGCGGCGCACGATCGCAATCATCTTGTCGATGATCGCCTGACGCTCGGGACCGTTGTCCATGTTCTTCATCTTCTCGAACAGCGCGTTGAATTCAGGGTCGTCGTAGTTTGCCGAATTCGGACCGCCGTATTTCACGCGCCCGTTCGGCCCGTACAGCAGAAACAGAAAATTCTCCGGATCCGGATAGTCGGCATTCCAGCCCCAGAAAAAAAGTTGCGCAGTGCCGTGCGCCATCTTGTCTTGGAAACGATTGTAGTCGGTGCTGCGCACCACCAGCTGCAGATCGATCTTGCGAAACTGCTTGACCAGCCAATCGATGCGCGACTTGTCGCCCAACCCGTTGGACGTGGTATCGAGGTGGATCAGCAACGGCTCTCCGGTCTTCGCGTCGCGGCCGTCGGGATAGCCGGCCTCCGCCAGCAGCTGTTTCGCATACGCAATCGATTTGCGGCGCGGCACGCCGTCCACCCAGTCGTATACGTAGGGATCGATTCCGGCCTTGCCGTCTCGATGGCCGAAAATGCCGGGCGGGATCGGCCCCTGCGCCGGGATGCCGCGGCCGTTGAGGAAAATCGAGACAAATTCTTCCTCGTCAATTGCGATCGAGATCGCCTGCCGCAGCTTGCGCGCGCGTTCGCCGAGCCCGCCGACCACCGGATCAAGCATGTTGAATCCCATGTAGAAGATGCTCGGTGCGACCGACGTCTGCAGCCGAATGTCACGCTTGCGCATCGCCGGACTGGCGCTGACCTGATTCGCTCCGGAGAACTGCACCGCCTGGTCGAATACGTCGGAGCCGATGCCGGATACGTCGTAGTAGCCCTGCAGAAACTTGGTCCAGTACGGAATCGCTTCCTTCTCCAGGCTGAACACCACCGTGCCGGTCAGCGGCAGCGGTTTGCCGGCGTCCCGCAGCAGCCCGGCCGCCGCGTCGCCGGGCGCGCCCTGCGACGGATAGGTTTCGCCCTGCCGCGCATAGTACGGATTGCGCTTCAGCACCATCACGCGGTTCGGATCGTTGACGGTGAGTCTATAGGGCCCGCTGCCGACCGGATACCAGTCGAGCGTCAGGTTATGCTCGGCCATGCCGGGCTGCGAATAGAAACGATCAGCTTCCGGCGGCACAGGAGCGAAAAACGGCATCGCCAGCCAGTAGACGAATTGCGGATACTTGCCGCGGATCGTGATCTGGTAGGTGTAGCGATCGATCACCCTGGCGCCGGGAAGCGGGTATTGCGTGAGATCGAGAAATGCCCTGCCGTGTTTTTCCTGGGCCTTCGTCAGCTCCGCCGACAGCGCCTTGAGTCCGACGATGTATTCGCTCATCAATCCGTAGATCGGCGACACCAGCCGCGGATAGGCGAGCCGCTTGATCTCGTAGACGTAATCTGCAGCGGTCACCTCGCGCGTGCCGGAATGCTTGAAATCGGCTGGACTCCTGATGCCGGCGAGATCGTCCGGCTTCAGATCGAGATACAGCGGATGGCCGTGGGCGTCGGTGGCCAGTGCCGGCGTCGGCTGGTAATACATGCCGTGCCGGACATGAATGGTGTAGACGCTGTAGGCGATCTCTTTCGCATCGGCATTGTCGGGCAGCGGATGATGCTGCGCGTCGAAATACCGCGGCTGCGGAACCTCGGTGGCACCGAACGGGATCAGCTGATACGGACGCTTCAGATAATGATATTGCAGCGGCGGCTCGTAGACGTTGGCCAGGATGACGAATTCGTTTTCGTTGTAGGCCTTGGCCGGGTCGAGCTGTTTGGGGCGCTCGGTAAACGCGGTGTAAAGAATGTTCTTGCCGGTGTCGGCCGACGGATACGGATCATTCCACGGTGTATTGGTGCACCCGGCGAGCACCAGCATCAGGGCGGCCAACAGCACCCGTAAAGAAATTCTCATCGCGGACACAGTGTAGCGGAAGCATGCGGAAGCGTCATCCGATCGAATCTGCCGCGCGAATCGCCTGCGTTATAATGACGCCGTTTTGGGGCCACGGATGGCGCCGCCGCGACACGACAAGGATTGCGCATGGGCTTCTTGCAGAACCGAAACATTCTGATTACCGGCTTGCTCAGCAACCGTTCGATTGCGTACGGTATCGCACGCGCGGCGGCACGCGAAGGCGCCAACCTCGCGTTCACCTACCAGGGGGACCGGGTGCGCGGACGCGTCGTGGAACTGGCGAAGGAATTCGGAACCGATCGTGTCTTCGCGTGCGACGTCACCAACGACGCGGAAATCACCGCGCTCTTCGCCGATCTCGGAAAACAGTGGAGCGGGCTGGACGGCCTCGTGCACTCCATTGCATTCGCGCCGCGCGAAGCGCTCGCCGGCGGCTTTCTCGACGGCTTGACACGCGAGGCGTTCAGCACCGCGCACGACATCAGCTCCTACAGTTTCGCCGCGCTGGCGAAGGCGGCGCTGCCGCTGATGGAAGGACGCCAGGCCGCACTGCTCACGCTGACGTATCTCGGCGCGGCACGCAGCGTGCCGAATTACAACGTCATGGGATTGGCAAAAGCCAGCCTCGAAGCCAACGTGCGTTACCTCGCGCAGCATCTCGGCGAACGCGGCATTCGCGTCAACGGCATTTCCGCCGGCCCGATCAAGACGCTCGCCGCCGCCGGCATCGGCGGCTTCGGCAAGATACTGAAATTCGTCGAGGACAATGCGCCGCTCAGGCGCAACGTGACGATCGACGACGTCGGCAACGCCGCGGCGTTTCTGTTGAGCGACCTCGCCGCCGGCATCACCGGCGAAATCACTTACGTGGACGCCGGATTCAATACGGTGGTTGGGATGAGGATCGAGGATTGAGTTATCAGGATTGAGGAAGAGTTTCCGGCGCGCAGCAGCGCGCCGCATTATTTACTCAATCCTCGATCCTGCTTTATTCCTCGCCCTGCTCATTGCCCTGCATCAGCGACTGATTGATCTTGATTTTTGCCTGCTGCTTGAGGCTGGTGATATACGCACCGACTTCCTGCCGTGCGAGCAGCTGATCAAGCTGTTGCGCGTAATGCGTGCGCTGCTCGTCGGTCGGCGCGGGCGGATCGATCACGCGCGTGATCTTGACCAGCGTATAGCCGCCTTTCGCGTTCTCGACGCCGGTGTAGGCCGGCAATTTCGCCACGTCGGCGCTGGCGATCGTCCGCAGCAGCACGCGGTCGGTGCCGTCCGGTTTTTTCAGGCTGACCACCTGCGCCTTGCCCCACTCGACTGACGCATCCTTGCCCGCTTTCAGCTGCGCCAGCGTCGCCTTGCCTTCCTTGACTGCAAGCTGCGAAGCCTGCTGCTGCGTCAGCTGCTTGTCGATCGCATCCTTCACTTCGCTGAACGGACGTTTTGCCGCGGGCTTGTAATCCGCGACGCGCGCCGCCACCAGCGTATTCGGCGCCACTTCGATGACGTCGGTATTGCGCTTGTTCTTCAGCACGTCGTTGGAGAAAACAGCTTTCAGCAGCTTCGGGTTGTTCAGCGGCTTGACGTCGGTGCCGGTCGCTGCGATCCACGGGCTTTCCTGGACCTTGAGCTTGAGCGCCTTCGCCGCCGGCTGCAGCGTGTCCGACTGCTCGTAAACCAGGTTGTTGAAACTCTCTGCCTCTTCGGCGAATTTCCTGCCGGCGGCCTGTTTCTTGAGCTCCGCCTCGATCTGCGGGCGCACGTCATCGAGCGTCAATTGCTTGCCGGGCCGCACCGCGTCCAACCGGATGATGTGATAGCCGTACTGTGTTTGAACCGGGCCGATGATGTCACCGACTTTCGCCGCGGGATTGAACACCGCATCCGCAAACGGCTTGACCATGTCGCCGCGCTCGAAAAAGCCGAGGTTGCCGCCGTTGGCCGCCGACCCCGGATCCTGCGAATATTTTTTCGCCAGCTCGGCAAAACTGCCGGGATCCTTCTTCACCTGCTGATAGATCTGCTCCGCCTTGTCATGCGCCTGCTTCTTCTGATCGGCACTGGCATCGGACGCGACGGCGATCAGGATGTGGCTCGCTTCGCGCTCTGCGGGCTGCGTATATTGCGCTTGGTGCTCGTCATAATACTGCTTGACCTGATCCGCATTGACCGGCATTTGCGCGGCGACTTCATCGAGCGACAGCACCAGATAGTGCAGCTTCGCCTGCTCCGGAACCTGAAACTTTGCCGGATGGCTGTCGTAGTATTTTTTTGCGGCGTCCGGCGCCAGCTTCACCTGCGCGACAAAGCGGTCGGTGGAAATATCGGCTTGCGCCACCTCGCGGCCCTGTTCGTTGATGCGGATCAGCCGATCGATGACGGCCTTCGGCACAAAACCCGTTCCTGCATAGGTGCTGGTCAGTTCCTGCATCAGCAGATCGTGGCGCAGGCGGTTTTCGAACATGGGCGCCGTCATGCCGCGCTGTCTCAGAAACTGATCGTAGCGGGCGGGCGAAAATTTGCCCTTGTCCTGAAATACCGGCGCTTCGGCAATGAATTCCCGCAGCTGATTATCGGTAATGACCAGTCCCGCCTGCGCGGCCCGGCTGACCAGCAACTGGTCGCGAATCATGCCGTCGAGCACGCTGATCCGCAACTGCGGGCTGTTCAGCAGCGAACGGTCGGCATCGTTGCCCAGCACGCGCCGCAGATCGTTCTGACGCTCGCGCAACTCGGTGTTGAACGCCTGTTGCGAAATGGTGGCGCCATCCACCTTGGCGGCAAACTGCTCCGGGCCGGTGAAGCGGAAATAGGAATCGACGCCCCAGAACAGGAACGGCAGGAGCGCGATCGCCAGAATGATCTTGAGCAGTGTTTTCTGGTTATGTATGAAATCGAACATGATCAGCTGATAGTCCTAAATCCGGAATTCCCGCTCCGCGTTGTCTGCACGGCGGCGATCCTCACGCATCGCCCAATGAAAAAGGCGAACCCGGGTTCGCCTTCTTTCATGAATTGGCGGAGTGGACGGGACTCGAACCCGCGACCCCCGGCGTGACAGGCCGGTATTCTAACCAACTGAACTACCACTCCCCGAACTCAATGCAAGGTACCCTGCCTGGTGGGTGCTGACGGGTTCGAACCGCCGACATTCGCCTTGTAAGGGCGACGCTCTACCAACTGAGCTAAGCACCCCGAATCGCGGCGAGTGCACCATCATCACACACCCGCTCCCTCATCATCCGCTCATGCGGCCCGTTTTCCGGGGCCCCATGAATTTCGGGGTAGATGCGCGCCGCGCATCTACCCCAATTGTCCAATCGCTTCGCAACGACCGCGTCTGATCCGCGGGGCGTTTAGTTTAATGCATCTTTCAGCGCTTTGCCAGCGCTGAATTTCGGCACCTTGGCCGCCTTGATCTTGATGGTGGCGCCGGTGCGCGGGTTGCGTCCGGTGCGCGCCGCGCGCTTGCTCACCTTGAATGTCCCGAATCCGACCAGCGTAACGCTCTGTCCCTTTTTCAGCGAGCCTCTGATCGCATGCAACGCGCCGTCCAGCGCCCGATCCGCTTGTGCCTTCGTAATATCGGCCGTCTTCGCAATCGCCTCGATTAATTCAGCTTTATTCACGTAAATTCCCCTTCGTTGTTGGCATGGCACAGGAAATGGAATCCGCTGCCGCGGCAGCTTTCACTGCTGCGGCAGCGGACAGCCCGTAGCCGCTTTATAGCAAGTGCGAAAAGAGAGTGTCAAGAAAATACGACCGCCTCTGCGCATCAAACCTGGTCGGCGCAACACACTGCGATGCCGCAATCGGGCGTCGCAGTGCATCCCCGTTTCAGTGCTTGATGGCCGGCGCCGCTGCCGCACCCACTGGCGGCAGCGGCGCAACGGTTTCCGTTTCCGGCAGCGGCTCCGGCTTGCGCTCGAGCGCCATTTCCAGCACGCTGTCTATCCATTTCACCGGATGAATATCGAGCCGATTCTTAACGTTATCCGGAATATCGGCCAGATCCTTCACATTTTCTTCCGGTATCAGCACGGTCTTGATGCCGCCGCGGTGCGCCGCCAGCAGCTTCTCCTTGAGCCCGCCAATCGGCAGAATTTCGCCGCGCAGCGTGATTTCGCCGGTCATCGCGACGTCCGCCCGCACCGGAATGCCGGTCAGCACCGACACCATCGCGGTGCAGATGCCGATGCCGGCGGACGGCCCGTCCTTCGGCGTCGCGCCTTCCGGCAGATGGATGTGGATGTCGTTCTTCTCGTAGAAATCCTTCACGATGCCAAGCCTGCGCGAGCGGCTGCGCACGACGGGCGGCGTCGCCGCGGAGCGTCAGCGGCTCCTCGCCGAGGAGGGCCACGAGGAGGCGCCGAGCGGTCGCGACCCGGAGCAGCTCGCCGCGCAAGCCGCTGAGGTG
>DASSON010000013.1:0-4941 GCA_035700525.1 Burkholderiales bacterium
TACAGCTACGTATCATCCCATCTCACCGAATTTCACGGCGATCCGGCTTTTTTTGACGGGGCATTCGTGCATCTGCATGTGCCGGAAGGCGCCACGCCGAAGGACGGTCCGTCGGCCGGCATCACGATGGCCACCGCGCTGTTGTCGCTGGCCCGCGGCGAGCGGCCAGCCACCGGGACCGCGATGACCGGCGAGCTGACGCTTACCGGGCAGGTATTGCCGGTCGGCGGCATTCGTGAGAAGGTGATCGCCGCACGGCGGGCGCGTATCATGAAGCTGATTCTGCCGGAAGCGAACCGGCGCGATTTTGATAAACTGCCGGATTACGTGCGCAAAGGTATTACCGTGCATTTCGTCGAACATTATCGCGACGTGGCGCGCGTTGTGTTTGACCACCGCAAAGACGACAGCAGATCAAACCGCCAAGGCGCCAGGGACGCCAGGAAAGGCAAAGAGGGAACGGTAACCGCTGCGCACAGGCGAAAACTGATGACGTTAAATGATTAAATTTGCAATTCTGATCCTGCTTGGCGCTCTCGGTGCCCTGGCGGTTCAGAATAGACGTTCATGATCGAACTCGTTCACGGCACCCCGATCGCCAAGGTTTACGGCGAGCCGTTTCTGGAGGTCCCGCAGGATCTCTACATTCCGCCGGACGCGCTCGAGGTGTTCCTCGAACAGTTCGAAGGGCCGCTCGATCTGCTGCTGTACCTGATCCGCAAGGAAAACATCAGCGTGCTCGATGTTCCGATGGCACAACTGACCCGCCAGTACCTGGAATACGTGGAGATGATGCGTGAGCATCAGCTCGAACTTGCGGCGGAATACCTGCTGATGGCGGCGCTGCTGATCGAAATCAAGTCGCGCATGCTGTTGCCGCGGCCGCCGGCGTCGCAGGCCGATGAGGAGGACCCGCGCGCCGAGCTGGTGCGGCGGCTGCTCGAATATGAGCAGATGCGGCTGGCCGCACAGCGGCTCGATGCACTGCCGCGCGCGGCACGGGACTTCGCGCTGGTCCAGGTGGTCATCGAGCGCGAATCGGTGGAGCGCTTCCCGGACGTCGACGCCGAGGACTTGCGGTCAGCGTGGCTGACACTGCTGGCGCGCGCCAAGGCCACCGGGCATCACAAGGTGACGCGCGACCATTTGTCGGTACGCGAGCACATGAGCGTGATTCTGCGGCAGTTGCAGGAGCATCGCTTCGTCGAATTCGGCGACTTGTTCGACGCGTCGGAAGGTGTGCCGAAGCTGGTCGTGACTTTTCTGGCGCTGCTCGAGCTGGCGCGCGAAACACTGGTGGATTTGTCGCAGCAGGCACCGTTCTCGCCGATTTACGTGCGGCTCGTGGAGTCCGAGTCCGCAGTGGAATGATTGCCGCAACGGATTGCAGAAAACAGGGAAAGGAAACCATGGAATCATCCGCACTGGAACCGGTGCAGGCCAAGACCATTCTCGAAACCGCGCTGTTGACGAGCCAGGAGCCGTTGCCGCTCGCGGAACTGAAAAAACTGTTCGACGATGATCTCGGCAATGAGGTGCTGCGCAAGCTGCTCGACGAATTGAGACAGGAGTGGGAGACACGCGGCATCGAGCTGACGCAGGTGGCGAGCGGCTGGCGCTTCCGCGCGCGGCCCGAATACCAGAAATATCTGGACCGGCTCAATCCGCAACGCCCGCCGCGCTATTCGCGCGCAGTGCTGGAGACGCTGGCGATCATCGCCTACAAGCAGCCGGTAACGCGCGGCGACATCGAGGATATTCGGGGCGTGACGGTGTCGAGCAACATCCTGAAAACGCTGGAGACGCGCGGCTGGATTGACGTCGTCGGACACCGTGAAGTGCCGGGGCGGCCCGGGCTCTATGCAACGACCCGCGCTTTTCTGGACGATCTCAATCTCCGATCGCTGGAGGAGTTGCCGCCGCTTGACGAGCTGGGGTCACTGGTTGAACAGGGCGATCCGGCGCAGCCGTCGGATGAAACGGAAGTGCCGGAACGGGCGGATGAAGCGGATTTGCCGGAAAATTCGGCGATGCCGCTGCGCGAAGCGGACGAAGAGCAGCCGGTTATCCACTAAGGAGAACGCTGCGGCCGGCCGTACGGCCGCCCGTCAGTTGATATCGAGCGCGTATCGTTTCAGTATCGACAGCGGTGCATAGTCGAGCATCGCTTCGTGCGTTGCGGCAAGCACGATACGCGGCGCGATGCCGGCTTCGGCAGCTTCCATCCAGCGCGCCGCGCACAGGCACCACCTGTCGCCGGGCTGCAGCCCCGGAAAGCCGAATTCGGGCCGCGGCGTGGTGAGATCGTTGCCGCGTGACTTCGAAAATTCCAGGAACTCGGCAGTGACTTCGACGCAGGTGACGTGCATACCGGCGTCATCCTCCCCGGTGTTGCAGCAGCCGTCACGGTAAAAGCCGGTCAGTGGCCGTTCGCTGCAGGGGCGCAGCAGACCGCCGAGCACGTTTCTGGGTATATTGTCAGAATCTCTTTGCATGGCGGTGATCGATGGGGCCCGGCGGGATTTCCAGCCCGCAGTATAGTGCATTTGCTGCCCATGACGGCTGCGGCCAATAGGCCTTCGCGGCGGCTCGCGAACACGGATCGGCCGAACGGCGCAACGCACGGCAGGTGCCGGCAATCAGGTCGTCAGCTTGCGGTAGACATCGGCGACCTTCAGCGGCAGACGCGAGATGTTGTCGACGACGGCGTAGTTGACCGGCCCGTACATGCGCGGCAGGTAATCGCGCGCTTCGCGATCGATGGTGATGCAGAACGGCTTGATGTCGCTGCGGTGCGCCTCGATCAGCGCCTGGCGCGTATCCTCGATGCCGTAGTCGCCACGGTAATTGTCACTGTAATCGTCCGGCTTGCCGTCGGACAGCGTGATCAGCACCTTGGTGCGCGCCTGCGCCGCGTTCAGCAGCGTGGTGAGATGGCGGATCGCCGCGCCCATGCGGGTGTAATCCTGTGGCAGGATACCGGCGATGCGGCGCATCACGATGTCATCGTAGGGGTCGTCGAAGCGCTTGATGCGGAAGATCTCGCAGCGCCTGCGTGTCATGCCGGAAAAGCCGTAAATCGCATAGCGGTCGCCCAGCACTTCCAGCGCCTGGCACAGCATCACCAGCGCTTCACGTTCGGCGTCGTTGATCCAGCCCTTGGTGGAACCGCTCATGTCCACCATGAACATCACCGCGAGATCACGATCCGTTTTCTGATGCCGCGCATGCAGGTGTTCCGGCAGTTCCTCGCCGCATCGCAGGTCGACAAAGCCCTCGACCGCGGCGTCGAGATCGATCTCCGGGCCGTTCTTCTGACGTTTCAGCAGCCGCGATTCGCCGCGCAGCAGCTCGAACGTGCGCCGCAGTTGCGTGACCTGCACCGCATATTTTGCGAGCGTGGCCGGCACGAAGTCCGCCGCGCCCGGCGCCACGTCGCGCTCGCGCAGCACGCACCAGTGCTTGCGATAATGCTTGCGGCGGAAATCCCATTCGTTGTAGAGGAACGTGTCTTCTTCGTGGCGGACGCCGTTCCAGACGTTGTCCGCGGGGGCGCGCGCAGCCGCCTGTGATTGCCGCTCGCCGGGGCCGGCGGGAACCAGGTAATCGTCCGGAATTTCGCCCAGGTCCTGCGCGATCGACTGCAGCATGTCATTCGCCTGCGGCGGTAAAGTAACAGGCTGGCCATCGAGCTCGAGATTGAAATGGGGCCGGGCGGGGCTGTCCGACGCCGCCTGTTTTGCCGCGAAGCGCGGCTCATCGGGGCGCGTGTCCATCGGGCGCCGATCATTACGCTGATGTTCTTCGAGGACGTCGGCCAGCATCGATTTCAGCGCATTCTTTTCGTGGGTGAGCCGCGCCTGCCGTACCGCCTGCGCCTGGCCGGGATGCAGCACACCCATGTACGGATAGGGTGCCGGCAGCGGTTGCGAATAATATTCGGGCAGCAGCGCAATGCTGTCGTCGATGCCGGCGTCCGCGGCGAACAGCCGTTGCAGCCGGGCGGCCGCGGTAAGCGGCGAGGTGTCGCGCAGTTGCGCCATTTCCCGCGCAAGGCCGGGCAGCAGATGCGCGATCCGTGCATCGAGCCGTAGCGTTTCCAGAAAATTCAGCCACGCCAGTGCATGCGCCGGATCATCGTACGCGGCGGCAACCGAATCCAGATCGCGACTGAAGGTGCCGTAGCGGGTCTGCGCCCAGAGATGCGCGGCGATTGCCTTGTACGCGGCGAAATTCTTGTCCTTTGAGCCGAACGCCGCGATTTGCGGCGGCAGATGAATGGTTTCGGTATCAGTGTAGATATCGGCGCCGGACTCGATTTTCAGGCGGCGGCCGGCCAGCCCGCAGACGAACAGTTCGAGCACCGTACCGGTTTCCTCGAATGTTGCGGCTTCCGCTTCCTGCCGTGTGGTGTTGATGAAGTGATCGACATCCTTCAGGACGGCGCTGCCGCGATACAGCCCGTCGCGATCATAGGTATCCATCGCCCGGACGATCCAGTCCTCGACCGCGGCGGTATCGCCGCCCATGCGTGCCAGCGCCTGCGGCGCCGTCGCTGCGAACTGGTAGGCCATCTCGGCATTGGTGCGTGCAATCACGCCGCCCCAATGCAGCACGAAATCCTGCTGGGGCCGTTCCAGCACGGCCAGGCGATGGGCAACCGTAGTCGCAGTGCGGCGCGGCGACAGCACCGGATCGAGAAATTCCTTGAGGCGTTCTTCGATCCGCAGCGCCGGCAACGGCTCAGAATAGCGCGGCGGCGAGCTCATCGATCGCCTGCAACATCTCCGGATCGTCGGACAGCGCCCGCGAGATCGCACCCTGGCACGCGATGCGCGGCGGGATGCCGCGCTTGATCAGCTTGCCGGCATGCACCAGCAGCCGCGTCGACGCACCTTCGTCGAGCCCGTTGCCCTTCAGGTTGCGCGTCATCGTGGCGAG
>DASSON010000014.1:0-21022 GCA_035700525.1 Burkholderiales bacterium
ATGCCGGCGCGCAGCGCTTCGAGCACGACGTTGCCGCTCGAATCGTGCAGACTCGGAAACAGCAGCACATCATGGTCCGCGTACGCGGCCATCACCGACAAGCGATCGATCCGGCCGCGCCACGCCACCGCCTCTTCGACACCGAGATCACGCGCCAGCGTACGCAGCCAGCGCTCGTCCCGCCCTGCCCCGATAACGGTCAGCGTGGCGTGCGGCTCGCTGCGCAGCAATTGCGCAAACGCCATCAGGCCGAGGTGAAGTCCCTTCCAGTACACCAGCCGTCCGACATACAGCACCCGCAGGCCGCTGCCGGCAGGACGCAACCGGCGCACGATTGCGCCGGCCGCGGATTCCGTCGCGAGCTCGAGCTGGATCATGCATTGGCTGCGATAGCGGGACGGAATTTTCTGCAGCGTTTCCGCCGTCTTGCACAACGTCACCGCGGTATTTCGAAACACCGCGCGCATCAGCGGATTGACGCACACTGTCCAGTTCGCAAAGTCACGCAGCCGGTCGGCGATACGCCCGCGCCAGTGGAACGTCGAACGCAACGACAGCGGCGCCGCCTCGCCGCCGCCAACCGGGCCGAATACGAACGGCACGCCGAGAAACGCGAGAAA
The DNA here is from genome assembly GCA_035700525.1 of Burkholderiales bacterium. Taxonomy (GTDB): domain Bacteria; phylum Pseudomonadota; class Gammaproteobacteria; order Burkholderiales; family JBDZVW01; genus JBDZVW01. Next base: position 621 of record DASSON010000014.1, read on the forward strand.
GGACGGATGGCGAAACACACCGAACGTGATGTGGTGAATGACGTCGAAACGCATCTGCATGCAAAGCTTGCGCGCAACACGGTACGCGCCCCATTGCCAGAACAGGTAATAGAGCTGCACGCCATGTCCGTGGCGCTTCCACCAGCGCATCCAGGGCGGCAGATCATAATAGATGAAGTGAAGATTCTCCCGCGCCTCGGCCGCCAGCGCCGTCTCGATCAGGGCACCGTTGTTGGCGCGCGTGAGCACCCATACCGAATGCCCGATCGCTGCCAGATTGACCGCCCAGTACCAGCCGACGCCGGGCTCGGAACCCTTGCCGGGTTCGCACGCGTACGCCGACAGCAGGATGGTGAGTGGCGACCGGCTGGCCGGCGCACTGACCGGCGTCTCGTGCGCTACGCCGTCCGCCATCTGCAGCGCCGTACGCTGCTGGATCATTACGTCGTCCACCATTCGGAACGCCGTGCCAGCAGGCGGCCGTACTCGCGGATCACCGGATGGTCCGCCGTAAAGCGTTTGCTGGCCCATGAATAATGCAGCATGACCTGCAGCAGATACGCCAGCGTCAATCCCGAGATGACGTTCCCGTCCCACTGCCATTCCGGATAAACATTGCCGGCGAATTCACGTGCCTTGGCCAGGACTCTGGCGAGTTGCGCGTCCCGGATCGGACGTTTCGACAACGCGCGCTGAATCAGAAAATAATGCAGGAAATCGGCGATCGCATTGGCGCCCGCGGCTGCATATTCCCAGTCGAAAACGAATACCTGCTGGTGATTGAAGCACACGTTCCATGGCGCAAAATCGCCATGCGCGACAACGTGCGGGCCGCTCCACGACCCGATCGCGTTTGCGCAATCGTCCAGCGCTGCGGCAAATTCGGCAATGCGGGAGGGGGGCACGTACGGCTTGAGTTGCGTCAGCGTGCGGGTCAGATACTGGAAGCATTCCGATTCGCCAAACCGCGTTTCGTGCAACTGCGAGCGCCCCAGTACGGCGAGAAACTTGGCATGTGCCGGAGTGAACTGGCGGGTTGCCGCGGTTCCTGGAGCCAGCGTCATTACCAGGTAGCGGCGGCCGCTCGACGCGATCCCTTCATCCAGCACCACCGGAATGTAGTCGGAGAGCTCTTCAACCGTCGCCAGCCGGCGCAGCCAGCCGGCCTCGCATTCGATCATCGGATCGGCGGTATCGGTCATGGCCAGTTTTGCCAGCGCCAGGCCGTCGCCCTGCTCCGACATGAACAGCATCGACGCCTTCTGGAACGGGCCCGTGGTGCCGATCTGAATCGCCGCATACGGCGACTCCGGAAACCCGTGGTTGCGCACCGCATTTATTCCGGCCGGCTCCGGCCCCTTGAGCCTGGGCAGGAATCCCGCGCTCGGAAACAGCGCGTTGGCGCGCAGCAACGTTTTCGCATAGAGCGTATTGAGACGCCCTCTCACGAAATAGCTCAGACATTTTTCCTGCAGCGGATAACTGCCTTCCAGCATCAGCAGCGGGCGCTGACGGCCGCCGAACAGCACGTGCCAGGACCCCGACCCGATCGCCGGTGCGCTGCCGTCGACGCCGGGATCAAGCGCCGCCAGCACCGTGCGCCACGGTCCTTCCAGATTCATCCGACACGCTCCGCTGAGGACGAACGTTGCAGCCACTCGATATGCTCGGCCGGAACCGCGGCCCAGTAACCGCCCTGCCGCGCCTTCGCGCAGATCCTCATGCCGCGCGCCACAAAGCGCAGCGCATGATTCATCCAGCCGGGGCGCTCGCTTTGCCGGCTGCGCAGCGCCGCGTACTCGCGGCGCCCTTCCTTGCGACGGCTGAACGTCTTCTGTTCGGGGTAGAACCGCATGCATGACAAATAGGCCGGGATGCGCGCAATCTGCGTGACTTGCGAGAAACGGTCCCACAGGTCGGCATCCATCGTCAGGTCGAACCGGGTATCCAGTCCGCCGACCGATTGATGCAGGCTGCGCCTCCAGAACATCGAGGGCTGCGGTACGTAATTGTGGTCGTACAAGAAAACGAAGCGATTGAAGCCGGCTTCCTTCTTGGGACGAATGAAGTGGCCTTCGCCATCGATCCACAACGCGTCGCCGTACGCGGCCATGACGTGCGGGTTGTCTGTGAAAAATTTTCCGACTGCCGCCAGCGCGCCGGGAAGCAGCAGATCATCGGAACACAGCCAGCCCATGATGTCGCCGGTGGCGTGACCGAATCCCTTGATCAGCGCTTCGGTCTGGCTGCCATCGGGTTCCGACACCCAGTAAGCGAGGTCAGCGGCGTATTTCCGAATGATGCTGACGCTCTCATCCTTCGATCCGCCGTCGATCACGACGTACTCGAGTCCCGGATATTTCTGATCGAGCACCGAACGCATCGTCTGCTCGAGATAGCGGCCCTGCTGGAACGAGCAGGTAACGAGTGACAGCGTCGGTAACGACCCCCACGTGAGTGCTGATGCAGGCGAATCCGGACGTGCGCTCATTTCTTCTCCGTGAGTGCCGGCACCTGCCGGCAATACAAATCTTTACCGCTGTCGGGCTGCGGTCCGCGAACAAACAGCATGGATGACTTCCCGAGTATTTGATATGTTCAACGGCCCAAAGTTGCGCGATCCGCGACTGGCCGCCAACACATTACGCAAATGCCGTACCGGCATTGGCCACGCATTCGATCACCGCGCAAAAACATTGCGTTAGATACGAAACCGGGAACCCGGCCGGCACGCAAATGTCCATTAATGCGTCGTCGCTTTGCGACGCTCTGCCTTGCGCGACGAGTATCTGTATGGTTTTCCGGAAGTATTTATGTCGTCGGATGACGACAGATTACTGTTTCATCAACTATACAAGTTTCACAAAAAGTACGAATTGATTTGTCCTTCACCGGATGGAGTCTGTCAGATGAAACATTCGCCGCGAGTAAACACCGTCACCCATCGCCAGCAGAGCGTGCATGCACGCATGGTTTTCTGCCGTTTGTGATTTCAGGATGGCCAACGCATCCGCCGTTATGGCATCATCATTGCTCGCCTGTTTTCACGAGCCTGCGTAACGGTTCATTACAACCAAGCGTTAAATTGATTCGCGATGCCCCATGTCCGGAAATGGGAGACCTTGCTTGCCTCGCTCGGCGCCGAAGACGCCGTCCTGCTTTCGGTCAGCCCGTTTGATCCGGGCGGGAATCATCGCGTCTATCGCCACCGCGACAGGATCATCAAGGTCGTCATGGGTCACCCCGACGAACGCAATGATCGCAAGTGGCGCCGCACGCTGGAAGAAGAATTCGGCATTCTTGCCGCATCCCGGGACATCTCAGCCGTCCCGGATCCCATCGCGTTCAAAAAAAACGGCACGGCTGCGATTCTGGTACAGCGCTACGTCGACGGCGAGGATATTTCATCCATGATCGAGCGGCGCCGCGCGCTGCCGCTGAAACTGCTGCTGCTGGATCTGCCGCTCGTTCTTTTTCGTCTGTCGGCGAAACGCATTTGTCATAATGATCTGGTCCCGCGCAACATTCTGGTGTCCGAACCCGGCACTCTGTACCTGATCGATTTCGATCAGGCGGAACAGACGTCGGTCATCGAGGCACTGCTGCGAAACATCGGTCTGCTCAAGCGAGGTCACGTGAATAATTCACTGTTTACGTTGTTCAAGAGTGCGACAAAAGCGCGGCTGGGGCCGGCACGTACCAACCAGCTGCGCCGGCTGCTGGGCCGGGAAAATTCCAATCACGCCGGCATTCCGCCGCTGCCCCCGAACAGTTCTCCGCGCCTGCAGCAATTGAACGAGGCATGGCACATTGCGCAGGACTCGCACGCCAGCTCTCCCGGTGTGCCGGTCGCCTACTATTCATTGACCGTCGACGATTTCTGTTTCCCCGGAGAACGGCCGTGGAGCGAACGCTGGGCCGTGCTGCGAACGCTCGCCGACTATGAAGGCAAACGCATCCTGGAGCTGGGATGCAACATGGGACTGCTGTCCTGTTTCCTGCTGAACGAGGAACGTGCGGCGGCGGCGCTGGCCATCGACGTCGATGCCGAAATATTGCGGGCGGCCGGGCACGTCGCCGATGCATTCGGTGTCCGGCCCACGTACCTGCAGGTCGATCTCGACGATCCCGAGCCGTGGGAAGCGCGGCTGCGCCCGTTCGCCGCCGACATCGTTTTCGCGCTGAATGTGCTGAATTGGGTGAAAAGCCGTGACCGGCTGCTGCACTTTCTCGGGGAATGCGGACAGGTCATATTCGAAGGACACGAATCCTTCGACGTGGAAAAGGCCCGTTTCGAGGCGGTGGGATTTTCGAACATCCGGCTGGCGGCAATGACGGAACGCAGACGCCCGCTGATGATCTGTCAGAAATAGATTCGGATCCGGCCTCGCAACCAGGGCTCACGATGGCTGCGCCGGCATCGCCGTCGCTCCGGCGGCTGCCTGAATCTCCGCACGCATCCGCGGCAGGCTCTGCGGGTAGCGCTGCTGAAGAAACCGGATCAGATTTTCGCGCAGATAGCACCGCAGATCCCACGCCGTTCCGGCATCTTTCGCATCGGCCAGTGCGCGCAGTTCGATGGTGTATTCCTTCGCATCCGAAACCTGCAGCACGCACACCGACCCCAGCCATTTGTCGGTGGTCCTGACCAGGCGCTCCAGTTCCTCGCGCACCTCGTCCACCGGGACGCTGTAGTCGACATAAAGATAGACGGACCCCAGCAGATTGGCCTTTTTTTCGTCCAGTTCTGAAACGGGTGCTCGAGAAAATACGAAATCGGCAACACGATGCGGCGCAAAGCGCCCGGTTCTGCCAGTGATTCAATACGTATGCCATACCGGAGGCCTTTCGTCAGTGGTTCGTTGGACAGCGGCCCGGGGAAATAGTGGCCGCCTGTCCCAATTCCCGGTCACCGGTGTGCGAATGAGTTTCGGCAAAGATCCCACGCTTGCAGATGGGCAATGACTGTATATAATTACAGTATCGGAAAGAATCCATGGAACCACTGACGCTTCGCCAGTCCGCCATTCTCGACTGCATCCGCGATCACCTCGAGGCCACGGGCATGCCGCCGACACGCGCCGAAATCTGCAGCGCAATGGGGTTTCGCTCGCCCAATGCCGCGGAAGAACATCTGCGGACGCTGGCACGCAAGGGTGCAATCGAAATGCTGCGCGGCGCCTCGCGCGGCATCCGGCTTGCCGAAGCGCCCGGCATCCCGGTGGTTGGACGCGTGGCGGCAGGCCAGCCAGTACTTGCCGTCCAGAACATCGACGCACACTATCGCATCGACCCGGCTTTGTTCAGCCCGCGCGCCGATTATCTGCTGCGGGTTGTAGGCCAAAGCATGCGTGACGCCGGCATCCTCGACGGCGATCTGCTCGCCGTGCATCGTACACAGGCATTCAGGAACGGTCAGATCGTGGTGGCACGTCTGCATGACGAGGTGACGGTCAAGCGCATCCGGCGCCGCCGCGGCATCGTGGAATTGCTGCCGGAAAATCCGGAGTTCCAGCCCATCACTGTCGATCTGCGGCGCGAGGCACTGGAAATCGAAGGCATCGGAGTGGGCGTTGTCCGCAACGGTAAATTGTCATGAGCCGCCTCGATTCCGTTCTCGCGCGTCCCGACATCTGGCGCGGTGATCGGCTGGCGGCAGCGTGCCGGCCGGGCGTGCCGACCGGTTATGCAGCGCTCGATGCAGAACTTCCGGGCGGCGGCTGGCCGGCGGGCGCACTCACCGAACTGCTGCTCGATGGTGAAGGCATCGGCGAGATGCAGCTTCTGATTCCGGCGCTGGCGCGGCTTTCCCGCAGCGGCAGGCTGATCGCTCTGATCGCGCCGCCCCATATTCCCTATGCACCGGCGCTCGCCGCCGGCCTTGATCTCGCGCAACTGATGGTCGTTGCCTGCACCGCCTTTCGGGAAACGCTGTGGGCGACCGGGCAGGTATTGCGTTCCGGCGCCTGTGGCGCGGTGCTCGCGTGGCTGTCACCGGTGAAATACGCCGAACTACGCCGCCTTCAGCTCGCAGCCGAGGAAGGCCGCACCGTCGCCACGTTGTTCCGCACCGCGCGTGCCGCCGCGCAAGCCTCGCCGGCGCCGTTGCGGCTGGCGCTCGCGCCGGCCGACGGGCAGCTCGCAATCGACATCATCAAGCGTCACGGACCCCGGCTGCCGGCGCCGTTGCGGATCGCCGTGACACGACCGGTTTCCGATTCCAATGTACTGGATAGCCTGCCACTTCCCGCGCCTGCCGCTGGAAACATTTCTGCGCGGTCTGCCGTCATCCGTTAGCGCGTCCCGATCGCTGGCAATCGTCGATGACGGCGCGGTGCTGATGTGCAATGAACACGCGCAGGCGCGGGGCATCCGTCGCGGCATCAGTCTTTCCACCGCCCATGCGCTGGTGCCACAACTGGAAACGAAAAGACGCGACCCGGCGCTTGAAGCCGCAACTCTCGCGCGCCTCGCCGCGTGGTGCGGACAGTTCACGCCCAATGTCGCGCCTGACTCCGCCGGTTTCTGCCTGCTCGACGTCGGCGGCAGTCTCAGGTTGTTCGACGGAATCACCTCCATCATCAGCGAACTGCGCAAAGGTTTTTCCGATCTCGGCTTCTCGGCCGTCGTCGCCGCGGCCCCCACCGCCCGCGGTGCGCAACTGCTCGCCCGCGCCGGCCGTGAAATCGCGATCGGGACTCTGCAGGATCTCGCCGTCGAACTGGGCAAGCTTGCCGTGCACACGCTCGACTGCACGCCGGCGACGTTTGCCACATTGCGCGCGGTCGGCGTGAATACTTTGGCGGACTGCCTGCGGCTGCCGCGCAGCGGACTCGCGCGCCGCTGCGGGCAGCCACTGCTCGACGATCTCGATCGTGCACTGGGACGGCTGCCCGACCCGAGGAAATTTTTCGTGCCGCCGGAGCGCTTCACGGCCAAGCTCGAACTGCCGGCGGAAGTCGAGCATGCCGAGGCGTTGCTGTTTGCCGTGCGTCGACTGCTCGTCGAGCTTTCCGGTTTCCTCGCCGCCCGCGCCGGCGGCGTGCAGCGCATCACGCTCGGGCTCCTGCACGGCGACGCGCCGGACACCAATATCGCAATCGGACTTTCCGCTCCCGGCCGTGACGTTACACGCCTCAGTCTGCTCGCCGGTGAGCGCCTGACGAGAGTCACACTGAAACAGCCGGTGCGCGCAATCACGCTTTGCGCGAACGAAATCGTGCCGCTCCCCGGCCGTAGCCTCGGGCTGTTCCGCGATGGCAACGAAACCGACGACCGCGCAAGGCTGATTGAACGACTGCGCGCACGGCTGGGGCCGGATGCGGTGTACGGCATCACGGTCCATCCCGATCATCGCCCCGAACGCGCATGGCACTGCTGCGAGCCGGGAGCGACGTTCACCGTTCACGCATCAGCCCTCAAGCTTTCCCGGACTGCAGAGCTCCGCAAAAAACGCCCGGCGCCCAAGACATCAAGCAACGCCTTCCGCCCGGTATGGCTTCTGCGAAAACCGCGACTGCTTTCCGAGAACGGCGGCGCACCGCAATTCGATGGACCGCTCGTGCTGCTCTCAGGTCCCGAGCGTCTCGAAGCGGGCTGGTGGGACGGCGCCGACATCGCCCGCGATTATTTCATCGCCCGCACGCCAGGTAAATCGCTGCTGTGGGTTTATCGCCAGCGCCGCGAGCCGGCCGGATGGTATCTGCATGGCATTTTCGGGTGAGCCAGCTGATGCCTTCCGCTCTCCCTCAATACACCGAGCTGCACTGTCTCAGCAACTTCACCTTTCTGCGCGGTGCGTCGCACCCGGAAGAACTGGTACAGCGTGCGCACGAGCTGGGCTATTCGGCACTAGCGATCACCGACGAATGCTCGCTTGCCGGCGTGGTGCGGGCACATGTTGCGGCGAAGGCATGCGGACTCAAGCTCATCATCGGCACCGAGATCGCGCTCGCCGACGGGCCGCAGCTGATTCTGCTCGCGACCGATCGCGAAAGCTATGGCAACCTGTCGGCGCTGATTGCGCTCGGCAGACGGCGCACAAAAAAAGGCGGCTACCAACTGACGTGCGCCGATCTGGGAGCGGGCGTGCCCGACTGTCTTGCGCTGCTGCTTCCGGATCAACAACCCGATTCCGATTCCATGCGTTTCATTGCCGAACGCTTTCCGCAGCGCGCATGGATCGCCGTGGAACTGCTTGCCGGCACCAATGATTCCGCGCGCCTGGCAATGCTGCGCAAGCTCGGCGCAAGTCTCGGTTTGCCGCTCGCTGCGAGCAGCAACGTGCACATGCACCGGCGCTCGCGCCGGCCGCTGCAGGATACGCTGACCGCGATCCGTCTCGGCATCCCGGTCCATCAGCTCGGACATGCACTGCATCCGAACGCGGAGCGGCATCTGCGCAGCCTGGTGCGGCTGGCACGGGTCTACCCGCCCGAACTGCTCTCGGCAACCGTCGCCATCGCGCAGCGTTGCACTTTTTCACTCGACAGCCTGCGCTACGAATATCCGGAAGAAGTGGTGCCACTTGGAGAAACCGCGACGAGCCAGTTGCGGAGGTTGACCGAAGACGGGTTGAAACGACGGTTTCCACAGGGCGTACCGGAGAAAGTCCGCCGACTGATCGAGCACGAACTGGAGCTGATCGCCGAGCTGGGCTATGAGCATTTCTTTCTGACGGTCGAGGACATCGTGCGTTTCGCGCGGTCACGCAAAATCCTGTGCCAGGGGCGCGGCTCGGCCGCCAACTCGGCGGTGTGCCATGCGCTCGGAATAACGGAGGTCAATCCCGAGCAGCAGGAAGTGCTGTTCGAGCGTTTCGTCTCGCGTGAGCGGCGCGAACCGCCCGACATCGACGTTGACTTCGAGCATCAGCGGCGCGAGGAAGTGATCCAGCACATTTACGAAAAATACGGCCGTGATCGTGCCGCGCTCGCCGCCACCGTCATCTGCTACAAGCCGAGAAGCGCGCTGCGTGATGTCGGCAAGGCGCTGGGATTCGATCTGCCGCAAGTGGACCGGCTCGCCAGGTCACTGGCGTGGTGGGATGGGCGGCAGGTACTGCCGGAACGGTTGGCGGAAGCCGGCTTCGATCCGCACAGTCGGGTCGTCCGGCAATTGATGGTGCTGGTCAATACGCTGGTCAGGTTTCCGCGCCATCTGTCGCAGCACGTCGGCGGCTTCGTCATCTCGCGCGGTCCGCTGGCGCGCCTGGTGCCGATCGAAAACGCGGCGATGGCGGAGCGCAGCGTGATTCAATGGGACAAGGACGACATCGATGCGCTGGGTCTGCTCAAGGTCGACGTGCTGTCGCTCGGCATGCTGTCAGCGATACGCCGTGCGCTGGACCTGATCAACCATCATCGCGGCACCGCGCTTGCGATGGACAACGTTCCCCGGGAAGATCCCCGGGTCTATGAAATGATCAGCCGTGCCGATACCGTCGGCGTGTTCCAGATCGAATCGCGCGCGCAGATGTCGATGCTGCCTCGGCTCCGGCCGCGGGAATTTTACGATCTCGTGATCGAAGTCGCGATCGTGCGCCCGGGTCCGATCCAGGGCGGCATGGTGCATCCGTATCTGCGGCGGCGCATGAAACTCGAAGAAGTCGACTATCCGAGTGTAGAAGTCGAAAGCGTGCTCAGGCGTACTCTGGGCGTACCAATCTTCCAGGAGCAGGTAATGCAACTTGCAGTGGCCGCCGCCGGCTTCACACCAGGTGAGGCGGATCAGCTGCGGCGTTCGATGGCAGCCTGGCATCGCAATGGAGACCTCGAGCCATTCCGCGACCGCCTCATCCAGGGCATGTTGAAAAAAGGCTACTCGCAGGATTTCGCCGAACGCATCTACCGACAAATCCAGGGCTTCGGCGAATATGGTTTTCCCGAATCACATTCGATAAGCTTCGCACTGCTCGCCTATGTCTCCGCCTGGCTCAAGCGTTACGAGCCAGCTGCATTTACCTGTGCGCTGATCAACAGTCAGCCGATGGGATTTTATGCGCCGGCGCAATTGGTGCAGGACGCACGGCGGCACGGCGTGGAAGTGCGGCCGGTGGCGGTTGCGGCGAGCGATTGGGATTGCGCACTGGAAACTGCAACCGATCATTCCGCACAACAAGCCACCCAGCCTCAGCCCGCACTGCGTCTCGGACTGCGCATGATCAAGGGACTATCACAGACCAGCGCCGAACGGCTGGTTGCGGCACGCACACAAGCTTCGTTCACCAGCATCGACGACGTTGTACGACGTGCGCAATTGAGCCGCAGCGAAATGGAGACGCTGGCGCAAGCCGGCGCGCTTGCCGATCTCGCGCCTCACCGTCGTGCCGCGCACTGGCTCGCCGCCGGCACCGAACGCCTGCCTCCGCTGCTGGCGCACGCCTCTGCGCAGGAAAACCTTCCCGAACTTTGCCCGCCCAGCGAAGGTCAGGAACTGATCGCCGATTACGCGAGCACCGGCCTGACACTGGGTCGTCATCCGCTGATGCTGCTGCGTCCTCGGCTCACGCGGCTGCGCATGAGTACGGCTTCCGAAATGCACCGGATGCGTAACGGCCAGCTTGCCAGGGCTGCAGGCATCGTCATCGGCCGTCAGCGGCCAGGCACCGCAAAAGGCATCGTATTCGTCACGCTGGAAGACGAAACGGGACCGGTCAACGTCATCGTCCGGCGCGACCTGGTGGAACGCCAGCGACGCGAGCTGCTCGCCTCACGTCTGCTTGGTGTTCACGGCGTGCTGCAGCGGGAAGGAAAAATCGTGCATCTGATTGCACGTCGGCTGGTCGATCACTCGCAACTGCTCGGCGCGCTCGCAACCCGTTCCCGGGATTTCAGGTAGAGCGTTTTCACTTTCAGGGTTGATGAAGTTCCGCGGAGCGCCACGCAGCGTGATGCTGACCGTGAGAATGACGATGATGACACAGCGACGCGGCGACGTTTACGGATCGATCAATACACCCGGATTGAGCATGCCGGAGGGATCCAGCTCACGCTTCGCCGCCTTCAGTGCTCTGGCGAACACTTCCGGCCGCTGCTGATCGTACCAGCGCCGCTGATCGCGGCCGACGGAGTGATGGTGCGTGATCGTGCCGCCGTTGCCGATCAGCGCATCCGACGCGGCGCTCTTGACGTCCCACAGCTGCTGCAGCAGCGCATCCTTGTCACCAAGCCCGTAGTAGGTGAAATACGGAGCAGGGCCATCGGAGTAAACGTGGGTGAAGCGGCAAGTCACCAGACCGGGGCGGCCGGTCGCCTGCTTCACTGCTTTCGCCATCGCATCTTTCACATTGCTGTGGAAGTCCTTGAACCTATCCCACGTGATAGACGATTCAAACGTTTCACGCAGTACGCCGCAAGCGGTGGAGTATTCCCGATAAAAAGGGGCGCGCAGAAAGATGTTGCGCCATTGCCCGGCCGCGCCTTTGCGGTGAGCGTCTTCGTCATCCGATACTTGCCGGTCATTCACACCGCCGTGATCGGCGCACAATTCAATCGCGCGATGGATCCAGGCGTCGAGCGGATGATCGGCCGATTCGAAGGCGACGATCAGCAATGCATCACGGCCGTCTCCGGCGCCGGTGAATGCAGCTTCGTCCGCTTCGACCAGGCGGCAATTGGACGGATAAAGGCCCGATTGCGAGAGCGCGCGCACCGCGTCGGCGCCGGCATAAAAATCCTTGAAGCGAATCGTTGCCGACGCGCGCTGCGTCGGCCGCTGGCGCAGCCGTACCCACGCCTCGGTGATGATGCCGAGAATACCCTCCGAGCCGATGAACATGCGGTCCGGGCTCACACCGGCGCCGGACCGGGGAATTCGTCTCGATCCCATCACGCCAACAGGTGTTACGACACGCAGGCCCTCGACCAGATCGTCGATCTGGGTATCGATCGTCGTGTGATGGCCCGCAGCCCGCGTCGCGATCCATCCGCCAAGCGACGAGAACTCGAATGACTGCGGATAAAAACGCAGCGAAAGGCCGCTGGGCTTGAGCTGGCGTTCCAGATCGGGTCCGAGCACACCGGCCTGGATTCTCGCAGCTTGCGATACGGTATCGATCTCGACCACTCCGGACAGATGACGCAGATCGATCGTCACCACCGGCCGGTCGGCATCACTGCGCGGTGGCTCGATGCCGCCCTGCACCGACGACCCGCCGCCGTACGGAATCGCAACGGCATTGATCGTGGTACACCAGTCCAGCACGTCGACGATATCGCGCTCGCTGCGCGGCAGCGCGACCACGTCGGGAGGATTCGAAAAATCCCGGCGCAGCATGCGCGCCAGATCGTAAACCGACTTTCCGTAACAGTGAACCAGCCGCTCGTAATGATCTTGCGTGCAGACGGCAGCGAGCGTATCCGGGATGCTGACGCGAGGCTGCCGCAACGTGATTTCTTCCGCCATCGGAGCCGGCGTCGGATCGAATTGATCGACGTTGAAATACCGGGCCCATGTCGACTGCAGATAGTCGATCTCCTCCTGACCGGGCAATTGATCCTCGTAACCCCAGCCGCAGAATCTCCTTCTTCTTGACATCATCATGCCCCCCAAACTGTACAATGAGCCGCCGCCACGGACTCTATTATCTGGCCGGCAGGCCGGCTGTCAATAATTCGAGTGACGGCTTGTGCAGCGCCAATGCAACGGCATCCGAGCAGTGTCAAAAAGGACGCAACCGGCACGCGTAAGCGCCGGATTGTCGAGCATCGCGCGCGATGGATTCCGTTACAATGGCAGGATCGACACAGGCACTGGAGGATGCGGCATGGCCGAGTCAAGCACTGCAAGCAAAGCCAACGTTGAGCGATTCAACGCGATCGCTGCCACGTGGGACGAGAGTCCGCGGCGAGTCGAACTTGCGCGCGCTGTTGCCGGCGCGATCCTGTCGCGGATTGCGCCTGACGGCACCGAACGGGCGATGGAATTCGGCTCCGGAACGGGATTGGTGACGGGGCTTCTTGCGCCGAACCTGGGTCACGTGCTGGCCGTGGACAGCTCCAGCGGGATGCTTGACGTATTACGCAGCAAGCTTCAGGAACACGGCATTCGCAACGTCGAGACACTTCAGGCTGACCTGGCTGACGTCATGCCGGCAGGGCCATTCGACCTCGTCTACAGCAGCATGACGCTGCACCACATTGACGACGTGGCAGGGCTTCTCTCGCGAGTCCATGACGGGCTTGCTCCCGGCGGCCGAATTGCGCTCGCCGATCTTGCGCCTGAAGACGGCAGCTTTCACGATTCAGACACTGCCGGCATCATGCATCACGGTTTTGATCCTGCAGAGTTGACAGACTGGGCGAAGGCTGCCGGATTCGCGGATATCCATATAACCACCGTGCATCAGATCCGGAAGGAGCGGCCTGACCGGACGGAGCGCTGTTATCCGGTGCTGCTGGTGACGGCTCGGCGGCCGGAATGAATCAGTAAGAAAAAGCCTCCCGAAAAACCGGGGTGGTTTGCCTGTCACCTGTCGGCAGAACGGCTGTCAGTAACCCGAATGGCCATGAAGCCGCGCACGAATACGTAAATCTTCAATGAACCGCCGAACTTTGCTGAAGAACGCCGCACTCGGGGCGGCCGTGCTGGCTTTGCGCCCGGCAATTTCCTCTGCGGCTGGTGTAAACGATACGGCGGCCCAGCTGGCGACATTGGAACGAAAGCACGGCGGACGTTTGGGCGTGGCGATACTTGATACCGGAAACGGGTACCGCATCGCGTATCGCGGCGATGAACGTTTCCTGATGTGCAGCACTTTCAAGCTGCTACTGGTAGCGGCCGTGTTGAAGCGGGTCGATGATGGGTCGGATCGATTGGATCGACGTATCGCGTTCGACAAATCGGCACTGCTCGAGTGGGCGCCCGTTACCCGTTTCAACGTCGGACCGCCCGGTATGACGGTTGAAGAGCTGTGCGAGGCCGCGATGATCATAAGCGACAACGCGGCGGCAAACCTGTTGCTGAACACGATCGGCGGGCCGCCCGGGGTGACAGCCTATGCACGCAGTCTGGGCGACACGATGACCCGCCTGGATCATCCCGAACCTCTCAACAACCGACAGCACGGCGTACAAGACACCACGACGCCGTGGTCGATGCTCGCCGACATGCAGAAGGTGCTGCTGGGCGACGCCCTTTCCGTCGCCTCACGCCGGAAATTGACGAACTGGTTTTCGCTTAATCAGACCGGCGCCCAGACGCTGCGGGCGGGGTTACCGTCGGACTGGGAGATCGGCGACAAGACCGGCTCGGCCACACACGCCAACAACGACATTGCCATCATCACGCCGCCACGCCGAAAGCCATTACTCGTGACTGCGTATTACATGACCGATACCCACGACGTTGCCGCACGCAAGGCGGTACTGGCTGATGTGGGCCGCGCCGTCTCGGCGATTCAAGCGGACGGTTCGGCTGGGAAAAGCATGCCCTGAGCGACGCCAACCGATACGGCGCTCGATAAACAGAGACCTGTCCATCCATTGGCTACTGCTGCAGTATTGAATGATTCGTTAACGTGCATTCAATCTCGTTTGCATTATTGCGTGCTATTTATTTGTCTATAAGGCGAATCAATTTTCGGTTCAGAAAAAGCAGGGGGTAGCATCAATTGCGATACCGATTCCTGCAGGGGAGGGTTACGTCGGCCAGTTTGGCGACGACATTCAAGGCAACGGTATTCGACTTAGTATCATGCGCCGCTTCTGCTCGTATCAGGCATCATCACCAAAGAGGCCTCGCTACGTGCGGGGCCTTTTCGTTTGGCACTCGACTTGGCACCCCGCGTTTACGGTTTACCGGCCGTCATTTGCGCATGGATCTGCCCTGCAGGAGCTCTTGCGCGAGCAAATCAGCGTGTGGTGTCAGTGAAGAAAAATCACGTGCACACAAGCACAATTGTCGTGACGCCCACGGTTCCATCAGCTGTAGCAGCACCAGCGGGCGACCAGAAAGTGCGACCGCGCTCGACTCGGGGAGAATCGCGATACCCACGCCGGCAGCGACAAACGTCGCTACGCCCTCGACGCTTCTAAGCTGAATTCGATAATTTATCTGACGGCCGATTCTGGATGCGCGTTCGGCTATATAGGATTCCAAGGCTGCATCTGAAACACCGATGAACGGTTCATTCGTAATGTCCACGAATTTCGCTCCGGATTGCTTTGCCATCCGGTGTTCCTTGCCAACTATCACGACAAGCCTGTCTATAGCAATAAAACGCGTCGACAGCGATCCAAAGTCAGCAACGTCGGAGACGAACCCCAATTCCGCACGCTTGTCTTCGATCGCGCGCACGATGTCTACACTGGGCCGCTCCAGCAGATCAATGGAAAAATCCGGGTGTGCGGTTAGAAACTTGCAAAGTAGATCGGGGAGGAATGCGGCTAGAGCTCCCGTGTTGGATAGCAGCTTCACGCGGCCTTTTGCACCCGTGGCGTGGTTGCGCAATTCTCCATGCAACTGTTCGACTTGCACAAGCACAAGACGCGAATTTCGGATCAATGCCTTCCCTGCCGCCGTGGGTACGACGCCTCGCGAGTTCCTTTCCAAGAGCGGCGTGCCGAGCGACGACTCCATGTCTTTGATGCGTTCACTCACGGCAGCCAAGCTTAAGTGCAGCATCCGAGCGCCCCTGGTAAGACTGCCGTTTTCCACCACGGTTACGAATACCCGCATGTCCGTCAGATCAACACGCAAGGTCTGCCCCTTCGGATACCCCGAAGCCTCGTAACGGAAATGACAGATTGTGAAGCCTGATCGGTCGACCTAGCATCGGCTGCATGGACAACTTGTTTGTTGCATCAATCGCAGGAGTACTAGGCGGCGCCATAAACGCGATAGCCGGCGGCGGCTCGTTTATAACATTCCCTGCATTAGTATTGGTCGGGCTGCCTCCTGTCTCAGCAAACCAAACTGGCGGCATCGCTCTTCTGCCAGGAAGCCTGGCAAGTGCGTGGGCGTACAAAGGGGAAATTCGCGCATTCAAGCAAGTCAGCCTTTCGATGCTGTTTGTTTCAACGCTGATGGGAGGCGGCACTGGCGCAGCGTTGTTGCTTATCACGCCGACAAGAATATTTGATTTGGTTATCCCGTGGCTAGTCTTGATTGGTGCGGTGACGTTTACGTTTGGAAAATCAATGCACTCGCGTGCTTCAACGGGAGATGCACTGGTAGCACGCCCTCTGTCAATCGCATGCTACCAATTCTTGCTTGGAGCTTATGGCGGCTATTTTGGAGGCGCCGTGGGAATCATGATGATGGCTGGCTGGATCGTGTTTGGCTTGGGCGACCTGCGCGGCATGAATGGCGTCAAGACACTAATGGTGGCGGCGGCCAGGGTGGTCGCTGTCCTGGTATTCGCCGTTTGGGGCCATGTATATTGGCTGGTGGCCTTGTATATGACCGTGGCGGCGGTGATCGGTGGCTATCTCGGAGCGCGGGTGACGCGTTTCCTAAGCGCGATCACAATGCGAAGGATCATAGCAGTGATCTTTTTCGCCGTAACCGCAGCCTTTTTCTACAAGGGTTACGCGTAGCACGACGAAGCAAACCGCGAATAGCATGTTAAGCGCCGTATAGGTCTCTACCGTGGGATAGCTATGCCGGTGGTCAACTTTTCTAAAGGAGATGCTCGCGCTCTGCGGCCAGCGATTCTTTCTTGCTGGCAAAAATACCATCAAAGGATTGAGCGTTACGTTTGTGGATTTGAACGCGTCGTTTGTCGCGATATTTGAATACTGACATTGAACACAACCATCAAAAAGCCGGAATTTTGCACACGGGACTGGCTTTCTGCAGATGGCCGCATTGCTAACCCACTGAAAGAAAGAGTGGGTCTGGTTGGACTCGAACCAACGACCAAGGGATTATGAGTCCCCTGCTCTAACCAACTGAGCTACAGACCCCACGGGTTTTCGTTCGCGACGAACAACAAAAAGCCGCATGCTTGAAAGGCATGCGGCTTTTTTCAACGATCAGCTTTCGCTGTCGAGGAAACTGCGCAGCCGTTCGGAACGCGACGGATGGCGCAATTTGCGCAACGCCTTCGCCTCGATCTGGCGGATGCGCTCGCGTGTAACGTCGAACTGCTTGCCGACTTCTTCGAGCGTGTGGTCGGTGCTCATCTCGATGCCGAAGCGCATGCGCAGCACTTTCGCTTCGCGCTGCGTCAGCGAATCGAGCACGTCCGACGTAGCGTTGCGCAGGCTGGCGTAAACCGCCGAGTCGGACGGCGCCATCGTCGAATGATCCTCGATGAAATCGCCGAGATGCGAATCCTCGTCGTCGCCGATCGGTGTTTCCATCGAGATCGGTTCCTTCGAGATCTTCAGGATCTTGCGGATCTTCTCTTCCGGCATTTCCATCTTCTCGGCCAGCACCGCGGGATCGGGCTCCTGCCCGGTTTCCTGCAGAATCTGGCGCGAGATGCGGTTCATCTTGTTGATGGTCTCGATCATGTGCACCGGGATGCGGATGGTGCGCGCCTGGTCGGCGATCGAACGCGTGATCGCCTGCCGGATCCACCACGTGGCATAGGTCGAAAACTTGTAGCCGCGCCGGTACTCGAACTTGTCCACCGCCTTCATCAGGCCGATGTTGCCTTCCTGAATCAGGTCGAGGAACTGCAGTCCGCGATTGGTGTACTTTTTCGCGATCGAAATCACCAGCCGCAGGTTGGCCTCGGTCATCTCGCGCTTCGCGCGCCGCGCCTTGGCTTCGCCGGTGGACATGCGCCGGTTGATTTCCTTCAGGTCCTTGATCGGAATGCCGACGCGCTTCTGCACGTCGAGCAGCTTCTGCTGCTGCTCGATGATCGCCGGCTCGAAGCGGCTCAGCGCGTCGCTGTACGGACGCTTCGCGGCCACTTCGCGTCCCACCCAGCGCAGATTGTCCTCGTTGCCCGGGAACACCTTGATGAAATGCTGGCGCGGCATGCCTGCCTTGTTCACGCAGAAGCCCATGATCGCGCGCTCATGGCCGCGCACTTCATCGACCAGCCGGCGCAGGCTGTCACACAGCGCTTCCACCTGCTTCGCGGCAAATCGAATGTCCATCAATTCGTTCGAGATCTGATCGCGGATCTGCAGGAACGCGCGCGCGCGCGGGCCATCCTTGGCCAGCGCCTTGAGCATCTTGTTGTACAGCGTACGGATCACGCGGAAACGCCGCAGCGCGCCTTCACGCAGCTTGAGCAGATTGGCGCTCGCGATCGCGGCGGTATCTTCCTCTTCCGCTTCGTCGTCACTGGCATCCGCGTTTTCATCGACTTCCCGGTCGTCTTCGTCGATGTCTTCTTCCAGCACTTCCTCTTCCGCTTCGTCGTCGACCAGGCCGTCAACGAGCTCGTCGACGCGGATTTCATCACGCTCGATTTTCTCCGCCAGCGCGAGGATTTCCGCAATCGTGGTCGGGCACGCGGAAATGGCCTGGATCATATGCTTCAGGCCGTCTTCGATGCGCTTCGCAATCTCGATTTCGCCTTCGCGCGTCAACAGCTCGACCGATCCCATTTCGCGCATGTACATGCGCACCGGATCGGTGGTACGGCCGAATTCGGAGTCAACGGTGGACAGCGCGGCCTCGGCTTCCTCGACCGCGTCTTCGTCGGCAACCGCCGGCGCCGCATCCGACATCAGCAGTTGCTCGGCATCCGGGGCCTCATCATAGACCTGGATGCCCATGTCGTTGATCATGCTGATGATGTTCTCGATCTGCTCGGCATCCAGCATGTCGTCCGGCAGATGATCGTTCACCTCGGCATAGGTCAGATAGCCGCGCTCCTTGCCCAGCACGATCAGATTCTTCAGGCGCATGCGGCGCGCCTCGGCGTCGGCCGGATCGAGCTCCCGGCGCTCCATCTCCCTGACCAGTGCCTTTTCCTTCGCCGACAGCTTGTCACGCGCCACGCCCTTGGTTTTCTTCTTCGAAACTTTGGGGGCGATCGCCGGCGCGACCGGCTGGCTTGCCACGATCTTTTTCAGCGGCCGCTTTTCAACAGCGTCCTTTTTTGTCTGCACAACGCGGGCTGTCAGCTTCCCGGATGGAACCCGGGTTGCGGACGCCGTTTTCGCCTTGGCCTTGGCCTTTTTGGTCACGGCCTGATCGGCCTTGGCTTTACGCTGGCGGAGCTGGGCTCGGGTTTTGGCCTTGGCGGCCGCAACCGTACGGACCGCCTTGCTTTGCTTGGCAGACTTGGCCTTGGCGGGCTTGGCGACACGGACGGCCTTGCGCGCGATCGCACGCTGCGGCCGTGCCGCCGGCCGCGCAGACTTCGCCGCCTTGCGAGTCCTGTCCCTTGATGGAGAAGACTTTTTCACGGCAGGCGTCCGTTTAGCCTTCAGCGCCTTTGTCGCTTTCGCCATATTCCACACCCCGCTCTACGCGATTCAAATTGAAAAAAGCCAAATATTATATCACAAATCTCGACTAATTCATTTCTGCGCAGCTGTCAATGCCTGTCGCAATTCCGCCTGCTCTTCAGCGCTCAGACGGCGCTGCCGCGACGTCTCCAGCAACGCACGCGCCCGTGCGCGCCGCGCCTGATCGAGCAATTGCATCCAGGCATCTCTGAATTCGTGCTCCAGCGCAGCATCATCGAAGCGACCTTCATGCCAGACAGGGAGGTCCGCCTCGATACTGCGCAGCAAATCCTCATGTTCTCCGCCGCGGAAATACTCGGCCATGCTCACAATATGAAGGTCGCCCGCGGCAACTTCAAGCAATGCATTCAATGCATTGATTTCGGCCGGATCAATATCGACCACGGCAAAGTCAGCCAGTTCCGAGCGGTCGGCGAAACCCGCGAGCCCCGGTTTCAGCAGGGTCAGTTCGATCAGCTTGCGTGCCAGCGAACGCCGCACCATCGGTTTCGACTTCGCCCGCATCGGCACTTTTCGCCGAATTTCGTACTGGACATCGAGCTCTTCCACAGTAATGCCGGCCAGCCCGGCCAACCGCTTGCGCACCAGCAGGCTGGTCAGCGGCGCCGCAATCCGCTTGACCAGCGGCTTCGCTTCCTGCAGCAGCCGCGCCCGCCCCTCGGCACTGCGCAGGCTGGTGCGGCCCGACAATTGTTCCACCAGAAAATCCGACAACGGCATCGCCGCACCAATCAGCGCTTCGAACGCGGCGGACCCATCGCGCCTGACGTAGCTGTCCGGATCGTCACCCTGCGGCAAAAACAGAAAGCCGATTTCCTTGCCGTCGACCGTCTGTTCCAGCGTGTTCTCCAGCGCACGCCACGCGGCGCGCCGTCCCGCGTCATCGCCGTCAAAGCAGTACACGACGCGACGCGCCAGGCGCAGCAGCTTCTGCACGTGGACCGGTGTGGTCGCGGTGCCCAGCGTTGCGACCACATATTCGATTCCATGCTGTGCCAGCGCCACCACATCCATGTAACC
>DASSON010000015.1:0-10465 GCA_035700525.1 Burkholderiales bacterium
CCGCCGTGGCGCGAGTAGCCGCCATAGGTGTCGACGATCAGCTTGCGCCCGGTCAGCCCGGTATCGCCGAGCGGGCCGCCGATCACGAAACGGCCGGTCGGGTTGATCAGATAGCGTGTATCGCCGGTCAGCAAACCGTTCGGAAATACCGGCTTGACGATTTCCTCGATCACCGCCTCGGTCAGCGGCTCATGCGAGATGTCGGGGCTGTGCTGCGTCGAGATCACCACCGTCTCGACATGATGCGGCTTGCCGTCGACGTAGCGCACGCTGACCTGCGACTTGGCGTCAGGCCGCAGCCACGGCAGGCGTCCATCCTTGCGCAGTTCCGCGTGGCGTTCCATCAGCCGATGCGCGTAGTAGATCGGCAATGGCATCAGTTGCGGCGTCTCGTTGCAGGCATAGCCGTACATCAGTCCCTGGTCGCCGGCGCCTTGATCGAGATCGAGGCCCTTGCCTTCATCGACGCCCTGCGCAATGTCGGACGACTGTTTGTCGAACGCGATATTCACCGCGCAGGTACGGTAATCAAAGCCGATGTCGGAACTGTCATAGCCAATGCGCTTCACCACGTCGCGCGCCAGCGCCGCATAATCGACCACCGCATTGGTGGTGATCTGGCCTGCCATCAGTACCAGACCGGTGCATACCAGTGTCTCGGCCGCCACGCGCCCGTGCTTGTCCTGCTCCAGCACCGCGTCGAGCACGGCATCGGAAATCTGATCCGCCATCTTGTCGGGATGGCCTTCGGATACGGACTCCGAAGTAAAGAGAAAGTCTTTTTTCATGATTGCGTCGGTTGGGGTTGGGGAGATCGGACGAAAGCTATTAGAATAGCAAAACTACGCTCCAATAACAAAGTTCCGGTTGATATTCATGCTGTTGCGCCTGGCAGCCAGACTGCCGCTGTCATGGTTCCACACGCTGGGCGCAGGCTTGGGCTGGATTGCGTACCGCTGTGCGCCGACCTACGCGGCGCGGTTGCGTGAAAATCTTGCACGGAGCGGCGTGTGTGCCGACGCCGCAGCTTATCGCACGGTGCTGCGACAGGCAATCGGCGAAGCCGGCAAGGCCGTTCTCGAATTGATCCCGGTCTGGTACCGCAACGACGCGGCAGTGTCGCAGCTTATCACCGAGATTCGCGGGATGGAACTGGCCGACGCGGCGCGGGCGCGCGGGCGCGGCATTTTGTTTCTGACACCGCACTTGGGTTGTTTCGAAATCTGCGCGCGCGCCGCCGCGCAGCGCATGCCGTTCACCGCGCTCTACCGGCCGCCGCGCAAACGCTGGCTGGAACCGTTTTTGATCGGCGCGCGCGGGCAGGGCGGGGCACGGCTCGCGCCGGCAAATGTTCGCGGCGTGCGCATGCTGCTGACGGCGCTCAAACGCGGCGAAGCGGTGGGATTACTGCCGGACCAGGCGCCGGCCGCGGGCGAGGGCGTGTGGGTCGATTTTTTCGGCCGGCCGGCCTACACGATGACGCTGGCGCGCCGCCTCAGGGAAGCGACCGGCGCTACCGCGATCATGGCGTTTTCGGAGCGTCTGCCGCACGGGCGCGGCTACCGCATCCGGCTTACCGCGCTGCCGGACGAATTGAGCGAGAAGCGCATCAACGAAGCGGTGGAAGACCTGGTGCGGCGCCACCCGGCACAGTACCTGTGGAGCTACAACCGCTACAAGGTGCCGGCCGGTGCGCCGCAGCCCCCGACAGCAAACACGACGAAATGACATGACGCGTATCGCACTCGGCCTGCTGTGGCTGCTGCATTTTCTGCCGCTTTCCGTACTGGCGCCAATCGGCCGTGTGCTGGGCATAATTTTCTACGCCATTTCGCGTGAGCGCCGCAACGTGACGCTGACCAACCTGAAGTTGTGTTTTCCGGAGTGGAGCGATGCACAACGCCGGCGCACCGCACGCGCGCACTTTCAGGGGGTTGGACGCGGGCTGATCGAGCACGGCATCCTGTGGTGGTCGTCGCGCGCACGGGTGCAGCGGCTGGTACGCGTCGAAGGGCTGGAACACTGGGAGGCGGTGCGCGGCCGGCCGGCGATCTGGCTGGCGCCGCATTTCGTCGGCATGGACATGGGCGGTGTGCGGCTCGGCACCGACTACGAGGTGGTGTCGGTGTACAGTCAGCAGAAGGATCCGGCATTCGATGCAATCCTGTGGCGTGGCCGCACGCGTTTCGTGATGCCGAAACTGTTTTCGCGGCAGCAGGGCATCCGCGGCGTGGTGCGCGCGATCCGCGATGGTTTTCCGTTCTACTATCTGCCCGACATGGATTTCGGCGAGCGCGACTCCATTTTCGTGCCGTTCTTTGGCGTGCCGGCGGCGACCATCACGGGACTATCGCGCATCGCGCGGCTGGCCGGTGCGCTGATCGTGCCCGCCGTCACGCGCCAGTTGCCCGGCGGCAAAGGCTACGTGCTGCAGTTCTATCCGGCGTGGGAAAATTTTCCGAGTGCCGACATTGAAGCAGATACGCGCCGCATGAATGCGTTCATCGAAGCGCGCGTGCGCGAGATGCCGGAGCAGTACTACTGGCTGCACAAGCGCTTCAAGACGCGGCCGGAGGGAGAAGCGAAATTCTATGAATGAAGGCACGCCTTTCTCCTTCTTTAAAGAAATAAAAGGAACGCTGGGAGGGGTGGTTGCTGTTCGGTTTAAAGGAGCGGTGGTCGATTTTCCAGGCGCCGCCCACCGCCCCCGCCCGCCTTCGCGGGCTCCCCGCCTCAATAAGGCGGGGAGAACACAAGCGTTCATTCACAGCTTCGTTTTTTTATCCCCTCCTGTTTTTAAGGTGGGAAGAAAACCAGAGCATGATCGATAAAGCCGGCTGAACCCATGTACGACGACACGCTATCATTTATCATTCGTGTCGATATCTACTGACATGCAACGCATTCCCGAACCTGAACTGATGGACGACCGCGCACAGGCGCAGGCATATGCCGCTGCGGATTTTTCCGAGCCGCACGAAGCGTTCGTCGATCATTTCGTGCGGCTGTTTCCGCGATTTCGTGGCGGCGCGGTGCTCGATCTCGGCTGCGGACCGGCCGACGTGACGATGCGCTTCGCGCGCCGCTTTCCGGCGGTTCGCATGACCGGCGTGGACGGCGCCGAAGCCATGCTGGCGCCGGGACGGCAGGCGCTCGCCAGGGCCGGGCTGGCGCAACGGGTGACGCTCGTTCATTGCCATCTTCCCGATCCGTCGCTGGCGCAACAACGGTATGATGCGATCATCTGCAACAGTTTGCTGCATCATCTGGCCAACCCTGAAGTACTATGGCAGACGATCGGACAGACGGCGGCGCCGGACGCACCGGTGTTGGTAATGGATCTGATGCGGCCACATTCGCGCGCGCAGGCGGATGCATTGATGCATCAGTACGCGACTGACGAGCCGCCCGTCCTGCAGCGCGATTTTCATAATTCGCTGTGTGCCGCGTACACGCCGGACGAAGTGCGTACACAGTTGCACGCGGCAGGACTGACGCAGTTCGAAGTCGCCGCGGTGAGTGACCGGCACTGGCTGGCGTGGGGCAACGTGCGGGATTGAGGATCGTGGATCGAGGATTGAGGTGAAACCGGAATTGAGTGCGGGGAAAAAGTTTACCAATCCGCCGGACGAGGAACGCTGCCGACTGCTGAAGCAGGTAAGGAACGTCGCGGTGATCGGGCTTTCACCCGATTCTTCGCGTGACAGTCACTGGATTGCAAAAGGACTGAAAAAGGAAGGCTATCACGTGATCCCGGTGAACCCGGAGGCAGATGAAGTTCTGGGCGAGAAGGCTTATCCGACACTCGCCGACGTGCCGGAGCCGATCGATCTGGTGGACGTATTCCGGCGCGCGGAGTACGTCGACGGCATCGTCGATGATTGCCTGTCGCTCGGTTTAAAAGCGCTCTGGATTCAATCCGGAATTGTCAATGAGGCCGCTGCGCTGCGGGCGCTGGCGGGCGGCATGACCGTGGTAATGGACCGCTGCATCTACCGCGATCTCACGAGAATATGCCGTCAATGCACCTGAAGTTCACCAAAATGCATGGGAACGGTAACGATTTCGTCGTGTTCGACGCGACGCATTCGTTACCGGACCTGGATTCGGCACAGGTACGTCATATCGCCGATCGCCATTTCGGCATAGGCTGTGACCAAGTGCTGCTAGTCGAAGCGCCACGCCACCCAGATACTGACTTTCATTACCGTATCTTCAATGCCGACGGTGGCGAGGTCGAGCAATGCGGCAATGGCGCACGCTGCTTCGCGCGCTTCGTCCGCGACAAGGGGTTGACCCGCAAGTCAGAAATCCGGGTCGGCACCGCATCGGGCGTGATCGTGCCGCGCATCGAGGCCGACGGGCGTGTCACCGTGGACATGGGGATGCCGCGCTTTGCGCCGGCCGATATCCCGTTCGAGGCTCCTCAGCGAGCACTTACTTACATGATGGAAGTCGGCGAAAAAACAATTGAAATCAGCGCGCTCTCGATGGGCAACCCCCACGCCGTGCAAGTCGTTTCCGACGTTGATCTGGCGCCGGTCGCCGCTCAGGGGCCACTGATAGAATGCCACCCGCGCTTTCCACAGCATGTGAATGCGGGCTATATGCAGCTCGTCGATCGCAAGCGCATCCGGCTGCGGGTCTACGAGCGCGGCGCGGGCGAGACACTCGCCTGCGGCACCGGCGCCTGCGCCGCGGTGGTCGCCGGCATCAGCCGCGGCCTGCTCGATACGCCGGTGATCGTCGAAACGCGTGGCGGCGAACTGACCGTTGCGTGGGGTGGCGAAGGCACGCCGGTGATGATGACCGGATCGGCGGAAACGGTATTCGAGGGTGAGATTGATCTATAAGGACGATAACGCATGACTCCAGAAGAAATCGCGGCATACCTGCAGCGGCATCCGGAATTTTTCGAGGACTACGCCGACATGGTGGCGTCGCTTTATATCCCGCATCCGCATGGCGGGCGTGCGATCTCGATCAACGAGCGCCAGATCCTGACGCTACGCGAAAAAGGCAAACTGCTCGAATCCAAGCTGCATGACCTGATCCGCTACGGCGAGGAGAACGATGCGATCGGCGAAAAGCTGCATCGGCTGGCGCTGGCGCTGATTGCTGCGCACGATAGCGCGGAGACGATGCAGGCGCTTTATTTCAATCTGCGCGAGGATTTCGCGGTTCCGCATGTTGCACTGCGCCTGTGGCGCAACGGCGCGGCCACCGATCGCGCCGAATGCCAGCCGGTAAGCGAGGAGATGCATGAGTTTGCAGTCGAGCTGGCCCAGCCCCAGTGCGGTGGGGAAGCGCGGCCGGATGTGACGGAATGGTTCAACGTGCCGGAAGCAACGCTGAAATCGTTCGCTTACATACCGCTGCGCGACGCCGATACTTTCGGATTGCTGGTGCTGGCGAGCGAAGATCCGCAGCGCTTCTATCCGGAGATGGGGACCCTCTATCTGAAGCGGCTGGGCGATCTTGCCGCGGGCGCGCTCGCGCATCAGCTCGATGGCGCGTGATTGACAGCCGGCAGCCGATGCCGAAGACCGCGTCATCGCGCCGTTCGCAAACACCGCCAGCGCGCAAATCATCGGCGGCGGATCATCGTGTCGCGGGATTCACCGCCCATCTCGCGAGTGAGCGGCGCCTGTCCGCGCATACCACTGCAGGTTATGTGCGTGACGTCGAAATCCTGCTCGAACTGGCAAGCGACACGCCGCTCTACAAGCTTGCAATCCACGATCTGCGGCACTTCGTCACGCTGCTGCATGGCCGCGGCCTGAGCGGCCGCACGCTGGCGCGCATGCTGTCTTCATGGCGCGGATTCTTCGACTACCTCGTACGCGACCACGGTCTCACGCACAACCCGTGCGCCGGGCTACGCGCGCCGAAATCGCCCAAACGCCTGCCGCATGCACTGTCGCCCGACGCCGCGACGCGGCTGATGGCAATCACCGGTGACGATGCGCTCGCGTTGCGCGACAAGGCGATCTGCGAACTGTTTTATTCGTCGGGGCTGCGGCTTTCCGAACTGACGGGTCTCGACATCGATGCGGTCAACTTCGAGGACGGCACGGTGCGGGTCACCGGCAAGGGCTCGCGCACGCGCGTCGTCCCGGTCGGACGGCCCGCTCTTGCCGCGCTCGAATGCTGGCTGCAGGCGCGCGCCCAGCTGCCCGGCAGCGACGGCAGCGCGCTATTCGTCAATCATCGCGGCACGCGGTTGACGCCGCGCGCGGTGCAGTACCGGCTCAAGCAATGGGCGCTGAAGCTGGGCCTTCCGGACAACGTTCATCCGCACGTGCTGCGCCATTCATTCGCCTCTCATGTGCTGCAGTCGAGCGGCGACCTGCGCGCAGTGCAGGAGATGCTGGGTCACGCCAGCATCTCGACGACGCAGATTTACACGCATCTCGATTTCCAGTACCTGGCGAAAATCTATGATCAGGCTCATCCGCGGGCGAAACGCCGCGGGAAATGAGATGCATGGTCGGGTTACACTTCAATGCGGCCTGCGAAAAACCAGCGGGAAGAAGAATCGTGAAAAGCCAAATACAACTCCGGCAAAGCCGCTATTGACTGCACAATCGATCTCCTCTCTTGTTCTTAAGGGGAGCGCCTCGAAGCGTTGGCCGAGGGGCCCCGAAGGGATCGGCCAGCGGAGAGGGGCGGCGACCGCGCTACGAGGCACTGCATCCCGCTCCAGGGTCGCACCCGCTTCGCGGGCAGCGGCCGGAGAGGCGGAGCAGGAGCCCCATCGTCAGATGGGGTGCGACCCGAATCCGGACGCAAGGCCGCCGGCCGCTCATGGCCGCTTCCAGGGTCGGATCCCGGCTTGCGCCGGGGCCCTCTTCCGCCTTCCGGCGGCCACACTCCTCCTTGCGCGGTCGCAAGGAGCGAAGCGGGAGGGGTGGTCGTTTTTTGCGGCACCGCCCACCACCCCGTCCGCTTCGCGTCCACCCCTCCTCCATTCGAGGAGGGGAATAGACTCGTGTGCGCCTGGCACGCTACTAAAGCTAAACGATACCATCGCTCCTGAGCTGCGCAATCCGCTCGTCGGCAAGCCCCAACAAACCGCGCAGCACGTCGTCAGTATGCTGGCCCAGCAGCGGCGGTGGCACGTCGTACGTGATTGGCGTCTCAGAAAAGCGCATCGGACTTGCAGCCAGCGACACGTGCCCGGCCAGCGGATGCGCGATGTCGACTTGCGCGCCGCGCGCGACTGCTTGCGGCTCGGCAAACGCCTGTTCGATCGTGTTGATCGGCCCGTTCGGCACGCCCGCCGCGTCGAGTGCCGCCACCCATTCGCGCGTGGTGCGCGTCGCGAAAATTTCGGCCAGCAGCGGCACCAGCTGTGCACGGTTCGCCACCCGCTTGCCATTTGTCGCAAAGCGCTCGTCTTGTGTCAGTTGTTCGCATCCCGCTGCCGCGCAGAAGCGGCTGAACAGATTGTCGTTGCCGCAGGCGAGAATGATGTCGCCGTCGCGCGTCCGGAACGTCTGGTAGGGCACGATGTTCGGATGGGAATTGCCGATACGTTTGGGTGATTCGCCGGTCGCGAGATAGTTCATCGCCTGGTTCGCGAGAAACGCCAGCTGCGTGTCGAACAGTGCGAGATCGAGATGCTGCCCGATTCCGCTTTCGGCGCGATGTGCGAGCGCCGCGCACACCGCGATCGTCGCGTACATGCCGGTCATGATGTCGACGATCGGCACGCCGACGCGCTGCGGCCCGCCGCCCGGCGCATCGTCGCGCTCGCCGGTGATGCTCATCAGGCCGCCCATGCCCTGGATCATGAAGTCATAGCCGGGCCGTTCGCGGTACGGCCCGGTCTGGCCGAAACCGGTGACCGAGCAGTAGATCAGCTTCGGATTGATTTTCTTCAAATCGTCATAGCCAAGCCCGTAACGGGCGAGGTCACCGACCTTGTAGTTTTCGAGCAGCACGTCGCAGTGTTTGACGAGATCGCGCACGATGCGCTGGCCGTCGGGCTTTGCGAGATTCACCGTGACCGATTTCTTGCCGCGATTGGCCGCCATGAAATACGCCGATTCGCTGGTGTCGCTGCCGTTCCCGTCGCGGATCCACGGCGGCCCGAACGCGCGCGAATCATCGCCTTTCCCCGGACGCTCGATCTTGATCACCTCGGCACCGAGATCGGCAAGATTCTGCCCCGCCCACGGGCCGGCGAGCACGCGCGACAGATCAAGCACGCGGATATGTGACAACGGTCCTGCCATTTTCATGTCCTCAATTCAGGTTGAGCCGCCAGGACGCCAAGGAAAACCAAATCAGAAATTTATTGCGGCTTTCCTTTGCGCCTTCGCGCCTCCGCGGTTATCGCTTTTGATCTTTGCCGTTCCTGGCACTCTTGGCGCCTTGGCGGTTCAGTTTATTTCCCCACAAACTTCGGCTTCTTCTTGTTGGTGAACGCATCATAGCCGATGCGGTAATCCTCGGTGTTGAAGTATGCGAAGTTCTCGTCGATCTCGGTGTCGCTCAGCGGTTGCGGATGCACGGTGAGGCGGCGCACGTACTGCTTGTGCCAGCGCGCGACCAGCGGCGCGCCGGCAGCGATGCGGCGCGCGGTCGCGTAGGCTTCGGCCTCGGTTTCACCATCGGGCATGAGTCGCGTCACCAGTCCCTTCGCGTACGCCTCCTGCGCATTCAGGATGCGGCCTTCGAGCAGGATTTCGAGAATCACGCCGCGTCCCACCAGCGGCAGCACCGCCGCCAGTTCGTCATAAGCGATCGCGAAGCCGAGCCGGTTGATCGGCACGCCGAAACGACCGGATTCGCCGCAGATGCGCAGATCGCACTGGCAGGCGATCTCGAAACCGCCGCCGACGCACGGCCCCTTGATCATCGCAACCGTTGGATGGCGGCATTCGCCGACCGCCTTCAGCGCACCGTATACGTACTCGCGGTGATAGATTTTTCCCTGCTCGACGTTGTCGCGCGCGGTCGCGAACTCGGCGATGTCGGCTCCGGCTGCGAACGCCTTGTCACCCGCGCCGCGCACCACCACGCAGCGCAGATCGTCATCGGCCGACAGCTCATTCATTACCATCGCCAGCTTGCGCCACATCGCGACTGTCAGCGCATTGAGCTTGTCGGGATTGCTCAGCGTGACGGTCGCGATCACGCCGTCGCGTTCAACAAGAATATCGTGTGACATTGGAGTGTCCGTTGCAAATGGCCGAAACCGACGCCAACACGCGGGGCGGATCTCCCACGTGGCCGGGCACGGCGTATTTATAAGCGCACGAATCCGGATGATCCGGCGCAATCCCCGTTCCGCCGCCCGTCATCAGGCAGCGGGCATCACCATTATCGCAGCAATCAGTTGCGGCGTGGGTTACAGCGCGGCGCGCAGCACGCACGCGACGTGCTGTGCGCCGCGCCCGCTGCCGTCGTGAATCTGATGGCGGCAGCTGGTGCCGTCGGCAACGATCAACTCATCGCCGGCGGCCGACCTGACTTTCGGCAGCAGGCTGATTTCGGCCATCTTCATCGAAACGTCGAAGTGTTCCGCGTCGTAGCCGAACGCGCCCGCCATGCCGCAGCAACTCGATTCTATCGTTTCCACTTTGAGCCCCGGAATCAGCCCCAGCACTTGGTTCACGCTGCCCATCACGTTGAACGCCTTCTGGTGGCAATGGCCATGCAACAGCGCTTTTTTCTGTGGCAATGCGTTGAGTTTCAGATCGAGCTTCCCGGCCTTCGCTTCGCGCGCCAGGAATTCCTCGAACAGCAGCGCCTGCCGGGCCAGCCCCGCGCTTGCATCACGGCCCAGCAGCGAGCGGTACTCGTCGCGCAGCGTCAGCAGGCACGACGGTTCGAGACCGACGATCGGGATATCGCGTTCGATGAATGGCGTCAGCGCTTCCAGCATGCGGCGCGCCTCGGTTTTCGCCTCGTCGACCAGGCCCGATGCCAGAAACGTGCGGCCGCAACACAGCGGGCGCGCACTGTCCGCCGCGTGCGGCAATTGCACGTGGTAGCCGGCGGCCTGCAGCACGTCGGCCGCGGCCCGCGCGTTCTCGGGCTCGAAATAGCGGTTGAAGGTATCGACGAACAATGCGACTTCGCGCGGGTCCGCCAGCGTTGAATCCCCTCCTGCTCCGCTCCGCGAAGGAGCGGGCCGGGAAGAGATTTCATCATCCCGAAACCAGTCGCGTCGCCACGACGGCAGCGAGCGCCGCGCACTGAACCCGAGCAGTTTCTCGGTCATCCACGGCAATCCAGGCAGGTGGTTGCGCAAGTTGAGCAGCGGCGCAAAACGGGCGGCGATCGACGCATAGCGCGGCAGGTACGCGATCAGCCGGTCCTTGCGGCTGAGGCCGTGGCGCTTCACGTAGTGATGCATGAACTCGATCTTCATCTTCGCCATGTCGACGCCGGTCGGACATTCGCGCCGGCAGCCCTTGCAGCCGACGCACAGATCGAGCGTTGCGTACATCTC
>DASSON010000016.1:0-30894 GCA_035700525.1 Burkholderiales bacterium
TGTCGGAATCGACGGTGGAATTTCGCGAGCTGACCGGCGACGAAATCCGGCGCTACATCGCGACGCGCGAGCCGCTCGACAAGGCCGGCGCCTACGCGATTCAGGGGCGCGGCGCGCTGTTCGTGCGCAACCTCAACGGCAGCTACTCCGGCGTGATGGGATTGCCGCTATTCGAAACGGCCGAGCTGCTGCGGGCATTCCGGGTCGCCGTGCCGTGAGTGCGCATTCCGCGTTCGGCACCTGTCGACCCGAGGCTTCACCGGCAAACCGGCGATGACCGAGGAAATCCTGATCAACGTGACGCCGCAGGAAACGCGCGTCGCGGTGCTCGAATACGGCGTGACGCAGGAACTGCACATCGAGCGCGCGTCGGCGCACGGCCTGGTTGGCAATGTTTACATGGGGCGTGTGATCCGCGTGCTGCCGGGCATGCAGTCGGCGTTCGTCGATATTGGCGGCGAGCGCGCCGCGTTTTTGCACGTCGCAGACATCTGGGGCCATCGCCAGAACGGCGGCGACGATCGCGCGATCGAGCAGTTGCTGAGCGAGGGGCAGAATCTCATGGTGCAGGTCATCAAGGACCCGATCGGCACCAAGGGCGCGCGCCTGTCGACGCAGATCAGCATCGCCGGACGATTGCTGGTATACCTGCCGCAGGAATCGCACATCGGCATCTCGCAGCGCATCGAGGACGAAGTGGAGCGGCTGGCGTTGCGCGAGAAGCTGCAGCAGTTGCTGCCGCCGGACGAAAGCGGCGGCTTCATCGTCCGCACCATGGCCGAAACGGCGCCCGACCGCGAACTGACGGCGGACATCGATTACCTGAGAAAACTGTGGCGCGATATCCAGGACAAGGCGGCGAGCGCGGCGGCACTGACGCTGCTCTATGAAGACCTGAATCTGAGCCTGCGCGTGCTGCGTGATTTCGTCGACGACGAGACCGCGCGCATCGCGGTCGATTCGCAGGAAACCTTCAATGCGATGCGCAGTTTTGCGCTGGAGTACACGCCCAATATTGCGCCGCGGCTCGAGCATTATGCCGGCGAACGGCCGCTGTTCGATCTCTACGGCGTCGAGGACGAGATCGAGCGTGCGCTGGCGCGCCGCGTCGATCTCAAGTCCGGTGGTTACCTGATCATCGACCAGACCGAGGCGCTGACCACGATCGACGTCAACACCGGCGGCTTCGTCGGCGGGCGCAGCTTCGACGACACCATCTTCAAGACCAACCTGGAGGCGGCGCAGGTGATCGCGCGCCAGCTGCGGCTGCGCAACCTGGGCGGTATCATCATCATCGATTTCATCGACATGGATTCGGAGGAACACCGCAACGCAGTGCTCAACGAATTCCGCAAGGCGCTGGCGCGCGATCGCACGCGCATGACCGTCAACGGCTTCACCCAGCTCGGGCTGGTCGAGATGACGCGCAAGCGCACGCGCGAGAGCCTGGCGCACGTGTTGTGCGAGCCGTGCCCGGTGTGCCAGGGGCGCGGCGAGCTGAAGACGGCGCAGACCGTATGTTACGAAATCTCGCGCGAGCTGCTACGCGAGGCGCGCCAGTTCAGCGCGCGCGAATTCCGCATCCTGGCGTCGCAGCAGGTGATCGACATGTTCCTCGACGAGGAATCGCAAAGCCTCGCGACGCTGTCCGATTTCATCGGCAAGCCGGTGTCACTGCAGGTCGAAAGCGTCTACAACCAGGAGCAGTATGACATCGTGCTGATGTAGCGCGCCGACGGGTGGCGCGCACCCGTTGCGGGACGTTGTGCGACAATCGCCATTATGGAAACGCGCGATCTGCTGCGCCATGATCCGCTGACCCGCGTCCTCGCGGAACGGGCGTTGTCACGGGCTGCCGGCGCACCGCTGACGCCCGGTAACAGCGTGCGCATTCTGCGCAACGCCAGCGAGAATTACCCGGCGTGGCTGGCCGCGATCCGCGGCGCACAGCGTGACGTCTTTTTCGAAAACTACATCATCGCCGCCGATGAGATCGGGCGCGAGTTCGCGGCTGCACTCACCGAGCGTGCGCGCGCCGGCGTGCGTGTGCGCGTGATCTATGACTGGATGGGCACGCTCGGTCTGGGGTCGCGCCAGTTGTGGCGGCCGCTACTCGAAGCCGGTGGCGAAGTGCGATGTTTCAATCCGCCACGATTCGACAGCCCATTCGGCTGGCTGACACGCGATCATCGCAAGATGATCGCCGTCGATGGCGAGGTGGGCTTCGTCAGCGGGCTGTGTGTCAGCCGCCGCTGGGTCGGCGATGTGCGGCGCCGGCGCGAGCAATGGCGCGATACCGGCATCGAGTTGCGCGGCCCTGCGGTCGCCGACATCCGGCAGGCGTTTGCGCAGGCGTGGGCGGCCGCCGGCACGCCGCTGCCGGACGCCGAGCTGATGGCGGAGGAATCGATTGCGGTGGCCGGCGACGTGGCGGTGCGCGTGCTGGCGACGGCGCCCGCGACCGCCGGGCCCTACCGCCTCGATCAGCTGATCGCCGCGATGGCGCGCCGCAGCCTGTGGCTGACGGACACCTATTTCGTCGGCGTGTCGACCTACGTCCAGGCGCTGCGCGCGGCGGCGCTGGACGGCGTCGACGTGCGGCTGCTGGTGCCGGGCGCGAGCGACATTCCGTCGCTGACGCCGATCACGCGCGCCGGCTATCGGCCGCTGCTCGAGGCTGGTGTGCGCGTGTTCGAATGGAACGGCGCGATGCTGCACGCGAAGACCGCAGTCGCCGATGAGCGCTGGGCGCGGGTCGGCTCGACCAATCTCAATCTCGCGAGTTGGATCGGCAACTACGAGCTCGACGTAGCGATGGAAGATGAAGGCTGCGCGCGTGAAATGCAGCAGATGTATCTCGCCGATCTGGAGAATGCGACCGAAATCGTGCTCGGCAATCGCCGCCGCGTGCGCACCACCGTTTCGCCGCACCCCGAGCGGCGCGCGCGCGGATTGCGTGGCGGCAGCACCGGGCGCGCGGCGGCTGGTGCGCTGCGCCTGGGCAACGCGGTGAGCGCGGCGATGACCAACCGCCGTGTGCTGGGACCGGCCGAAGCCAGCGTGATGGCGACCGCCGCCGCGGTGCTGGTGGCACTGGCGGTTGTCGCACTGTTTGTGCCGAAACTGATCGTGATACCGCTGGTGGTCTTCGGGTTGTGGGTGGCCGCGGCGTTGACGGTGAAGGCATACAAGCTGCGGGCCGGCGCCGAGCACGAGCGCGCGGAGCGCACACCGCAACCTTCGCCAACGGATGACAGCTAGCAGCGTGCCGAAAAAACGCTGGCACCGGCAGGTTCTGGTGTGAACGTTTTTCCGGCGCCGTTGCGGAATCAGTCTGCCGCGGCAACCGCGGCGGCGATCGCGTCCCCCATCTGCCGGGTGCCGGCGCTGCCGCCGATATCGGGTGTGAGGCAGCGTGCTTCGGTGATCACGCGCTCGACGGCCAGTCCGATCAAGCGGCCGGCCTCGGTCGCCCGGGCGTCGCCGCGCTTCATGCCGAGCCAGTCGAACAGCATCTTGCCCGACATGATCATTGCGTATGGATTGGCGATGTTTTTCCCGGCGATATCGGGCGCCGAGCCGTGTGTCGCCTGCGCCATCGCGTAACGGTCGCTGGCGTTGAGCCCGGGTGCCAGACCGAGGCCGCCGATCAGCCCGGCCGCTTCGTCGGTCAGAATGTCGCCGTAGATGTTGGTCGTCACCACCACATCGTACTGCCACGGGTTCATCACCAGCTTCATCGCGAAGGTGTCGACGATGACTTCATCGAACGTCACGTCCGGAAACTCGGCGGCGACCTTGCGGCATTCATCGGCGAACAGGCCGTCGCCCATCTTGAACACCGTGTTCTTGTGAACCGCAGTGACCTTGCGGCGTGGGCGGGTGCGCGCGACCTCGAACGCGGCGCGTGCGATCAGGTTGCACTTGCGGCGCGTGATCACGCGCGTCGAGATCGCGATGTCCTCGGTCGGCTGGCATTCGCCATAACCGCGGTACATGTTGCAGTCGACCTTGAATCCCTCGGTCGTCTCGCGCAGGAAAAACAGGTCGACGTCCTTGTGCACCGACGGCAGGTTCGGATACGAGCGGAACGGCTTGTAATTGGCGTAGAGTTCGAAATGCCGGCGCAGCACCGGATGGGCATTGACCCAGCCTGCTTCATCGCGCGGATATTCACGGTGTCCGATTGGCCCCAGCACCCAGCCGTCGAGCCGGCTCAGTGCTTCGAGGATGTCGGGCGGAATGGTGTGGCCGAACCGTTGATGCGCCTCGCGCGCAATCGGCAGCGGCTTCCAGTCGATCGCGAGACCGGTCTTTTCCGCCGCCGCCCGCATCACCTTGATGCATTCCGGCACCACCTCGAGTCCGATGTCGTCGCCCTGCAGAATGCCGATACTCAGTGCCATGGTAATTTTTTCCCCTGAATATGATCGCCGTCGGCTGTGCCGTCAGTTGGCGTGTATGCCGGCCTTGCGGATGACTTCCGCGTACTTCGTCATGTCGGAGCGGATGACCTCGCCGAATTGCGCCGGTGAGCTGCCGGCGACGTCAAAACCGTGAGTGGTCAGGCGCGCCCGTACCGCGTCGAGGTGGATGATCGCCAGGATATCGGCGTTGAGCTTGTCGATGATCGGCTGCGGTGTTCCGGCCGGTGCCAGCAGGCCCACCCAGTTGTCGACCGTGAAGCCGGGAAGGGTTTCGGACACGGTCGGAATGTCGGGAGCGGCGGCGGAGCGCTTGCTGTCGGTGATGGCCAGAACCTTCAGTTGTCCCGATTTGAGGTACGACATCACGGTCGGCAGGCTGATGAACGCCAGCGGCACGCGGTTGGCGATCAGGTCGATCGCGGCGGGGCCGCCGCCCTTGTACGGAATGTGGACCATATCGGCGCCGATCGCGAGTGCGAACATCGCCCCCGAGATATGCCCAACGCCGCCGTTTCCGGACGACGCGTAGTTCAGGCTCGATTTCTTCGCCAGTGCGATGAGTTCCTTGATCGAATTCGCCGGCAGCGCAGGGTTGGCCGCGACGGCGTTGGGCTGCGATGCGATGAGAATGACCGGCGACAGATCCTTCAGCGTGTCGTACGGCAGTTTCGTGCGCAGTGCCGGATTGAGCGCCAGCGCAATGTTGGTCAGAAGAACCGTATAGCCGTCGGGTGCTGCCTTCGCCGCGACCTCGGTGCCGATGATGGTGCCGGCGCCGGCACGGTTGTCGACGATCACCTGCTGACCCCATTTCTGCGACAGCTGCTGGCCCAGCGTGCGGGCCAGGATGTCGGTGCCGCCGCCGGGTGAGAACGGGACGATCAGCCGCACCGGTTTCACCGGATAGGACTGTGCCGACTGGGGCGCAGCCACGGCAAAACCAGCCGGCGTGGCAACGAACCAGGCGCACAGCAACGCCAAGTACCGATAATGATTCATGATCCTCTCCGCAACGGGTTCGTGAACTGAACGACTGTTGTATCCTAGGCAGTGCAGGGTTTGATTTGCAATGGAGAAGATTTCGCCTACGATGTGATTTTTTCTCACAGTGAGTGCCATGTATCGCCTGCCCCCACTCAATGCGCTGCGCGTGTTCGAAGCGGTTGCGCGGCATGAGAATTTTTCGCGTGCGGCGGCCGAGCTGTGCGTTACGCACGGTGCGGTCAGCAAGCAGATCGGCGCGCTGGAAAAATGGCTCGGTCTGAAACTGTTCGAGCGCACGCCAAGCGGCGTGGTGCTGACCCGTGCGGGGCGCGCCTATCGCGGCGAGATCGCCGGGGCGCTGGAGCGCATTGCCGCCGCCACGTCGAAGCTGCTGCCGCGTGATCGGCCCGACACGCTGCACATCAGTGCGCCGCCGACGTTTACCGCCAAGTGGCTGCTGCCGCGGCTGCCACAGTTCCGGGAGCGCTATCCGTTTCTCGAAATCCGCCTGAAAACCCGGCGCGACAATGCGGTATCCAGCCTGCGTGGGGCCGATATCGTGATTCGTCGCGGGCCGGACGTGTGGCGCGGCGTGTACAGCCGGCTGTTTCTGGACGAGGCGATCACGCCGGTGTGCCATCCGCGGCTGTTGGACGCCGCGCCGCTGCGCTTGCCGGCGGAATTGCGGCATTACACCTGGCTTTACGCGGACGTGCGCGCCGCCGACTGGGAGGCGTGGCTGGCGCACGCCGCGGTGGCCGGACTCGCGCCGCTGCATGCGCTGCGTTTCGATCACAGCTCACTGGCACTCAAGGCCGCCGTCGACGGCATGGGTGTTGCGATGGGGCCGCGGGCGATGATCCGGGACGAGCTGGAAACGCAACAGTTGTGCATGCCGTTTCCGCATCTGGTCGCACCGACTCCGGGCTATTACGCAATCTGTTCCCGCAATGACCGGGGTGATCCGAAAATCAGCCGCTTCTGCGACTGGCTCGAAGACGAAGCCAGGGCGTCACGCGAAGCGACGGCGGCCCTCTAGTGATACGGTCGGCTACAGCAGTTGCACTGCCGACATTTCCAGCCACGCGATCGGCAGCATCAGCACCAGCTGGCAGACGATGATCACGAACAGCGGCGACAGGTCGACATTGCCGATCGGCGGGATGATGCGCTGGAAGCGGCGCAAGAACGGCGCCGTCATGCTGTGCAGCAGCGGCGCAAGCTGGTGATAGGGGCTGATCCAGCTCAGGATCGCCTGCGCGATCACCGCCACCATCACGATGTAGACGGTCAGCCGCACCAGCCGCAACGCCGCGATCGCGCCGATCGCGATGAACGCTACGCCGATCTGCGGACTGAGCGAGTAATCCTTCAGCAGGATCACGATCACGATCTGCACCACTTCGACAAGCCACGCCAGGATCAGTGTCGCCAGATCGAGCTGCCACAGTCCGGGAATGATGCGTCGCGCGCGACGCACCGCGAAGTCGGTGAGCGCGGCGAGAAATTCCGACAGCGGATTGCGATATGGCGCGCGCACGCATTGCAGATAGAAGCGCAGCAACAGCGCCACCGCGAACAGGCCGAATAGCGTTTCAATCAGAAATACCAGCGCGTTTGAAAGCATCGTTCAGTCTGCCCTCCCCAGTTCCTCGCCCAGTTCGCGCGAACGTTCGGCCGCGGCATGCAGCGCGCGCACGATCGATCGTCCGACGCCGTCGGTGTCCATGCAGCCGAGTGCGCGTTCGGTGGTGCCGCCCTTCGACGTGACGCGGGCGCGCAGCGTTGCCGCGTCGTCTTCGCTGTGCTGCGCCAGCCTGATTGCGCCGGCAAAGGTTTCGAGTGCGAGCCGCCGCGCCGCTGCGGCATCGAATCCGAGTTCGCGCGCGCCCTGTTCGAGGGCTTCGATGAAGTAGAACACGTATGCCGGTCCGCTGCCCGAAATCGCGGTCACCGCATCCATTTGTTCCTCGTTCGCGAGCCACAGCGTAGTGCCGGCTGCACCCAGCACGCGCTGCGCGAGCGCCTTGTCGTCGGCAGATACTCCGGGCGCCGCGAACAGCGCCGACAGGCCGCTGGCCACCAGTGCCGGCGTGTTCGGCATCGCCCGCACCAGACGCCCATGGCCGCCAAGCCAGCGCGCGAGATCACGCAGCCGGATGCCGGCGGCGATCGTGATCACCAGCTGGCCGGCGATCAGCGGCTGCAGCGCGCGGGCGGTGGCGCGCATTTGTTGCGGCTTGATCGCGAGCACGACGCAGCCGGCGGCGGCAACGGCGTCGCCAAGTGTCGCGTGCACGCCGACGCCGAAGGTCCGTTCAACGCGGGCACGGGCGTCCGCCGATACGTCGACCACCTGCAGCTGGCCGGCGGCAAAGCCGTTGTTCAGCAGGCCGCCGATCAATGCGCTCGCCATGTTGCCGCCGCCGATAAAGGTGATGTTCATGAACTATCTTCGAACCGCCAGGACGCCAAGGGCGCCAAGAAACCCGATTTTAAAGCAATCTGGCGCTGATACCGACTGACGCGGAAGGGACGTCATCAAAAGCGTGCATTGGCATCCGTCTACGGTTCCACGATTTTCTTCGTTGCTCATGGCGTCCCTGGTGCCTTGGCGGTTAACGCTTTTGCCGCTGGCCGAAGATCGCCGATCCAACCCGCACCAGCGTCGCGCCCTCGGCGATCGCCGCTTCGAGATCGTCCGACATGCCCATCGACAAGGTGTCGAGCGCGATGCCGGAAGCCGTGATTTTTTCCTTCAATTCGCGCACGCGGGCGAATTGCCGGCGCTGTTCCAGCGGGTCGACGGTCGGCCGTGGAATCGCCATCAGTCCGCGCAGCCGCAGCCGCGGCAGGCCGGCAACCAGCCGCGCAAGCGCGGGCGCTGCGGCGGGATCGATACCGCTTTTCGTCGTCTCGCCGCTCACGTTGATCTGCAGGCAGACGTCGAGCGCCGGCATCGCGGCCGGTCGCGCTGCAGCCAGCCGCTCGGCAATGCGCGCCCGGTCGATGCCGTGCACCCACTGAAAGCGTGCCGCGATCAAACGTGTCTTGTTGCTCTGGATCGGTCCGATGAAATGCCATTCCAGCGGCCGCACCGCGAGGCGGTCCATCTTGTCCAGCGCTTCCTGCAGGTAGCTTTCGCCGAACGCGGTCTGGCCGGCGTCACACGCCTGTGCGATCGCGTCCGCCGCAAACGTCTTGCTGACCGCGATCAGCGCCACGTCGTGCGGCTGCCTTCCCGCCTGCTTCGCCGCCGCCGCGATGCGTGCGCGGACGGCTTGCAAGTTGGCGACGATTACGTTCATAATCAGCGGACAAAAAAGGTTTCACCGCACAATACAACAACATACAACAAAGAGATCCCCGAGCCGGACCTCGCGCAGGGAGCGATTATAATGGACATCTCCGAACTACTGGCGTTTGTCGTCAAGAACAACGCTTCCGACTTGCACCTGTCTTCCGGATTGCCGCCGATGATACGTGTCCATGGCGACATCCGCCGCATCAATGTACCGCCGCTGGCGCACGAGGACGTGCACGCGATGGTGTATGACATCATGAGCGACAGCCAGCGCAAGGTTTACGAAGAGCATCTCGAATGCGACTTCTCGTTCGAGGTTCCGAATCTCGCGCGTTTCCGCGTCAACGCGTTCGTGCAGCAGCGCGGCGCCGGCGCGGTATTCCGTACCATTCCGTCAGGCGTGGTGACGCTCGAAAGCATCAAGGCGCCGAAAATTTTTGCCGATATCGCGCGCCAGCCGCGCGGCATCGTGCTGGTGACCGGCCCCACCGGGTCGGGCAAGTCGACCACGCTCGCGGCGATGGTCGACCACGTCAACGAGAATGAGTACGGGCACATTCTGACG
This sequence comes from Burkholderiales bacterium, assembly GCA_035700525.1. GTDB lineage: Bacteria > Pseudomonadota > Gammaproteobacteria > Burkholderiales > JBDZVW01 > JBDZVW01. Next base: position 9,281 of record DASSON010000016.1, read on the forward strand.
ATTGAGGATCCGATCGAGTTCGTGCACGAAGCGAAGAAATGCCTGATCAACCAGCGCGAAGTCGGTCCGCATACGTTATCGTTTTCAAATGCGCTGCGCTCGGCGCTGCGCGAGGACCCGGATGTGATTCTGGTGGGCGAGTTGCGCGATCTGGAGACGATCCGGCTGGCGCTGACGGCGGCCGAGACCGGGCACCTGGTGTTCGGCACGCTGCATACCAGTTCCGCGGCGAAGACCATCGACCGCATCGTGGACGTGTTTCCGGCCGCCGAGAAGGAGATGGTGCGCGCGATGCTTTCGGAGTCGCTGCGCGCCGTGATTTCGCAGACGCTGCTCAAGCTGAAGAGCGGCAACGGCCGCGTCGCCGCGCACGAGATCATGATCGGCACGCCGGCGATACGCAACCTGATCCGTGAAAACAAGGTGGCGCAGATGTATTCGGCGATCCAGACCGGCCAGTCGTTCGGGATGCAGACGCTCGACCAGAATCTGCAGGACCTGGTGAAGCGCGGCGTAGTGGCGGTCGGTGAGGCGCGTATGCGGGCGCAGAACAAGGATATATTCATTGGATAAGGGATTCGGGGTCCAGGATTGGGGAAATGCGGTGCGTCGGAGCTCGTACACTAATCACTGATCCCAAATCCCCAATCACCTGAGAGGATTAGCCATGGAACGCGATCAGGCAGTCCGCTTCATGCACGAAATGCTGCGTGCGATGGTCGGCAAGAAGGCATCGGACCTGTTCATTACGGCAGGCTTTCCACCGGCGTTCAAGATCGATGGGCAGGTGACGCCGGTGTCGAGCCAGCCGCTCACGCCGCAGCACACGGCCGACCTGGCGCGTGCGATCATGAATGATCGCCAGGCGCAGGAATTCGAGGCCACGAAGGAATGCAACTTCGCGGTGAGCCCGCCGGGCATCGGCCGTTTCCGGGTCAGCGCGTTCGTGCAGCAGGCGCATATCGGCATGGTGCTGCGCACGATCAACACCACCGTCCCGACGTTCGAGGAACTGGAATTGCCGCCGATCCTGAGTGAAGTCGTGATGGCCAAGCGCGGGCTGGCGATCGTGGTGGGTGCCACCGGGGCCGGCAAATCGACGACGCTGGCGGCGATGATCGGGCACCGCAACCAGAACAGCCACGGCCACATCATTACGATCGAGGATCCGATCGAATACGTGCACGAACATCGCAACTGCGTGGTGACGCAGCGCGAGGTTGGTGTCGACACCGATTCGTGGGACGCGGCGCTGAAGAACACGCTGCGCCAGGCGCCGGACGTGATCCTGATCGGCGAGATTCGCGATCAGGCGACGATGGATTACGCGGTGGCGTTCGCCGAAACCGGTCACCTGTGCATGGCCACGCTGCACGCGAACAGCGCCAATCAGGCGCTCGACCGCATCATCAATTTCTTCCCCGAAGAGCGTCGCAGCCAGTTGCTGATGGATTTGTCGCTCAATCTGAAGGCGATGATCTCGCAGCGCCTGGTGCCGAAGAAGGACGGCAAGGGGCGTGCCGCGGCGTTCGAAATCCTGCTCAATTCGCCGCTCATTTCGGATCTGATCTTCAAGGGCGAAGTGCACGAGATCAAGGCGGTGATGGCGAAATCGCGCGAGCTCGGGATGCAGACCTTCGACCAGCATCTGTTCGAGCTGTGTGAAGCCGGCGTGATCGGCTACGAGGATGCGCTGCGCAACGCCGATTCGCTCAACGAACTGCGGCTGATGATCAAGCTGCAGGGCCAGGAAGCGAAAGGGCGGGATCCGCTTTCCGGCATCGAACATCTCGACATTGTCTGATCGGCCACCCCGGCGCCGCCCATGATGCTGCCGGGCAGTGAGCTGCTGGCTGCGCATTCCGCGATCGTTTTCGCCGGCCCGGCAATCATTTTGGCCGGTTATCTGATATTCGGCATCTCCGGCTTCGGTGCGTCGCTGCTCACGGTGCCGGTACTTTCGTATTATCTTTCACTGAAGACCGCGCTGCCGATCTGCGTGCTGCTGGATTTCACGTCGGCGATGGTGCTCGGCATGCGGCTGCGCGGCGGCGTGGAGAAGCGCGAAATTCTGCTGCTGGTGCCGTTTTCACTGATCGGTGCGGTGACCGGTGCCACGCTGCTGCTGCACCTGCCGCGCCAGGCGGCGCTCGCTGCGCTCGGCTGCTTCGCGTTCACCTATGGCATCTACAGCTTGTGGCGGGGTGCCGCCGTTGCGCACATCGGCCCGTGGTGGTCGCTGCCGGCCGGATTCGTCGGCGGTGTGATGGGCGCGCTGTTCGGTGTCGGCGGTCCGCCGTACGCGATCTACCTGACGGGGCGTCTGCGTGATCCGTCAAGGTTTCGGGCCACGATGTCGGCGATGGTGGTGGCGAGCGTCGGCATGCGGGCCGCGGTGTTCGCGATCATCGGGCTGATCATGCGCGACACGCTGATCGCGTTCGCACTGCTGTTTCCGTTTGCCTGCCTCGGGCTGTGGGGCGGCCAGCGTCTGCACGGCTACATTCCGAATCGCCGCCTGCTGCAGTTTCTCGGCGGGCTGGTTGCATTGAGCGGCGCCTCACTGCTTTACAAGGCGCTGCTGTGACCGGTCAGGCGCTTCCGGAAACCGGCGGCCGGTCGCGCATGCTACCGGCGACCAGCCGGTACTCGAACAGCCGGCATTCGAGCGCGCCGTTATAAAGCGGCGTGCGGCGCGCCGCCTTGAGCCGGATCAGTTTCGGCAATTGCGGGTCGGCGCTGAACAGGCAGGCACGCCAGCCGGCGAAGTTGCGTTTCAGCACATCGCCGAGCTTCGGATAGAATGCGGCGAGTTTTTCCGGTTCGCCGACGCGCACGCCATAGGGAGGGTTGGCGACGAGGACGCCGGCCGGCGCCGGGGTGCTCAGATCGAGCACGCTGGCGCGAGTCAGCTGCACCGCTTCGTCAAGCCCCGCCAGCGCGAGATTGCTGCGCGCATTGTCGATCGCCGCGGCATCGATGTCAGCGCCGAAGATTACTGGCCGGATTGATTTGTGGCGACGAAGCGCGTTGTCCTTGAGCGCACGCCACCGCCGTTCGTCGAAGTTGGCGAGCTTTTCGAAGCCGAAGTTGCGGTTGATGCCGGGCGCGATGTCGAGCGCGATCAGTGCGGCTTCGATCAGGAACGTGCCGCTGCCGCACATCGGATCGAGCAGCGGCATTTCCGGGGACCAGCCTGCCAGCCGCAGAATGCCGGCCGCGAGATTTTCCCTGAGCGGTGCCGCGCCGGCTGCTTCGCGGCGGCCGCGCTTGAACAGCGCATCGCCCGACGTGTCGAGATAGAGGGTGATGTCGTCGCGCGTCAGGAAGGCGTGGATGCGAACGTCCGGTCGGTGGGTGTCGACGTCGGGGCGTTTGCCGTGTGCGGCGCGGAAGTTGTCGCACACCGCATCCTTGATACGCAGCGTGATGAAATCGAGGCTTCTCAGCGGCGAACGGATCGCCGCGACGTCGACTCGTATCGTTCGTTCGGCGCCGAACCATGCAGGCCACGGCAGCGCCTGCACTGTGCGGTAGATGTCTTCCTCGTTGCGGTAGCGCGCGTGTGCGATTCGCCACAGCACGCGGCTGGCGATGCGGCTTTCCAGGTTGACGCGATAACACGCGGCGAACGTCCCGGTGAATCCGACGCCGCCTGCGGTCGGTGCGACGTCGCCCGCGCCCAGCGTCTCGAGTTCGGCGGCCAGCGTCGGCTCAAGGCCGCGTGGGCAGGTGGCAAAAAATGCTTCTGTGGCAGCAGTGGAGTTCAAATTGGAAATCGACATTTCAAATAAATTTGGAGAACGTGAGGGGTGAGGTGTGAGGGGTGAGGAGTCAATAATGCGGCGCGCTGTGCGCCGGTTACTTTTACCCTTCACTCTTAACTCCTCACCCCTCACGCATTCAAAATGGCTTGACCACCACCAGAATGACGATCGCTATCAACAGCACCGCTGGAAGCTCATTGAGCCAGCGATAGAACACGTGGCCGTGGCGGTTGCGGTCATGTTTGAAATCGATCATCAGCTTGCCGCAGTAAATGTGATACAGGATCAGCACCACGACCAGCGCCAGTTTCGCGTGCAACCAGTCGCCGTCGATGTGGTAGCCCAGCATCAGCCACAGGCCAAAGATGATGGTCAGCACCGCGCCCGGCGTCATGATGCCGAAGAACAGTTTGCGCTCCATGATCTTGAAGCGGTCGATGCTCGGGTGGTCGTCGCTCATTGCATGATAGACGAACAGCCGCGGCAGGTAGAACAGGCCGGCGAACCACGTCACCATGAAGATGATGTGCAACGACTTGATCCATAACATGGCTTTTTCCTTTCTTTCGCGTATCGGGCCGGCCCGGATTTATTTCTGCAGCCGCCGGCGCGTGAGCACCAGCGCGATATAAAAACTTGTGACGGCATAGACGACAAGCACTGCCACATGCAGCAGCACGTGCGACGGCAGCGTCCCGCTCATCAGCGGGCGCACCAGTTCCACCGCGTGCAGCAGCGGCAGCCAGGCGGCGATATGCTGAACCACCGCCGGCAATTGTTCCACCGGATAGAAAACGCCGGACACCAGCATCATCGGCGTCACCGCCAGCGTGAAGTAGTACATGAAGAAATCGTAACTCGGCGACAGCGCGGTCATGATCAGTCCGAGTCCCGCGAATGCGAGGCCGGCGAGCAGCACGATCGGCAATGCCAGCACTGCCAGCGGCGAATGCACCAGTCCCAGCGCCAGCGCGATCACCAGCACCGCCATGCCGCTGATGAAGCTCTTGCTCGCCGTCCACACCGCCTCGCCGACCATCACATCGTCGAGCGTGAGCGGCGCGTTGAGGATCGCTTCCCACGTTTTTTGTACGTGCATGCGCGAAAATCCCGAGTACATCGCCTCGAACGACGCGCTCATCATCGTGCTCGAGCACACGGTACCGGCGGCGAGGAACGCGATGTACGACATACCGTTCATTTCGGGCAGCATGCGGCCGAGGCCGTAACCCAGTCCCAGCATGTAGAACATCGGGTCGGCCAGATTGCCGAGCATCGACGGTATCGCGAGCTTGCGCCACACCAGGAAATTGCGCCGCCACACGTGAACGAAGCGCAGGCTCGGCGCGGGCGGCCGGAAACGGGCGGTGGTGATCATCGGCGGTTCCGTTGCCGGCTCAATCGCGCAGCTCGCGGCCGGTAAGCTTGAGGAACACGTCCTCGAGCGTTGCGGGACGGTACAGATAGCGCAGAGCGTTCTGCGCTTCCAGGTGCTGCAGCAACGGCGCCGCGTCGCGCGCGTAACAGAACAGCGTGGCGCCGGTTTTTTCGCAGCGGTCCGACAGCCCGGCACCCGACTGGCTGGCCCAGGCGTCGACGCCGTCGCCGTAGACCTCCACCACGTGCGGCTCGATATGCCGCGCCACCAGCTCGCGCGGCGCGCCGTGCGCGATCATGCGGCCACGATCCATGATCGACAGGCGGTGACACAGGCGCTCGGCCTCGTCCATGAAATGCGTGGTGAGAAAGATCGTCTTGCCCTGGCGCATCAGTTGCTGCAGCCGTTCCCAGATCAGGTGGCGCGCCTGTGGATCAAGGCCGGTGGTGGGTTCGTCGAGAAAGATCAGGTCAGGGTCGTTGATCAGCGCGCGGGCCAGCGTCAGGCGCCGCTTCATGCCTCCGGAGAGCGCCAGGATGCGGGCGTCGGCGCGGTTCTCCAGCGCCGCGAACGCCAGCAATTCGGGGATGCGTTGTTCGAGCGCCGTGCGCGACAGGCCGAAATAGCGTCCGTAGACAACGAGATTCTCGCGTACCGTGAAGTCGGGATCGAGATTGTCCATCTGCGGTACGACGCCGACCCGCAGCCGGGCCTGGCGCGCTTCGCGCGGAACCGGCAGCCCGAACATCGCGATGTCGCCGCCATCCGGTTCGGTCAGTCCCAGGCACAACCGCAGTGTCGTGGTCTTGCCCGCGCCATTGGGCCCGAGCAGGCCGAAACATTCGCCGCGGCTCAGTTCGAGATCAATGCCGGCGACGACTTCCAGCGCGCCGTACGATTTGCGCAGGCCGTGCACCGCGAGGATCGGCATCCCGCTGTCGGCCGTACCTTCACCCGGCACAGTAACGGCTGACCAGGCGATTCAGGATATGCAGCCGGCCATGAAAGAAATGCCCGCTGCCGGGAACCACCACCACCGGCAGGTTCTGCGGGCGCACCCAGTCGAACACCGACGTCAACGGCACCACGTCATCGACCTCGCCATGGATCACCAGCGTTTCGGCCGGCACCTCGCCGGTCTCGAAGCGGCTCACCGCGGGTGCCACCAGCACCAGCCGTTCTGCACTAATCTGCTTGACCACGCGCGTCTGAACGTAACTGCCGAACGAGAAGCCGGCGAGAGTGACCGGCAGCTCACCGAATTTCTCCTGTGCGTAGCGTATCACCGTCAGCAGATCCTCGGTTTCGCCGATCCCTTTGTCGTGCACACCGGCACTTTGGCCGACGCCGCGGAAATTGGGCCGCAGCGCGGCGTAGCCGAGTGCAAAAAAAGTCTTTGCCAGCGTTTGCACTACCTTGTTCTCATTGGTGCCGCCCATCAGCGGATGCGGGTGTGCGATCAGTGCGATGCCGCGCCGTGTTTCGCCGGGATCGTTGAGGAGCGTGTCGATCACACCGGCCGCACCGGGGATCAGCAGCTGATGGAGTGTCGATGGGTGCAAAACGGCTTCGGATCTCAGATTTTCAGGCGCTCCACCACGCGTCCGTTCTGCAGGTGTTCGCTGATGATCTCGTCGACGTCTTCCTCGTCGACATAGGTGTACCACACCGCTTCCGGATAAATCACCATCACCGGCCCTTCGTCGCAGCGGTCGAGGCAGCCCGACTGGTTGATGCGGATTTTGCCCGGGCCGGAAAGCTTCAGCGCCTTGATCCTGTCCTTTGCGTACTGGCGCATTTTCTGCGAACCATGGTCATTGCAGCAGCGCTCGCCGTTGTCGCGCTGATTGCAGCAGAAAAAGACGTGCTTGTCGTAATAACTCACCACGAACCCAAAGTGAAACAAAAACAATATTATATCGCAGCGCTGACAGCGCTACGCGTGCCGTATTCGGAAAGCGCATTTCGAAGGACAAGAAAGGGAACGCGGCGGAGACAGTTGCGCCGGTTGGGGAGACGGACGCCCGCCGACCTTGCGTGCACCGTCTACCACCCCTTCCGCTTCGCTCCCTCCCCTCCTTAAAAACAGGAGGGGATAAAAATGAGGCGATGAATGGACACATGAGTTCTCCCCTCCTTATCGAGGACGGGCGTTCGCGAAGGCGGACGGGGTGGTAGACGGTGGCGCACGGGATCACTACAGTGGCGGCAAGTATCGCATTAATGAACCTCCTGCCACCTGCCGGTGACTGCCAGCCACGTCAGCGTGGCAAACGGCCACGATACCGACAGCGTACGGGCAATCCGGTGCAGGCGCAGGTAATGGCTGTGGGTTTCGTCGATCAGCAGCGGCAGCACCGCGTGATACGGGTTGTCCGGCGCAAGATTGATGACCACCACCGCGACGACGATGCACGCGGCGGTGAGCCATATCTGTACCGCACGCCGTGTCAGCAGGCACGGATACAGCAGCAGGCCGCCGGCCGAAAGTCCCAGTACGGCGCCCGGCGTTGCCCAGATGAAAGGGGCAGTCTCGCCGAGTATCGCATCGGACACGGTTTTGATCGCCAGCCCGCCGACGATCAGGCCGATGGCGGCGCTGAAACGATGGCGTCCGTCGCGCATCAGCGATGCGATCAGCAGGCCGATGCCGAGCGTATTCAGTGCGACCGCCGCCGCCTCCGTGAGAATGAACAGTTGTGGCGTATAGTCCGCGCGCGTCGGCAGCTGAAGCAGGTCGCGCAGATCGCCGGTGTCGAACAACTGGGGCCCCGCATACAGGTGCGTGGCAAGCCATGCAGCAACCATCACGATTCCGACGTCGACGGCGGCGCCCGGCAGGAACATGCGGTTGCGAATCGCGGTGAGTGCGTGACCGGTAAACCGGGGTGCGCTGGCCAGCGCGGTGACACCGGCGCCGACGGTGGCGCCGGCGACGTTGATCACAATGTCCAGGCTGGACGACACGCGTGCCGGCAGGAACATCTGCAGGCTTTCCATGGCAAGACTCAGCAGCGCGGCGCCCACGATCGCCGCGACGAGCGCCGGGGCTGATCCCAGCGCCCGACGCCAAGCCAGCCACGCCAGCACGCCGAATGGTATGTAGCCCAGAAAATTGAAGACGATGTCGTTGAGCGTGAAGTAGCGCGGCGGCTCGATCAGAAATCTCAGAATTTCGTCAGGCGGCATACGCCAGCCGGTAAACGGTTGCAGGCTGGCATAAACGACGACTGCCGTGTACGCTAGCGTCAGATAGCCGAACAGCCGCGACCGATTTCTATCATGATGATGATCCTGCTGCAGATCGTATGTGGCGTAGTGTTCCTGCATCGGAAAAAAACATGTATTTCCCGGAAATTCGCGGGCCTGCCTGCGATGGACAATGAGATTCTACGATATCTTCAACGGTGACGCCGACGGTATCTGCGCGCTGCATCAGCTGCGGCTCGCGGAGCCGCGCCCGGCGGTGCTGGTCACCGGCGTCAAGCGTGACATCGCACTGCTGGGCCGCGTTACTGTCGCGCCGGGCGACGAACTGACCGTATTCGACGTGTCGCTCGACAAAAACCGTGACGCACTGCTGCGTGCGCTCGAGGACGGGGCGCGCGTTCAGTGGTTCGACCATCATTTTCCGGGAACGATCCCGCGGCATCCGGCGCTGCAGACGTTCATCGATCCCGCCGCCGACGTTTGCACCAGTCTGATCGTCGACCGCCATCTCGGCGGGCGTTACCGGGCGTGGGCGGTGGTCGCGGCGTTCGGTGACAATCTGGCCACCGCGGCGCGGCGCGCGGCGCAACCGCTGAAACTGACGGAAGATGCGCTGCATCGGCTGCAGGAATTGGGCGAATGTCTCAATTACAACGCCTATGGCGAAAGCGTCGATGATCTGCATTACCATCCGGCCGATCTCTACACAACGCTCGCGCGCTATCCCGACCCGTTCGATTTCATCGTCGACGAACCGGTGTTCGACGTGCTGCGCACCGCCTGTGCTGATGATCTGGCACTTGCCTCATCGGTCACGCCGGCATTCCAGACCGGCAATTGCATCAGCTTCGTACTGCCGGCGGCGGCCTGGAGTCGGCGCATCAGCGGGTTGTTTGCAAACCGGCTGGCGCATGACCACCCGGCGCGCGCGCATGCGGTCATGACCCTGGGTGCCGGTGGCTACGTCGTCAGCGTACGGGCACCGGTATCGCGGCCGGAAGGAGCGGACGAGCTGTGCAGGAAATTCGGCGGCGGCGGCCGCAAGGCGGCGGGCGGGATCGACTTCCTGCAGGAAGCGGATGTGGACGGTTTTTATACCGAGTTCCAGAAGATGTACTCGTGAGCGCGGCACTGTATCGCGCGGCATCGAGCCGGGAAGGACGAATACGATGGCGCAACAAAGTCGGGAACGTGCCGCGCTGCTGTTGATGGACATGCAGCGCGGCATCATCGAAAGCCATGCGGACGCCGGGTTCCTGGCGCGGATCACGCCGGCCATCGCCGCGGCACGGACCGCCGCGTTACCGGTAATCTGGGTAAGAGTGGTTTTTCGAAGCGGCCATCCCGAGGTATCGCAGCGCAACCAGCAGTTCTCGACGCTCAGACAGACCGGACGCCTGATCGACGGCGACGAGCAAAGCGCGATCCATCCCGCGCTTGGCCGCGAGCCGGGAGACATGGTCGTGACGAAGCGCCGTGTCGGCGCCTTCTCCGGCAGCGATCTCGACGTCGTGCTGCGCGCGGCCGACATCAACGCGCTGGTGCTCGCCGGCATTTCGACCGGCGGCGTGGTGCTGTCCACCGTGCGCCTGGCTGCCGATCTCGACTATCGTCTGACAGTACTGAAGGATGGCTGCGCCGATGCCGATCCGGAAGTGCACCGCGTGTTGACGGAGAAGGTTTTTCCGCGGCAGGCGACGGTGTTGACCATCAGTGAATGGACCAGTTCAGTCGGGGCTTGAAGAAAGAGACAGGACCGATTGCCGGCAAGCCGGGGCGACGGGTTGAGTGGACGGGCCAGGCGGAATATGATCAATCGAGTCTGACCTGTTGACTTGATTTATGAGTGGTTGCTGCGAAAACAAATCCTGCGAAGTCGCCACCTTGCGACAACGGCATGCGCGCGTGCTATGGATCGTGCTTGGCGTCAATGCGGCGATGTTCGTGATCGAGGGTGTTGCCGGTCTGCTCGCGCATTCGACTGCGCTACTGGCTGATTCGCTGGACATGCTTGGCGATTCGCTGGTATACGGGTTCAGTCTGTTCGTTCTCGCGCGGTCTGTCCGGTGGCAGGCGCGTGCTGCATTTACCAAAGGTGCGTTCATGCTCGTATTCGGCCTCGGCGTACTGGCACAGGCGGCGCACAAAATCATTTACCCGGAGATGCCGGATGCGCAGACGATGGGAGTGGTAGGCGCTCTCGCGCTCGCGGCCAATCTGCTGTGCTTCGTTCTGCTGTATCGTCACCGCGCAGACAATCTGAACATGTCGTCCACCTGGCTCTGTTCGCGCAATGACCTGGTTGCCAATATCGCGGTGCTGGCGGCTGCGGCGGCGAGCGCAACACTGACATCGCAGTGGCCCGATGTGGTCGCGGGCACCGCCATCGCCATCCTGTTCCTTCGCTCCGCCGTTGGCGTGCTCTCCGATGCCGTTGCTACGCTCCGCCCGGCGTAGACTGCCTGACACGCAGTCGGAAGTTGCAGCGAGACGCAGAGTGATGTGCCGGAAAGCCGGATCTATAAATCGAGCGGATATGGCGGACGGAACAGAATCAGTCGAGTCTGACTTTATTGATCTTTGATTTCTGGCGACTTTCAATCGTTACTTGCGGTGTTTTCCGTCTTCTTGTCGTCTGGAGTACTCGGTGGCGGCAGCGTTTCGGATTTGCCCATTTCGACCGTAATCAGTGACGGGTAATCATAGGCGGCTCCAGTCCCGGCGTCGACCGCTGCGCCGATAACGCCCCCGAACAGAATGTTGCCGAAGGCCATGCTCTTGGTGCTTGATTTGACTACTGCCATGCCGGGCGGAACGTCGTCCTTTTCGCAGCGGACATTCAGATCGCCATAGGCCCGGTGCACGGTAACCGATCCCGGTGTCGTTACGAACCATGCGCCTTTATCGTTGTTGAGTTTGCAATTCGCTCCAACGACTGTCTGGCCATTTTCCTCGGTTTGTACCGACAAACTCTGATTCGAGCCCGTGACGATGGAAGCGCAGGCCGACAACAGCATCGGCGACGCGGCAAACAAAAGCGTTATTTTCTTGTTCATTGATGTCCTCAGTGAGCTGTTTGAATACGGCTGCGCGAATTCGGGATTGCGAGCCTCACGTCGGGCAGCAAGCATCGTGCCGATCGTGATGCCGGTAGCATATGCCCGATTGCGTGGCACCACGGCAGCGCCGGAGGGCGTGTCTGCAAGGGCTTGTTAACAGTATCGAAACGAATCGATACCGACCGGTATTACACGCGGTGTTCTAAGTGTTGCGCCGTGAAGATGCGGCTGGCATAGGTAGCGGACAGAGTCGATGATGGGCAGATATTGACGGAGGCACATCGCTCTTTGGCGAAAACCCGTCTATAAATTTTGATGCGAGTAGAAACGTAGTATTGCTGCGAAACCGCTTGCAAAGGCAGGTATCGATCCTGCTGTTGGGGCGGACGAGGCGGGGAACAATCGCATCGCCGCGCGGGACGAATTCATGTCCGTTGCAAATGCGGCACCATCGTTCCGTTCGAAAGTTCGATGCCAAACCGCCCGCGAAGCGTTTCGATAATGTCGTTGTGGCTGCCGAGCAGCATCGTGCTGTCACCGCTCGGCTGCATCTGCGTGAGCTCGCGATCGACCAGCGACCAGCGCACGTGCGGTCGAGTCAGTTGCGCCACCAGTCGGTTGACGAACGGCGATTCGGGCCAGGTTGAGGTGTAGTGGTTCGCCATCACGTAATCGGCGAAGTATTGCGCTTCAAGCGTGAACGCATAGAGATCGGACCAGCCGTCGGCTCGCAGCGCCTGCAGGATGTGCGTCGATCGTTCTTCGACGAGCCGGAAGCGCCAGGCAGCCTGTTGTGCTTCACCACCGCTGAGCGAAATCGGTTCGAGCAATCCGGCGCCGCCGAAGCCGACATCAGCGATCCAGTCTTCACCACCGATGGTCACGTGCAACAGCATGTGGGTGCGCGCGCGCAGTGTTTGCCCGCCGAGGCGCACCCGTGCCGCGAGGCCGGTGACCTGAAAGCCCAGCCGCTGCAGCGCCGCAGCGAACAGCAGATTGTGCTCGAAACAGTAGCCGCCGCGCCGCGCGCCGACGAGCTTCGCCTGCAGGCTGGCAGGGTCGAGCCGGATCGGCCGGCCGAGCAGGATGTCGAGATTTTCGAATGGAATGTGAGTCGTGTGCGCGCGGTGCAACTCGAACAGCGTTTCGCGCGCGGCCTTCAGCGGTCCGCGGTAGTCAATGCGCGCGAGATAGGCGTCGAGATCGATTTCACCGTTGAAGCCGGAGATGCCCGTTACTGGAATGTCCATTGAACCGCCAAGACGCCAAGGACGCCAAGAAAAAGCAAGAGCAAAAGCGATAACCGCAGAGGCGCGAAGGCGCAAAGAAAAGCCGCAAAGAATTTCAGAATTTTTGCTTTCGTTTTGCTTTGGTTTTCCTTTGCGTCCCTCTGCGCCTTTGCGCCTCTGCGGTTGCCGTTGCTTTTGACTTGCTTTTCCTCGACGATTCCCTCAATGCTTAATCCCCGAACCGCTGCGGCGGCGCCTGCACCACCGGCGCGGCGGCGGCGAGGATTTCGCCGCGGTCTTGCGTGCGCGGCGGATAGATGCGGAGCTGATTGATCATCCGCTTGGTTTTCTTGGCCGCGGCACCGGTCGTCACCACATGGCGATCCCAGCCTTCGGTATACAGTGCGCCCCATGCGCCGAGATCGAGGATCGTCGTGTACCAGTCGATGTGCAGCGGCAGCATCGGCTTGCCGAGCAGGTCGCACACCGCGTTGTGTCCGGCGAAGCGGCCCATCGGGCGGCCATGCTGGCACGACATCACTGACGCATGGCCGTCGCTGACCTGCGCGACGGCAGCGTCGCCCGCAGCAAACACATTCTCCATGCCTTTCACTTTCATGAATTCGTCGACCGCCACACGTCCGAACCGGTCGCGTTCGACCGGAAACAGTTCGGTCAGCGGACTGGCGTGCATGCCGGCGCACCAGACGATGGTTGCCGCGGCGATGATTTCACGATTCGCCAATGTCGCGCCCCAGCTGTCGAGCGCGGTGACCGCCACGCCGGTGCGCGTTTCGATTCCAAGCGCGGTCAGCGCTTCGGCGATTACCGGGCGCGCGCTGTCGCCCATGTTGGAGCCGATGTGTGGGCTGTGATCGGCAAGAATGACGCGCGGCCGTGCATTTTTCGCGACCGTGCCGGCGTGCGCGATCGCAGCGCGCAGCTTGCCGGCAATTTCGGTCGCGGCCTCGATGCCGGTCAGTCCGGAGCCGACGATCAGCACCGTGTACTGGCCCGGTGATGCAGGCTGCATCGGCAGCTCGCTGATATGGCGATTCAGTCGCATGCCGCCGGCGTAGGTGTCGACGTCGAATGCGTACTCGTCAAATCCCGGAATGACTGGACGGACCAGATGGCTGCCAAGCGTGAATACCAGCCGATCGTAGGGCAGCGTCTGGTGCGCGGCGCGCCCGCGCACGGTGACGCGCCGACCGTTGAAGTCAATGCCGGTTACTTCTCCTTCGATGCGTTTGACGCCGATCGGGCCGAGCACTTGATCCAGCGGCACGCGCACGTCGTGCAGATCGGACTCGTAGTTGCGCACGCGGATGTTGTGCCAGGCATCGCGGTTCACCACCGTGACGTCGACTTCACGTTCACCTGCCTTGAGTTCGCCGAGCGCCCGCGCAGCGCCGACGGCGCTCCACAGACCGGCAAAGCCGGCGCCGAGTACAAGAATGCGTTTCACGAGATGGCTTGTTGTGCTTGTTTAAAATCAGACTGTATCGTTTGCGGCGGGTTCCGCATGTTTTTTAACCTTACGGATTATGCAGGCGCTCGACGGCGCTTCGCAATGCCGTATCGAGCCGTTCCGGTTCGTCGCTGCCCAGCAGGAACTGCCGGGTATTCTTGAGGCGCACGAGGACGGCGCCACGGCCGGCGACGTTGTACAGCCAGCCGTTCGCAGTGCGATGAATGCCGCAACCGCCGGTCCAGCGGACCTGCGTGGCCGCCGCGTATTCAATGTCGGCGAGCGCAACTGATTTGCGAATGAGCCCGGGGCCGAAATGCCAGGCGAGTTGTGTCTCGTCGATTTCGATCGTCAGTGATGAAAACACGATCGCCGTTCCGATCAGCACGAATGCGGCCAGCGCCAGGAAGGCGCCATTTGGCGTGATCGCGGCCAGCGCCAGACACACCGCAGCCCCTGCCAGACAGGCCGCCAGAAGCATCGTTCCCGGTTGCCGGTGACTGTAATGGGGCATGCGATCGTTCAATGGGGCCGGATACGATGTGGTGCGGGTTTTGTTCAAGTATAAGTCAATCCCGGATGCTGCTGAAACCGGGGCCGGATTCATCTCACCTTGATCTCGGTCCAGATGCGGCTCAGCGTCCGCCGCTGCCGGTGATCGAGGTCTTTCATGTATTCCAGTCGCGTCAGCACCTCCGGCGTCGGAAAGATCGCCGGATTGGCCGCGATCTGCGGATCGATGTACGGTCGCGCCGCCTGATTCGGGTTGCCGGAACCGATCAGGTTGGTGAGCTCGGACGAATGCTTGCCTGCGAGCATGAAATTGATGAACTGGTGCGCGAGTTTCGGATGCCGGCCGGTCTTGTCCAGCACCATCGAATCGAGCGCGATCACCGCGCCTTCCTTCGGCACGGTGTAGCTGATCGTGAACGGGCGCTTCGCGCGCCGTGCGTCCTGTGCCGCCTGGAAGAAGTCGTTCGAATAGCCGTGCGCGAGCCAGATGTTGCCGATCGTCATTTCCCGGATGTAGCTCTGTGCGTTGAACGCCGCCCAGTACGGCTTCGCACGCAGGATCACGTCCTCCGCCTGGCGCCAGTGCATTTCATTGGTGTCGTTCACCGAGTAGCCGAGATACTTGAGTGCGGCGGCCATCAGCTCACGCTGGCTGTCGAGCACGGTAACGCGGCCTTTCACCTTCTTCAGGTACTTCGGTTCGAAGATCGCCGCCCAGGTGTCGGTCGGAATGCCGAGTTGCCGCATTTTCTGCACGTTGTAGCCGATCAGCGTGATCGTGAACGCATACGGCACCGAATACTGGTTGCCCGGATCGAACCAGTGATCGAGGTACCGCGAATCGAGGTTCCTGAAATTCGGCAGCAGTGATTTGTCGAGCGGCCGCAGCTTGCCCTGCTTGATCAGCGCCGACACCGCGAACTGCGTCGGCACGATGATGTCGTAGCCGGTGGCGCCGGCGGCAAGCTTCGCCAGCATTTCCTCGTTGTCGCCGTAGTAGTCCTGGTGCACGTTGCAGCTGCAGAATTGCTCGAACTGCCGGATCGTCGACTGCGAGATGTAGTTGTTCCAGTTATAGAGATAAAGCGTGGTGCCGGCGACGGCCGGCGCCGCGGCCAGCAGGCAGAGTGCGACCGCGCACAGCAGGGTGCCGAGCCGGCGCATCAGGCTTTCCCGCGCAGCGCATCAGGCGCGAAGCGCGACGCGACGACGATCAGCGTGAGCGTGATCAGCATCAGCAGCGTCGACACCGCATTCACTTCGGGCGTCACCGCGATCTTGATCATCGAATAGATCTGCAGCGGCAAGGTGGAGACGCCGACGCCGGCGGTGAAGAACGTGATCACGAAATCATCGATCGACATCGTGAACGACATCAGCAGCCCGGCGATCACGCCCGGCAGGATCAGCGGAAACGTCACCAGCCGGAACGTCCGCCATGGCGTCGCGCCGAGATCGCGCGCCGCCTCGAACAGACTGTCGTCCATGCCGGCGACGCGCGCATGCACCACGATCGCGACGAAACCGATGCAGAACGTGATGTGCGCAATGATGATCGACAGCATGCCGAGCGTCAGGTTCAGCACCTGGATGAAGAACAGCAGCAGTGACACGCCGAGCAGGATGCTCGGCATCGCGACCGGCGTCAGCACCATGAACGGCAGCAGCTTCGGCCGGTAGCGGTGCATCGCGATGCCGGCCATGGTACCGAGCACGGTCGCGACGATGCTCGCGGTACAGGCGATGATCAGCGAATTGGCCCATGCCTGCAGCATGTCGCCGTCGTTGAACAGCACGTGATACCAGTGCAGCGTGAAACCGACCCATTCGGCGTTGAGCCGGGAATCGTTGAACGAATAGACGACGACGATCAGCAGCGGCACGTAGAGAAACAGGTAGACCAGCACCGCCGCGATCCACAGCGACAGGCCCCTACGCACGGCGGGCTCCGATGCGCGCCAGCCACGCCGCGAAGCCGGCGGTCGCCAGCACGCACAGCGTGAGCATGATCGACAGCGTGCTGCCGAACGGCCAGTCGCGGGTGGTGAGGAACTGGTTCTCGATCAGGTTGCCGATCAGGATGTCGCGCGTGCCGCCGAGGATGTCCGGAATCACGAAGATGCCGAGCACCGGGATGAACACCAGCGCCGCGCCGGAGAAAATACCGGGCAGCGACAGCGGAAAGGTGACGCGCCAGAAACGCTGCCAGCTGCCGGCGCCGAGGTCCTGCGCGGCGTCGAGCAGCACCGGGTCGTGTTTTTCGAGATTGGTGTAGAGCGGCAGCACCATGAATGGCAGGTGCACGTAGACCATGCCGCACAGCACCGCGAACGGCGAGAACAGCATCGTCACCGGACCGGCGCCGAACACGCCGAGCACACTGTTGACGAAATGACTGAATGCCGACTGCGGGCCGAGAATGATCATCCAGGCGTAGACGCGGATCAGGAAATTGCTGGCGAACGGCAGGATCACCAGCAGCACCATCAGGTCGCGGTGCCGGCGCGGGCTGCGCGCGATCAGGATCGCCAGCGGATAGGCCATCACCAGGCAGATCAGCGTGGTCGCCAGCGCGACGATGAACGACTTGATGAAGATCTCGGTGTAGATGAAGCTGCTGAAGAAGAACTGGTAGGTCTCGACCGTCAGTCCGTGGTCGGTGCCGGGATGCGTGGCCGCACCCAGCGGCGCCAGGCCGCCGTACTCGCCCGGATAACGGAATGACGCCAGCACCATGATCAGGCTCGGCAGCAGGAAGAACACCAGCAGGAACAGGAACGGCGGCGCGGTGACGATCCATTTCACCACGTTTCGGCGTGTGCGCTGTACCGTGGCGAACGGACGTGCGGCGTCACAGGGCGCCGCGGCGGCAGCCTGGGCCGGACGCGCGTCACTCATGGAGGAAATGTCCGACGTCATCGCGCCACGCGACTTCGACCGGATCGCCCGGCTCGAAAAACTTCGCGCGGCCGGGCGCCGAATTGGGCAGCAGCGCTTCGACGCGGGTGCCGTTGACCAGCTCGACAATGTAGACGGTGACGTCGCCGATGTAGAGAAAGTCGTGCACCTTGCCGGGAAAATGATTGCGCAGCTGTTCCGCGTGTCCGGGCGGCGCGATGCGCACCTGCTCCGGACGCAGCGATAGCACGCCGCGGTCACCCGTGCCCACGCCGCCGTCGGCGCGCGCCGGCGCCTCGACGTCGCCCAGCCCCGGCACTTCGAGCTGCAGCCGGCCGTCGGTGCTGTCGATTACCCGCGCGTCGAACAGGTTGGCCTTGCCGATGAAATCCGCGACGAAACGGTTTTTCGGAAATCCATAGAGCTTCGACGGCTCGTCGATCTGCTCGACGCGCCCGCGGTTCATCACCGCGATGCGGTGCGACAGCGCCAGCGCTTCGTTCTGCGCATGGGTGACGAAAACGAAGGTGACGCCGACTTCCTTCTGCAGTTCGATCAGCTCGAGCTGCATGTCTTCGCGCAGCTTGGCGTCGAGCGCGCCCAGCGGCTCGTCGAGCAGCAGCAGCCGCGGCCGGTTCACCAGTCCGCGCGCCAGCGCCACCCGCTGCTTCTGTCCGCCCGACAGTTCATGCGGGTATTGACCGCTTTTCTCCGACAGGCGCACGTCCGCCAGCGCTGCGCCGACCCTGTCGCGAATCCGGTCCGGACTGGTCCCGGCCATTTTCAGCGGGAACGCGACGTTCTGCGCCACCGTCATGTGCGGAAACAGCGCATAGCTCTGGAACACGGTGTGCACCGGGCGTTTTTCGGGTGGCGTCGCGGCGAGGTCTCTGCCATCGAGCAGGATCTGCCCCTCGTCCGGCAGATCGAAACCGGCGATCATGCGCAGCAGCGTCGTCTTGCCGCAGCCGGACGGTCCCAGCAGCGTGAAAAATTCGCCGGCCTCGATCGCGATGCTGACGTGATCGACCGCGATGAAGTCACTGAAGCGCCGCGTCACATCGCGAATCTCGAGCAGAGCCATGCGCCGGTCAGCCTATCGGAAATCCCGCTTTAAAAGGTGCGCAGATTCTAGCAAATAACATGCTGACGGGCTGCAACGGAATGTCATCGCGGCTGTCACGGATGGCGTCACGGAGCGCGCCGGCGTCGGCTGCAGCGCCGCGGGGATCAGCCGCAGGCGGGATTGGCTCGCAGAGCCTGATTCCACGCTGACACCCGGTCTCGTTTCATCCGCCGCAACCGGCAGGGTCAACGCATGGAATAGATCAGCACCGCAACGATTGCGGCCAGCAGCGCGGCCAGCGCCGCGAGCAGACGTGTCTGGCGTCGCTGCTCGACAATCAGCTCGTCCAGCCGGCGCTGCAGGGGGCCGGAATCGTCGCGCCCCAGGTAGCGGTGCAGCAGGCGCGGCACCTGCGGCAGCATCGCACCCCAGTGCGGCACTTCGTGCTGCAACTGGCGCACCACACCGCGCCAGCCGACCTGCTCCGACATCCAGCGTTCGAGAAAGGGCTTGGCGGTGGCCCACAGATCGAGATCAGGATCGAGTTCGCGTCCCAGTCCCTCGATGTTGAGCAGCGTTTTCTGCAGCAGCATCAGTTGCGGCTGCACCTCGACGTTGAAGCGGCGCGATGTCTGAAACAGCCGCACCAGCAACTTGCCGAACGAGATCTGGCTCAGTGGACGATCGAAGATCGGCTCGCATACGGAGCGCACCGCCGACTCGAACTCGTCGATGCGCGTGTCCGCCGGCGCCCAGCCCGACTCGACATGCGCCTCGGCGACGCGCCGGTAATCGCGTCTGAAGAAGGCGAGAAAATTCTGTGCCAGGTAGCTGCGGTCGGTTTCGGTCAGCGTACCCATGATGCCGAAATCGAGCGCGATGTATTCGCCGGCGTCGGTGACGAAGATGTTGCCCGGATGCATGTCGGCGTGGAAGAAACCGTCGCGGAACACCTGTGTGAAAAAGATTTCCACGCCGGCATGCGCCAGTTTCCTGAGATCGACGCCGTGCCGCTTCAGTTCGGCCACCCGGCTCACCGGCGTGCCGCGCATGCGCTGCATCACCATCACGCTGGTGGAGCAGTAATCCCAGTAGACTTCCGGAATCAGCAGCAGCGGCGACGCGGCAAAGTTGCGCCGCAACTGGCTCGCGCTCGCCGCCTCGGTCATCAGATCGAGCTCTTCATGCAGATGCTTGCTGAATTCGGCGACGATCTCGCGCGGCTTCAGCCGTTTGCCTTCGGTCCACAGCGTTTCGACCAGGCCGGCACCGAGATTCATCAGCGCCAGGTCCTTCTCGATCACATGCGCAATACCGGGCCGCAGAATTTTAACCGCCACTTCGGTGCCATCGGGAAGCATTCCAATGTGCACCTGCGCGACCGACGCGCTGGCTACCGGCCGCGGATCGAATTCGCGGAATACTTCCGCCACCGGCTTGCGGTAGACGCGTTCGAGTGTCGCGAGCACGATTTCGGATGCAAACGGCGGCACCTGATCCTGCAGCTTCGCCAGCTCGTCGGCAATGTCGGGCGGCAGCAGATCGCGGCGGGTGGACAATGCCTGGCCGAATTTGACGAAGATCGGCCCCAGGGCTTCCAGCGCCTGGCGCAGCCGGACGGCGCGCGGCACCTTGAAGCGGCGCCATGACAGCAGCGCGGCAACGATCCGGCGCCAGCCATGCACCGGTGTTGCGCCGAGCAGAAACTCGTCGAGCCCGAAACGGAAGATGACGCTGAAGATCTTGAGAAGGCGAAACGGACGCATCGCGCGATTTTAACCGCCAAGCCGCCAGGAGCGCCAAGAAAAACAAGTCAAAAACTAACTGCAACCGCAAAGACGCAAAGGCGCAAAGAATTTCTGATTCGGTTTTCCTTTGCGTCCCTTTGCGTCCCTTTGCGCCCCTTTGCGCCTTCGGTTACTGTTTTTCTCTGCGTTTTCTCCGCGCCCCTGCGCCTCCGCGGTTATTTTCTTTGTTCTCGTCTTTCCTGATGTCGCCAGCAGCTTGGCGGTTCGCAAGCATTTCCATCCGCTTTTCCAGCCGCTCCACGTCGTCGCGCAGCGTATCGACGTCGTGATTGAACTGCTCGACGTCACGGCGTTTCGCAATCAGCGGGCGTTCCTCGGTCCAGTACTCGGCAAATGCCTGGGCGATGTTCTCACCCGCCTGTTCGCGCCAGCGATTGAGCGCCCGGCCGCTTTCGGCCATGCGATGCGCGGCGACATCGCCGACCACGTGGCTCAGGTCTTCCTCGATATCCCATTTCAGATGCCTGACGAGGTAGCCGATTTCCTGCGCGAATGCGGTGTCGCCGTCGACGGTGGCAGCGTTCCACGCTTCTTCGTCGCCGCCCAGTGCACGCATCGCGACCGGTAGCGCGGCGGTCAGTGTCACATCGGGCGCCACTTCGGACGTTGCAGGCCCGACTTCGCCGTTGTCTCGCACCGTCAGCGTGCACGTGGTCGGAAACAGGTTGAAGCGCGCAGTCTTCCCGGCGAACGGCAACAGCCGTTCCCGCGCCCAGGCATTGGTGCGCAGCAGGTGATTGACCGCCGCGGCAGCCGTGCCGTCGAACACGGTGAAAAGCAGATTGGCACCGAACCGCTGAGACATGATTTGATTATACGTCAAGGCTGCGTAGGCAAGGTCGACGGGGTCGGTCCGATGGCGTGGTTTGGGCCGGGGTGGAAATCTGTTTTCCCCTCCTGTTTTTAAGGAGGGGAGGAGCGAAGCGGAGGGGTGGTCGGCTTTTTCAAGCACCGCCCACCACCCCGTCGGCTACGCCGCCACCCCGCCTCAATAATGTATGGTCCGGACACATGGTGGACAGGTGTTCGGAGACATGGTGGACACATTCAAACTAGGCATTGGTGTTTCTCAAGAGGAGCCTGCCGATGCCGTGGCAAGAGGTGTCCACCATGCAGTTGCGTACCGAATTCGTCGTTCTGGCCGAGCAAGGCGGCTACATTCGTCAGTTGTGCCGGCGTTTTGGCATCAGTCCAACGACTGCGTACAAATGGCTG
>DASSON010000017.1:0-46291 GCA_035700525.1 Burkholderiales bacterium
CACTGTCCCGGTGCCGGCGGCGACACATGCCGCCTGCCGCAACCCGCAGCGTGCGTGCAGACGAACCGGCGCCGGTTCGTTGGCGGCGCTCAGTGCTGCTGCGCCGGCTGCGCAAAATACGCGATCAGCCCCGCCACCAGCGCTTCATCGTCAGGACCGGCGACGGCGACGGCAACCGCGCCCAGTGCGCGCGCAGCATCGGCAATGCGCCGGTGGGTCGCAATCAGCGGTGTTTCTTGCAGCAGCGGCCGGCCGGACTCCCCGACACCCTCAAACAGGTTACGCAAACCCTCGCTGCTGGTAATCGTGATGGCATCGATACGGTGATGCTTCCATGCGTCAAGCAACGGTGCCGTATCCAGCTGCGGCATCACGCGGCGGTAGCATTCCGCGTACTCCACGACAGCACCGCGCGCGACAAGCGTATCGCCGAGCAGCGGGCGCCCGCCGTTGCCGCGAAAAATCACGATACGCTGGCCGGCAATGTCGGCCAGTTGCGGCAGCGCCAGCAGTGCTTCGCTGTCGAAGCGCTGCTGCGGCACGATCACGTCGCCGATGCCGAAACGCGCAAGTTCGCGCGCGCTGCCGGGTCCGACCGCGGCGATCCTGAGTCGCAGCGGCAACCGGCGCTTGTCTGCAATCCGCTGCATCGCGCCGCTCACTGCATTGGGGCTGACGAAGATCGCGAGGTCGTACTGATCAATGCGCCCGATCACCCTGTCGAGCGCGGCCAGCGCGGCGGCGTCGGGCTCCCGGATTTCGAGCAGCGGAAACAGGATCGGCACGCCGCCGGCAGCACGTAGTCGAGCGGCCAGCGCTTCCGCCTGAACGCGCGGCCGGGTCACGACGATGCCGCGGCCAGCCAGCGGCAGCGGCGATGCGGATTCAGCCGGCATGGCTGAATGAAAACAAAAACCCTTGAACCGCAAAGACGCAAAGGCGCAAAGGGACGCAAAGAAAAACAATAGCAAGGATTCCCCTGCGTTTTCTCTGCGCCTCTGCGCCTCTGCGGTTACAGCCTTTATCAGCGCTCATCCGCATTTTCCAATGCCGCCAGAATCTCTCCCGCGCCCTGCGCGTTGAGCTTCGCCGCCAGTTCGCGTCCGAGCACCTCGGGATCAGTGGCTGGCCCGCCAACTTCATCGGCAATCATGCGGGCACCATCGGGACTGGCGACGAAGCCGCGCAGGCGCAAACGATCCGCGTCCAGCTCGGCGAACGCACCCAGCGGCACCACGCAACTGCCCGACAGCGCCTGGCTCATTGCCCGCTCCGCGGCGACACAGCACGCCGTCTGCGGATGATCGAGCGCCGCCAGCAGCGGAAGGAGGTCGTCGCGATTCGCGCGACATTCGATCGCGAGCGCGCCCTGTCCGGGTGCCGGCAGGCTTTGTTCCGGGGACAGCAGCGCCGTAATACGGTGTTCGAGACCGAGCCGTCTCAATCCGGCGGCGGCCAGCACGATCGCCGCGTAGCGCCCCTCATCCAGCTTGCGCAGCCGTGTCTGCACGTTGCCGCGCAGCGGTTCGATCACCAGCCGCGGATGACGCGCGCAGATCTGGCTGGCGCGCCGCAGGCTGGACGTGCCGACGACCGCCCCATCCGGCAGCTCGTTCAGACTCGTACAGTCATTCGACACCAGTGCGTCGCGCGCATCTTCACGCGCCATCACCGCCGCCAGCGCAAATTCCGGCGCCAATGTCATCGGCACATCCTTCATCGAATGCACGGCAAGATCGGCGCGGCCGTCGATCAACGCTTCTTCCAGTTCCTTGATGAACAGACCCTTGCCACCCAGCCGGGCGAGCGACGCGTCGCGCAGCTGATCACCGCGCGTGGTCAGGCCGAGAATTTCGATTGCCGTTTGCGGATACAGCCCCGCCAGCCGGTCGCGTACATGACGCGCCTGCCACAGCGCGAGCGCACTTTCGCGTGACGCGATGACGAGCCGCCGCGGCATGGCTGCGGCATCACGGGTGGACGGCTGCGACGCGGAACGGAAACTGGAAGAACCGGAGGCGTTATGCATTGAAGGGCCGAAACGGCTGCGACGTGCGCAATTTTAACACGCCGGCCATATCATCCCGGCCGCGCCAAGCGGCAGCGGCACCGCCTCAGCCACCATGCGCGAACTCGCGCACGATCGCCTGCTGACGGCGGCTCACCGGCAACTTCTCGTCGACGCCGTTGAGCAGTACCACCCAGCGCGCCTCGCCGTTCTGATCGGCGGCCCGCTCGAAGCCGCGAATCGCCGCGCGCGCCACCAGGCAATTGCGATGAATGCGCACGAAACGCTCGCCCATTTCCTGCTCCAGGCGGACCAGCGATTCTTCGATCAGATATTCGCGCGCCGCGGTGCGCACCGTCACATATTTCAGTTCCGCCTTCAGATAAATGATTTCGTCAACCTGCACCAGCCGGATGCGGCCGCGTTCCTGCACCGAGAGACGGCTGCGCGGCGCCTGCCGGATGTCGCGCAGCACGTCGGCAGGCGCCGGCCGCGTGCCGCGCGCGCGGATCAGCGCGTCATGCAGCCGCTCGGCGCGGATCGGCTTCAGCAGATAATCGATCGCGTGCAATTCGAATGCACGAATCGCATGCGCATCGTACGCGGTGGTGAAAATCACCGCCGGCGGCTGCGGCAGCTTGCGCAGGTGCTGCGCCAGCTCCAGGCCGTCCATCTCCGGCATGCGAATGTCGAGCAGCGCAACGTCGGTTTCCACGCGCGCCAGCAGTTCCAGCGCCGCCACGCCGTTCGCGGCCTCGCCGACGATCGCCAGCGGCAGTCGTTCGGCGCAGTCTCCGAGCAGGTCACGCATGCGGTTGCGCGCCGGCGCTTCGTCGTCGACGATCGCGACCCGCAGCACGTCCTCAGCGGCGGCCATCGCTGCGCTGCACCCGGTAAGGCATCACGATATGCACCTGGTAGCTGTCCGCGGTAATGCGCGTCACCAGCGTTGCCTCGACGTCGAAATGCAATTGCAGCCGCTCGCGGATGTTGTTGAGCGCCATGCGGTTGCCGGCATGGTGACTGCCGTTTTCCTGGTACGGGTTGCGCAGCACCGCGTGCACCTGGTTGCGGCGCTGGAAGATGTTGATGCTGATCAGGCCCGGCGCGGCGCGCGGCTCAATGCCGTGATAGACGGCGTTTTCGAGCAGCGGCTGCAGCACCAGCGGCGGCACCAGCGCATCACCCGGCATGTTGTCGACATGCCACTCGACCTGCAGGCGCTCGCCCAGGCGCAGCGCCTCGAGATCGAGATACTGGCGGCACAGCGCGACCTCACGCGCCAGCGGTGACAGCTCGCGGTTGTCGGCCATCAGTACGCGGAACAGCTCGGCCATGTCCTCCAGCGCGTTTTCGGCGCGCCGCGGATTCTCGCGAATCAGCGACAGCACCGCGTTAAGGCTGTTGAACAGGAAATGCGGCCGGATGCGCGCCTGCAGCGCCTGCAACCGCGCCTCGGTCAGCGCCGGCGACAGCGCGCGCGCGCGCAGATCGAAATAGCCGAGCACGATCAGCGTCACCAGCACCGTCAGCAGGCAGCCGCGCTGCAGCGCCGCGACGTCCAGCCCGAGTTCCCGTCCGCCGGCGAAATAGAGCGCCACTGCCAGCGCCAGCACCAGCACCAGCACCGACACGATCGCGGCGCGATACGCCAGCCGCTGCAGCCAGCCCGACAGCAGCATCAGCACCAGCAGGCTGACAATCAGCAGCGGCTGCACCAGCGCCGAGATCTGCAGCAGCTCGTCCCATGCGCCGCCGAGCGTATGCGCGCGCACCAGCGCGGCGACGATTGCCAGCAGATTGACCAGCACCAGCGTGCGCAACACGACCCCCAGATTGCGGAAGTCGGGCGCGGCGCGAGGGTAGGTGTTTTGATTTATACTGGCCATCTTTTCATTTTGTACAAGGTGTTAGCGCTATGCAAGACGGGGATGGCGGAAAAGCGTGGTCGGGCCGGTTCAGTGAGCCGGTCGCCGAGCTGGTCAAGCGCTTCACCGCCTCGGTCACGTTCGACCAGCGGCTCGCCCAGTGCGACATCGACGGCTCGATCGCCCATGCCCGCATGTTACAGGCAACCGGCATCATCAGCGCCGACGATCTGCAGGCGATCGAAGGCGGCCTGGCACAGATCCGCACCGACATCGATGCCGGCAAGTTCGAATGGTCGCTGACGCTGGAAGACGTTCACCTCAACATCGAGAAGCGGCTCACGGAGCTCGTCGGCGACGCCGGCAAGCGGCTGCACACCGCGCGCTCGCGCAACGACCAGGTTGCAACCGACATCCGGCTGTGGCTGCGCGCAGCAATCGATGAAA
Organism: Burkholderiales bacterium; assembly: GCA_035700525.1. Classification (GTDB taxonomy): domain Bacteria; phylum Pseudomonadota; class Gammaproteobacteria; order Burkholderiales; family JBDZVW01; genus JBDZVW01. Next base: position 4,324 of record DASSON010000017.1, read on the forward strand.
TCGCGGTACTGCTGAAGGCGCTGCAGCGCACCTTGCTCGACCTCGCGGAAGCGCACGCGGCAACCGTGATGCCGGGATTCACCCACATGCAGGTCGCGCAGCCGGTCACGTTCGGCCATCACCTGATGGCGTACTTCGAAATGTTCAGCCGCGACGCGACGCGCCTCGCCGACTGCCGGCGCCGCATGAACCGGCTGCCGCTGGGCGCCGCTGCGCTCGCCGGCACGTCGTTTCCGATCGACCGTCAGATGGTGGCGAAGGCGCTCGGCTTCGACGGCGTGTGCGAGAATTCGCTCGACGCGGTGTCCGACCGCGATTTCGCGATCGAATTCTGCGCGGTGGCGGCGCTGTTGATGACGCACCTGTCACGGCTGTGCGAAGAACTGATCCTGTGGATGAGCCCGCGCTTCGGCTTCATTGATCTCGCCGACCGCTTCTGCACCGGCTCGTCGATCATGCCGCAGAAGAAGAATCCGGACGTCCCGGAGCTGATCCGCGGCAAGACCGGACGCGTCAACGGCCACCTGGTGGCACTGCTGACACTGATGAAAGGACAGCCGCTGGCGTACAACAAGGATAATCAGGAAGACAAGGAGCCGCTGTTCGATACCGCGGACACACTGATCGCAAGCCTCACGATCTTCGCCGACATGCTGACCGGACTCGAGGTGAAACCGGACGCGATGCGCGACGCGGCACGCCAGGGCTACGCCACCGCCACTGATCTCGCCGACTACCTGGTGAAAAAAGGCCTGCCGTTTCGCGAAGCACATGACGCAGTCGCGCGGGCAGTGCGCTTTGCCGAGGAACGCGGCTGCGACCTGAGTGAAATCGAACTGGCCGAACTGCAGCAGTTCTCGCCTCTGATCGGCCGCGATGTTTACGCGGTAATGACGCTCGACGGCTCGGTGAAGGCGCGCGCCCATATCGGCGGCACCGCGCCGACGCGCGTCAAGTCGGCCATCAACAAGGCGCGCAAGGCGCTCAGTTGACCGACTGGGCGCGCATCGCGCGCGACATCGCAGCCGCGCGCGGCCGTCCATTCACGATCCGTGACCACCGGCCGCTGAGCGGCGGCTGCATCAACCGCGCGTGGCGCGTCAGCGGTGACGATGCCGTCTATTTCGTCAAGCTCAATGCCGCCAATCGACTCGCGATGTTCGAGGCGGAAGCTGCAGGGCTCGATGAAATCGCGCGCAGCCGCACCATTCGCGTACCGCAGCCGGTGACCGGCGGTGCCGACGAGAGCGCGTCGTGGCTGGTGCTCGAATACATCGAGCTGGCGAGCGACGGCGACATGGCGCAACTCGGTGAACAGCTTGCACGCATGCATCGCGTGAACGCCGCGCAGTTCGGCTGGCAGCGCGACAACACGATCGGCGCCACGCCGCAGATCAACACACCGGGCGGCGACTGGATTACGTTCTGGCGCGAGCGGCGGCTTGGCTATCAGCTGGCACTGGCCGCGCGCAACGGCCATACCGGCGCCTTGCAGCGCGACGGTGAACGGCTGATGGCGGCGCTGCCGGCATTGCTCGGAGAACATCACCCGCAGCCTGCGTTACTGCATGGCGACCTGTGGGGCGGCAACGCCGGGTTCGACGCGGCCGGAGCACCGGTGATCTTCGATCCTGCGGCCTATTACGGCGATCGCGAAACCGACATCGCAATGACCGAGCTGTTCGGCGGCTTCAGCGCCGCGTTCCATGCTGCCTACCGTTCCGCGTTTCCGCTCGATCCCGGCTACGAAACGCGCAAGCTGCTCTACAACCTGTATCACGTGCTCAATCACGCGAACCTGTTCGGCGGCGGCTATCCGCGCCAGGCCGAGCACATGATCGGACGCTTGCTGGCCGAACTATAGCGCGGCGGAACTACGCGTCGGCCGGCGGCGGCGCGGTGGTGCCGCGCACCACCAGCTTGACCGCCAGTTCGCTGCGCCGTTCGATGTCCTTGCCATCAAGCCGGGACAGCAAATGAGTGGCCGCATACTGGCCGAGTTCGGTCATCGGAAAATGGACCGTCGTCAGTCCCGGCGTGAAAAAGGAGGCGATTTCCATATCGTCGAAACCGGTGATCGACACCTGTTGCGGAACTTCGATCCCGCGCGCATGGCATTCGGCGACCGCGCCGATCGCCAGCACGTCGTTGCCACACATCACGGCGGTCGGCGGATCGGCACCGCGCATCACCGCCCGCAGCCCTTCGCGGCCGCTATTCAGCGTATAAGGCGTTTCCAGCAGGCGCGATGCCGGCAGCGTGAGCCCGCGCGCCGCCAGCGCGTCGCGCACGCCACCAAGCCGCGCCCGCGCCCGTTCATTGGTCGCGGTCAATCCGCAGATCATCGCGAAGCGGCGATGCCCGAGATCGAGCAAATGATTGGTGAGCTGGATCGCGGCATCGCGGTTGTCGAAGCCGACGCAGGGATGCTGTCCGGAGTCGTCGAGCGCCCACGTCAGCACGTACGGAATGCCGGCCGAATCGATCAACTGGAACAGCGCCGGTTCGTGCGTCGTGCCGACCAGCACCAGGCCGTCGATGCCGCGTTCCATCAGCGCCCGCGTCACGCGCAACTCGATGCCGGTATCGAACTCGTGGCATGCCAGCAGCAAGGTATAGCCGACTTCATCGAGCGTTTTCTGCAACGCGTACGTGGTGCCGGCGAAAATCGAATTTTCGAGCGTCGGCACCACTGCGCCGATGGTGCGCGTGCGGCGCGACGCCAGCGCGCGCGCGGCACCGTGCGTGATGTAACCGAGCGATTTCACCGCGTCGTGCACGCGGTCCAGCGTGCCCGGCCGCACCTTGTGCGGCAGACTCAACGCCCGTGACACGGTGGCGGTCGACACATTGGCAAGGCGGGCAACGTCGGTGAGTTTGGGATTGTTTTTCGGTTGACGCTTCACTTGAGACTCCCCTCGTGCGTCATTTTTGTGTTGCGCGAGCGTAGCAACTCCGCGGGCATTACGCAAGCGCCATATATCGATTCGATATTAATATATGTCCGGCACTGATATATTCAAGCGGCACACCGTTCATCACCGGCCGCGTTGTTCGTGCGCTGTTCTGATGCCGTTTTCAGTGGATCAATGCGGGGCCGGTCCGCAGCAGTCGTTCGGCTTCGCGCGCGATGCGTTGTACCTGCTCGCCGGCGCCGTCGATCGTGGTGATCAGATCGACCGCCTCACTCGCCCACACCATTTTCGTCTCGTAGTCGGCCTGAGCGGCGGCGCGCTGAAACGCCGCCCGCTCGTCGGCGACGCGTTCCATCAGTGCCGCCTCACGTCCGTGCCAGCGCGTCATGAAGGCATTGGTCAGCGCGCGGCCGGTAAACGGCCGCGGCCAGTCGTAGCCGCGCACGACGTCGAACACGGTGGTTCTTCGCGTGTTGTCACCGCTGGCCGCCGCCAGACGCTGCTTGGCATTGTCGTCGCCGAGCGCCTCGCGGCTGGCGTAGAAACGGGTGCCGAGCAGCGCGCCCTGCGCGCCCAGCATCAGCACCGCCGCCAGGCCGCGGCCGTCGGCGATGCCGCCGGCCGCGACCACCGGAACGTCGCCGGCAACGTCGACCACCGCCGGCACCAGCGGCAGCGTGGCTCGATCCGCGCCGTGACCACCGCCATCCGCGCCCTGCGCGACGATCACGTCGGCGCCCAGCGCGCGTGCCGCCTGCGCGCCTGCGACGGTCTGGATCTGCAGGATCAGCTTGCATCCGGCGCGTTTGATCGCATCGACGTAGGGACCGGCGTCGCCGAACGACAGCATGAACGCGTGCGGCTTGAAGCCGAGGATCAGATCCACCAGGTCGCGGCTCGCACTCCACGTGATCAGTCCCGCCCCCCATGGCTTGTCGGTCGCACCCTTCACCAGCGTGAGCTCGCGCTTGAGCCATTCGGCATCTCCGTAGCCGCCGCCGACCAGCCCCAGTCCGCCGGCACTGGACACTGCGGCCGCCAGCCGGCCGCCGGCGACGCCGCCCATCGGCCCCAGCACGATGGGGTGCTCGATACCGAACAGGCGGGTCAATGCAGTATGAATGGCCATTGGGGACTCACGCGGGAAATATGCAAGACAGAGCGTTATTGTAGCGCCGCGCCGTGCACCGTGAAAAAAGCCGGCCTCCAGCGGCCGGCTTTTTCATTGTCCACGATGGCGCCGGCGAACTGCTTACACACCCTTCCCGCTGAACTTGCGGTATTTCGGCAGCAGCCGCTTCGGCTGGCGGAACGCGTCGCGCCGGAACGGATCGCCCAGCTCCTGCGTGAGCTGGATGTTGAGCACCGTGCACTTGTCAGACTTGACCGCTGCCTTCAGCGCATCGCCAATCTCATCGACGTGATCGACGCTGATGCCCTCTGCTCCCATCACTTTCGCGACGTCGGCAAAGTTGGGGTTGGTCGGCAGATTGGTGCCGACGAAACGGTCGCTGAAATAATCGATCTGGTTCTTCTTCTCGGCGCCCCACTGATTGTTGTTGAACACCACCGCGACCACCGGAATTTTTTCCTTCACGCAGGTCATCACTTCGGACAGCGTGATGCCCCATGCGCCATCGCCGACGTACGCGATCGCCGGGCGATCGGGCCGGCCGACCTTGGCACCCATCGCGGTCGGGAACGCGTAGCCGCAATTGCCCCAGCTCATCGCCGCCAGGAACGACGGCGCACGCTCGAAGTTCAGATAGCTGTTCGCGACCGAACACACGTTGCCGATATCGGTCGACACCATCGCATCCTTCGGCAGCGCGCGCGCCAGTGCTGCCAGCGCCTGGCGCGGCCCGATACGGTCCCTGGTGCTCGGCGACTGCCAGTTCGCAAGTTCCTTTGCCCACGCCTCCTTCTCCTTGCGGATTGTCGCCAGCCGTGCCTTGTTCGGTTCGCGCTTGCCGAGCGCCTTCAGCCGTTTCAGCAGCGCGGCGGCGGCCAGCCGCGCATCACCGCAAATGCCGATCGAGACTTTCTTCACCAGCCCCAGCGTGCGCGGATCGGCGTCGATCTGGATGATCTTCGCGTTCTTCGGCCAGTAGTCGAGCCCGTGCTGCGGCAGCGTGCCGAACGGTCCCAGGCGGCTGCCCAGCGCCAGCACCACGTCGGCGCGGGAAATGAGTTTCATCGCCGCCTTCGAGCCCTGGTAGCCAAGCGGGCCGCACGCCAGTTCGTGACTGGCCGGGAATGAATCGTTGTGCAAGTACGAATTGACCACCGGCGCGGTCAGATATTCGGCGAGCGCGGCACATTCCTTGATCGCGTTGCCCATCACCACGCCACCGCCCGACAGAATCACCGGGAATTTCGCTTTCGCCAGCAGCTCCGCAGCCGCGGCGAGATCGTTCGGCCCCCCGGCGCCACGCTCGATTTCCTGCGGTGGCAGAATGTCGAAGTCGCCTTCGCCGTAGAAATAATCGCGCGGAATATTGACTTGCACCGGCCCGCGCTCGTTGAGCGCAATGGTGAACGCGCGGTGCGTCAGCTCGGCGATGCGCAGCGGCGAATTCACGTGCACCTGCCATTTCGTGATCTTCGAAAAGATCGGCATCTGCTCGGTTTCCTGGAAGCCGCCGTGGCCCATCGTCAATGTGCCCGACTCCGGCGTGATCATCACGATCGGCGAATGCGCCCAGTAGGCGGCGGCGATCGCGGTCACGAAATTGGTGATGCCGGGGCCGTTCTGTCCAACACAGACACCGGGCCGTCCGGTCACGCGCGCGAAACCGTCCGCCATGTGCGCCGCCGCCTGCTCGTGTGCGACGTTGTAGAAGCGGATGCCGGCCGGCGGGAACAGATCGAGCGCGTCCATGAATGCGGAACCGACGATGCCGAACACGTCCTTCACGCCGTGTGCCACCAGTGTTTCGACGAACGCCTCGGACGGCGTCATGCGTTGTTTGCCGGTCGTTGCCAGGCGTTTGGCGTCTGCCATTGTGTTCATGGAGCTCTCCGCTTGGAAAAATCAGTCAGAAGTTTCTGAAGTTTAGTCATGTGCGACAATTTTTGCAAGCGCTTACATTTTGCTCGCAGGTCCATCATCATGACATGGTTGTCCCGAAATTATAGAACCGTCTCCCTCTACGGCCGCAGTCGCACCATCGATTTTTCTTGGCTCACCAATAGGTCATCGCGGCGCTGTAGAGATGCCGGAGATCATCGCGCGTCACATCGCACGGCGCATTGTCGAGCACGCGGCGTTGCGGATACGCGCCTTCGACCAGCGTGTCGATGTCGGCGGCGCCGAAGCCGACCGCCGACAAGCCGTTCGGAAAGCGCGTCGCCTGCATCATGCCGATGATGCGCGCTGCCAGCACTTCGCCTGCGTCCTGCGGCGTAGCGCCACGCACGTCGGCGCCCAGCGACTCCGCACCCATCAGGTGGCGCTCCGGCGCCGCCGCGGCAGTAAAGCGGTAAACCGACGGCGCGTTCAGCACCACCGACATGCCGTGCGGAATGAACGGCCCGTTCTGGTTCTTGTAGTCGGGCACGTTGTAGTCGTGCAGCCGCACCGACACCGAGTACGACATGCCGTGCGGAATATGACAGCCGCAATTGCCGAACGCGATGCCGGCAAGTGTCGCCGCGTACATCATCTCGGTGCGCGCCTCGATATCCGACGCGTCGTTCACCGCCCGCACCAGATAGCGGCCGATCAATGACAGCGCCTCGCGCGCGGCGATGTCGCTGAACGGATTGGCGCCCTGGCTGACCGGGCGCTGTGCCGGATCCGCGGGCCGCGGACGGCTGCTGTAGGCGCGTGCGGTCAGCGTTTCGAGCGCGTGCGACATCGCGTCGAAGCCGCTGGAGGCGACGATCGTCGGCGGCAGCGTGCGCGTGACGTCGGGGTCGATCAGCGCCTGGGTCGGCTTCATTGCGACATACTGCATGCCGGTCTTCGCATGCATCGGCGTGTAGTCGAACACCGCGATGCCGGTGCATTCGGAGCCGGTGCCGGCGGTGGTGGGACAAGCGATATGCGGTTTCAGCGGCCCCGTGATCGGGCGCGCGTCACCGATCGGCGCATTCACGTACGCCAGAAAATCGGCCGGATAGCTGGAGTAGGCGTTGGCCGCCTTGCAGGTGTCCATCGTCGAGCCGCCGCCCACCGACACGAAGCCGTCGAAACGGCCTTCGGTTGCAAACGCGGCCCCGGCACGGAACGATTCATCGGTCGGCTCCGCCGTCACTTCGTCGTACACCACGACGTCGAGTCCGGCGTCGCGCAATGACCGTTTCACCACCGCCACGTGCTCGAGTGCGCCTACCACCTTGTCGGTGTACAGTGCGACGCGCGTCATGCCGAGCGCCTTCGCGCGCGCGCCGGCTTCCTTCAGACAGCCGCTGCCAAACGTTGCGCGTGACGCATCGATCGTGAACGCGTCGTCGCCGTCCTTGTTGGCGGTGAAATAGGCGTGACAACATCCCATGGCTTGCTCCTCCTGTACGATTGGTACGGCCATCCGCTAGCGGCCGTGTGCGTCCTCCACGATCATGTCGGCGGCCTTCTCCGCGATCATGATGATCGGCGCGTTGGTGTTGCCGGATACCAGCGTCGGCATGATCGAGCCATCCACCACGCGCAGGCCATCGATGCCGCGCACCCGCAGCCGGCTGTCGACCACGGCCAGCGCATCGTCGCCCATCTTGCAGGTGCCCGCCGGATGGAAAATGGTCGCACCGTAATTGCGCGCGAAATCCAGCAGCTCGGCGTCAGACTGCGCCGCCGGGCCGGGACGGTACTCATCGACAATATACTCCGCCATCGCCGGCGCCGCAGCGATCGCACGCGCCACGCGGATACCGGCCACCGCCGTCGCGCAGTCGAGCTCGGTGGACAGATAATTCGGCTGCATCGCCAGCGGTTGGTGCGCGTCGCGCGAGCGGATCGTCACCGTGCCGCGGCTGGTTGGCCGCAACTGGCACACCGACATCGTGAATCCCGGAAAGTCGTGCGGCTTGCCGCCGGCGAGATCGGCGGTCAGCGTGCCGAAATGGAACTGGATGTCGGGTGTCTTCGATTCGCGCAGCGCGCGGGTGAACAGTCCGCCCTGGTTGATGCCGATCGCCAGCGGCCCGCTGCGGAACAACAGCCACTGCAATCCCATCTTCATCTGGCGCCAGATGCTGCGCAGATCGTCGTTGGTGGTGATCGGCTTCGTGCATTGATACATCACGCGCAATTGCAGATGATCCTGCAGATTCTCGCCGACGCCGGGCACGTCGGCCAGCACCGGAATGCCGTGCCGCTGCAACAGCGGCGCCGGACCGACGCCCGACAGCTGCAGCAGCTGCGGTGACTGCAGCGCACCGGCCGCCAGCAGCACTTCGTTCGCCGCGCGCACCTGCCGCTGGTGTCCGCCCTGTTCGTAGGCGACACCAACTGCGCGCCGGCCTTCGAACAGGATCTGCGTTGCCCGCGCGTCCGTTTCCACCCGCAAATTCGCGCGCCGACGCGCCGGCTTCAGATAAGCCACCGCAGCCGAACAGCGCCAGCCGTTGTGCGTGGTCAACTGGTAATAGCCGACACCTTCCTGCACCGCACCGTTGAAATCGTCGTTGCGCGGAATGCCGACCTCGCCGGCGCCACGGATGAACGCCTCCATCAGCTCGTGCGGCTTGCCGATGTCGGATACCGCGAGCGGACCATTCGCGCCGTGACACGCATCCGCGCCACGCTGGTTCGCCTCGGACTTGATGAAATACGGCAGCACGTCGCGCCAGCCCCAGCCGGTATCGCCGAGCGCCGCCCAGCGGTCGTAGTCGTCGGGCTGGCCGCGGATATAGATCAGGCCGTTGATCGAGCTCGATCCGCCCAGCCCGCGGCCGCGCGGCCAGTAAATCTTGCGGCCGTTCATGCCTGCGTCGGGCTCGGTGTAGAAGCCCCAGTTGTAGACCGGATGAAACATGGTCTTGCCATAGCCAATCGGGATATGGATCCACAGATAGTTGTCGCGCGGCCCGGCCTCGAGCAGCAGCACCGAATGCTTGCCGCTTTCGGACAGGCGATTGGCCAGTACACAGCCGGCGGAGCCGGCGCCGATGATGACGTAGTCGTAAATCTGTTCTGTATTGACGGGATTCATGAAGATCGGACGGTCATTTTCTTCTATCTATGTATGCTTACCGCTCAGGTAATAATATCCTCAAAATGGACCTTGTTGTTCCATTTTTCTGAATTTCTTGCATATTCCTGCACGCGGTGCTACAAAGCAAAAGCCTGCAATCGCTTACATCATAAGATCGCACAACGGCACCGCTCGGTAAGCTGGGTTATTGGAGGAGAACGAACAAAATCGAAGAACACTATCACGGTATTCGCCAGTTTCCGGGCCGCGCAGTGAACGATGGGCCAAGGCATGCTCGTGATCAAAAATGAGATCGGCAACGGCATTCCGGTGTATCGCCGACCTGCGGTACACACATCAAAGGAGGAATCATGATTAACCTCAAATTGCGTAATCGCCAGGAATTGCCAACATAGCGACACTGGGGAGGCAACGTGACCGACACCTTGCGGGATCGCAGAATAAACCGTCTGAGGTTGATGGTGTCAGCGCTCGACGCGCCCTCCCGCCGGGTAGGGCGGGCAACTGCATGGCTGGTTATGCCATGGGTCGGCGGGCCGGTTTATGGCATCGTCATGCGCCACGGCCTGAATGCGCCGCCGATATGGACCTGTGACCTTACGTACATGCTCTACGGCCCACTGTTCATGCTCGGTGCGGCATATACCCTGCAGTGTGATAAGCACGTACGTGCCGATTTTCTCTATCAATTCTTGTCTCCGCGCTGGCAATCAGCCATTGATGCAGCGTTCCGCATATTGTTTTTCCCCGGTGATCGGATTCTTTGCCTGGGTTTCTTCTCGAAGCGACCATTAAATAGTACGACTCTTTTAGGAACGATTGCCGGCTCAGTGACTTACTGCAGTGATGGATTCACACCACACGTTCTTGCGCGCGTCCCATCAGCTTGCTGTCTACCAACGGAACTCAGCGGCAAGCTCAGAGCTACTTTCTAACGAGGAGGAGCTAAGATGATTCAGAAAAGCCTGTCCACAGAAGCCTCGGTGTCCCCTTCCAAGGTTGCGTTTGCTGCCGCTTTGGGCACAATCATTGAATGGTATGACTTCTTCATTTACGGCACCGCCGCAGCCCTGATCTTCAACAAGGTCTTCTTCGCGAATCTACCGCCCAAAGTCGGCACGCTGGTCGCTTTTGCCACCTTCGCCGTCGGCTACGTAGCGCGCCCTTTCGGGGCCGTCATTTTTGGACACTTTGGCGACCGGATTGGGCGCAAGACGATGCTGATCCTCACGCTGGTGATCATGGGCGTCGCGACATTCATCATTGGGCTGCTTCCAACATACAACAGTATTGGCTTATGGGCACCCATCTTGCTGATCATCATGCGCATCTTTCAAGGGATCGGAGTTGGCGGAGAATATGGCGGCGCGGCTCTGCTGGCGATCGAGTACGCTCCCAAGCAACGCCGTGGGTTATTCGGAAGTTTCACTCAAGACGGCGTTCCTATAGGGCTGCTGATGGCATCAGGGATGTTCAGCTTGCTGACTCTGCTGCCTAAAAATGACTTCATAGCCTGGGGCTGGAGAATCGCGTTCCTGTCAACGATCGTCCTGGTTGCGATCGGCTTGTACGTGCGGTTAAAGATTGATGAGACGCCCGTATTCCAGGCCATCAAGAAGGCCCAGGCGCAAAAGAAGGTACCCTTCATTGCGGTCCTGAAAAGCCACCCGCGACAGCTCCTCCAGGGCATGGGTATCCGGTGGATCGAAGGATTGACATTCAACGCGTACGCTGTAGTGGCGATTACCTACGCCGTCGGGGCCGTCGGCGCCTCGCGCACCACCGTACTGAACGGAATTGTGATCGGTGCAGCGGTCGGTGCGGTGTGCACCATCCTATTTGGGCACCTGTCGGACCGATTTGGTCGGAAACGTATCTACGGCGCAGGCGTGGTGGGTATTGCCTTGTTCATCTTCCCTTCCTTTGCCCTGATGCGCACCGGAGAAACCACGTGGATCTGGATTAGTATCGCAGTCGGTTTGGGCGTTATCTATTCGGCAATCTACGGTCCCCTGGCCGCGTTTTGGGCCGAACTATTCGACACAGAAGTCCGATACACGGGAGTCGGATCCGTCTACCAGTTCTCCGGAATCTACGCGAGCGGCCTGACACCGCTCATCGGTGCATCGCTCATCGACGCAACGGGTGGAAAACCGTGGGCGTTTGCCGCCTACATGGTCATCGTCGCGGCGATCAGCTTCGCTGTGCTATTGACTATTCCAGAGACGTACCAGCGAGAACTATATGGACAGACGGACCATGGTGCGGACGCGGCGTAAGCTCTCATCATCGAGGAAGGACGATGGCGAAGTCGCCCGTCCGCATCTACCTGCAGTCTACGCAGCCCACTAAAAGCTGAATGCGTCGACTTGAGCGGCCCTAGTTTTCATTGCCAACGGTAATGTCGGTCTCCGGCTTTGTATAAGTCCGTCAACTGGAGCATGCGTCCAATTGGCGACAAACCCGCTGCGCGGCGCTTCACGGAGTGCCGGACACAGTGGTTTTTGCGCCGATACTGCGCGTAGCACTGCTGGTAACGCAGTCGCGATTGTGCTGTGGTCAGGATCGAGCATCGGTATGATCCGACGCTGAAGGTGCGTTATCATCAGCGCGAACCAGCCGGAGGAAACGAAGACCATCATCATGACTGCAGCAGACGGCGGGTCGGCGGTAACGCGCGCACTCGCCATAATTGAACTAATCGCCGCGTCAGACAAGCCGCTGTCGATCGCGGATCTCACTGAACAGCTCGACCTGCCGAAAGCCACCGTGCACCGCCTCGTGATGTCGCTGTGGCATCAGGGCATTCTGCAGCGCGAACCGGACAGCAAGCGCTTCGCGGCCGGACGCGGGCTGACCGATCTCGCGATCAACGCGCTACGCAATTCGGCGCAGCGCGCGGTGCGTCACGCGATTCTGCAGGGACTGGTCGACCGCATCAAAGAGACCTGCAACTTCAACATGATGGACCAGAACGAGATCATCTATATCGATCGCGTCGAGGCCGACTGGCCGCTCAGAGTGCACTTTCAACCCGGGTCGCGCGTGCCGCTGCACTGCACCGCGACCGGCAAGCTCTTTCTCAGCCAGCTGCCGGCCGCGCGCCGCCACCGGCTGATCAGCACGCTCAACCTGAAGGCGCATACGCCGAACACGTTCACCGATCCCGAGCGCCTGGAAGCCGAGCTGCTGCGCATCCGCGCCCAGAAAGTCGGCACCGACAACGAGGAATTCCTGGCGGGCCTGGTCGCGGTCTCGGTGCCGATCCACGATCGCCGCAACCGCATCTGCGCCGCGCTCGCGGTGCACGGCCCGATCGGCCGCCTGTCGTTCGAACAGGCGCTGAGCCACGTGCCGAAACTGCGTGCCGCCGCCATCCAGCTGTCACAGACACTGTTTGGCACAGAATGAATCGTATTTGAAGGTAAAATAAAAAATTTCGCGTCGCGCACATTTGGCGCGCGCGACCGTTCAGCTTACTCCGGAGAAGGCATGTCCCCGCCACTTGATTCCGCGGCGCCAGCAACGTCCGCATCTCCGCTCGACGCCACGGCGCTGGCGCAAGCGCTCGAACGCACGGTGCCCGGCGAGATCCGTTTCGATCACGGCAGCCGGGCGCTGTATGCGAGCGACGCTTCGAACTACCGTCAACTACCGATCGGCGTGGTGGTGCCGCATACCGTCGAAGCGCTTGCGGCGAGTATTGCCGTGTGCCGTGAATTCGGCGCACCGGTGCTGACGCGCGGCACCGGCACCAGCCTGTGCGGCCAGACCTGCAACGCGGCGGTGGTGCACGACGCGTCGAAATACCTGAACCGCATCGTATCGGTCGATCCGCAGACGCGGCTCGCGATCGTCGAGCCGGGCGTGGTGTGCGATCGTCTGCGCGACGCGGCCGAAGTGCACCGGCTGACGTTCGGGCCCGACCCGGCGACGCACAGCCGCTGCACGCTGGGCGGCATGATCGGCAACAACTCCTGCGGCGCGCATTCGGTGATGGCCGGCAAGACGGTCGAGAACATCGAGGCACTGGAAGTTCTGACCTACGACGGGTTGCGCATGTGGGTCGGGCCGACGCCGGAAGCCGAGCTGGAAGCAATCATCGCCGCAGGCGGCAGGCGCGGCGAAATTTACGCCGGACTCAAGGCTATCCGCGACCGCTACGGCGAGCTGGTGCGTGCGCAATTTCCGAAGATCAGGCGCCGCGTGTCGGGCTACAACCTCGATGCACTGCTGCCGGAAAACGGCTTCGACGTCGCACGCGCGCTGGTCGGCACCGAGGGCACCTGCGTCACCGTGCTGCATGCGAAAGCGAAGCTGGTCTACAGTCCGCCGGTGCGGGTGATGGTGGTGCTCGGTTATCCCGACATCTACATTGCCGGCGACCGCACGCCGTTCGTGCTGGAACACAAACCGGTGGCGCTCGAAGGGCTCGACCAGGCGATGATCGAGGACATGAAGCGCAAGCGCCAATCACTCGACGACATCGCGCTGCTGCCGGCGTGCGGCGCGTGGCTGCTCACCGAAATCGGCGCCGACACGCCCGACGAGGCGGCGGAAATCGCACAGCGGCTGATCGCATCGGAACGGGCGGCGGGCGCGCTGTCCGACGTCCGCTTCCATCCCGCGGCACAGGACGTGCGCAAGGTGTGGGCAATCCGTGAAGTCGGCGCCGGCGCCTGCAACGCGGTACCCGGCGAGCCGGTGGAACCGCATGCCGGCTGGGAGGACGCGGCGGTCGATCCACATCGGGTCGGCGATTACCTGCGCGAATTCCGCAAGTTGCTCGACAAGTACCACTACCGCTGCTCGCTCTACGGCCACTTCGGCGACGGCTGCATCCACGGCCGCATCACGTTCGACTTCCGCACGTCGCAGGGCGTCGCGCATTTCCGCAATTTCCTCGCCGAAAGCACCGACCTGGTCGTGAAATACGGCGGCTCGATTTCGGGCGAGCACGGCGACGGCCAGGCGCGCGCGGAATTCCTGCCGCGCATGTACTCGCCCGAGATCATGCAGGCGTTCCGTGAATTCAAGCGGCTGTGGGATCCGCAGAACAAAATGAATCCGGGCAAGGTGATCGACCCCTACCGTGTCGACCAGAACCTGCGCTACGGACCGGACTACAAGCCGCTGCAGCCGGCGACGCACTTTTCATTTGCGAACGACTTCGGCAGTTTTGCGCACGCCACCGAGCGCTGTCACGGCATCGGCAAATGCCGCAATACCCGCAATGCGACGATGTGTCCGAGCTATCGCGCGACCGGCGAGGAAAAATATTCGACGCGCGGCCGCGCACGGTTGCTGTCGGAGATGATACGCGGCGAGTCGCTGACCGGGCTGTGGCAGAACGAGGCGGTGAAGGATGCGCTCGACCTGTGCCTTGCATGCAAGGGCTGCAAGGGCGACTGTCCGGTACAGGTCGACATGGCGACCTACAAGGCGGAATTTCTGTCGCATTACTACGAGGGCCGGCTGCGCCCGCGACAGGCGTACTCGATGGGTCTGATCCAGCGTTGGGCGCGACTCGCGTCGCACGTGCCGTGGCTGGTCAACTTCGTGACGCAAACGCCGGGACTGTCTGCGATCGCCAAGCGGCTGGCCGGCATCGCGCGTGAACGCACGGTGCCGCAGTTCGCGCCGTGCTCATTCAAAAAGCAATTCGTAAAGCGTGCGAGCCGCGGCAACGATAACCGGCGCGTCATCTTGTGGGCCGACACGTTCAACAATTATTTCCATCCCGAAACCGCGCTGGCCGCAGCCGACGTGCTGGAGGCAGCCGGTTATCGGGTAACGGTGCCGCACGCACCGCTGTGCTGCGGCCGGCCGCTCTATGACTTCGGCATGCTCGACACCGCCAGACGCCAGTTGCAGCAGATCATGCGCACGCTGGCATCCGACATTGCTGCCGGCGTGCCCATCATCGGGCTGGAGCCGGCGTGCGTCGCGGTGTTCAAGGATGAGCTGCTGAACCTGTTTCCGGACGATGCCGTCGCGCGCCGGCTCAGCGAATCGGTGCACGCGTTCAGCGATTTCATCCTCGCCAGCGGCTGGCAGCCGCCACGGCCGCTCGGCGAACACGCGGTCGTGCACGGCCACTGTCACCAGAAAGCGCTGTGGGGCATGAACTCGGAGGCGCGCCTGCTGGAAAAGCTGGGGGTGGATTTCAAGCTGCTCGATTCCGGCTGCTGCGGTATGGCGGGATCATTCGGTTTCAACCCTGATCATTACGACATCTCGATCAAGGTTGGTGAACAAGTGCTGCTGCCGGCGGTGCGCGCCGCCGCTCCGGATACGCTGATCGTCGCCAATGGCTACAGTTGCCGCGAACAGATCGCACAATGCACCGGACGGCGCGCGCTGCACGTTGCCGAAGTGGCGCGCATGACGCTCACGGGAACAAACGAAAAACCCTGACCGCCAAGGCGCAAAGAAAAGCCGCAAAGAACTTCTTACTTGAATCTGGTTTTCCTTTGCGTATCCTTTGCGCCTTTGCGGTTATCGCCTTTATCCGTAATCAGGCGCCCGTCCACTGCGGCTTGCGCTTGTTGAGAAAAGCGTCCATGCCCTCGCGGAAATCGCGGCTCATGTAGCACATCAGCACCAGGTCGTGGCCCTCTTCCGGTGCGATGCGATTCTGCAATCGGCGCAATGCTTCCTTCGTCGCCCGCAGCGTCAGCGGCGCGTGTCCCGCCACCAGCCGCACCAGCTCTTCGGCGCGCGCCGCCAGCGCCGCCGTGTCCTCGACCACTTCGCTCAGCAGACCAAGCGCAAGTGCTTCGCGCGCTTCGATCAGCCGCGCGGTGAAGATGATTTCCTTGACCTTCGCCGGGCCGATCAGCGCGGCGAAGCGCGCGTAATTGGCGGGCGACAGACAGTTGCCGAGCGTGCGCGCAATCGGCAATCCGAACCGCGCATTGGCGGCGCCGATGCGCAGATCGCAGCACGCCGCGATGCCGGCGCCACCGCCGGTGCATGCACCGGCGACCGCCGCGACGGTCGGCACGCGGCATTGCTCCAGCGCACCCAGCACACGGTCAATGCGCGCCTCGTATTCCAGTGCATCTTCGGGTTTGGTGAACGCACGAAATTGCGAAATGTCCGTGCCCGCGGCGAACGCCTTGTCGCCGGCGCCGGTCAGCAGCAGTGCGCGCAGTGAGCGGTCGTCGCCGGCGGCGTTGCAGATCTCGGCGAGCCGCTCGTACATCGCGAACGTCAGCGCATTGCGCGCCTGCGGCCGGTTGAACGTGATGTAGCCGATACCGTCGCGAACTTCGTACAGAAGTTCCGGGCCCTCCTGAGGAGCGCTCAAGCAGCTTTCTGCAGCAGCTTCTGCAGCTCGCCGTTCTGGTACATCTCGGTCAGGATGTCGGAGCCGCCGACGAACGCTCCATCCACGTAAAGCTGCGGAATCGTCGGCCAGTTCGCGTATTCCTTGATGCCTTGGCGGAGCTCGGGATTCTGCAGCACATCGACGGAAAAGAAATTGTCCGCGCCGCACGCGCGCAGGATCCGTACCGCGTTCGCGCTGAACCCGCACTGCGGAAAATCGGGCGATCCCTTCATATACAGTACGACCCGGTTCTTCGTTACCTGGTCCTTTATGACATCCTGAACAGCCATGGTTGCTCCGTAAATTCCCGAGTTAAAAAGTCAGGTATTAAGTTTACTGGTTCCGCGTCACGGGCGTCAAGCGCGCAACCGCGGATTACATTCGGTTTCGCCCTTCGCCACACGGCTTCCCGCTCAAACAGAATGGCCGGCGGTGACGCGCTCGATGCCGGCGAGATCGCGCCGTGCAACGATGTCGCGAAAGCCGGCCTCGTCAAGCAGCGCGCGGCACGCTGCCGCCTGATCGTAACCATGCTCGAAGGCGAGCCAGCCGCCGGGCGACAGGTGCGCCGCCGCGCCTGCAATGATATGGCGGATGCAACTCAGCCCGTCGTCGCCGGCCGTCAGTGCGGCGCGCGGCTCGAACCGCAGATCGCCTTGCATCAGATGCGGATCGCGTTCGGCGACGTACGGCGGATTCGCAATGATCGCGTCGAACTTGTGATCACCGAGACCCCGATACCAGTCGCCGTGACGAAACTCAACGTTCGCTACCGCGAGCCGCCGCGCGTTCGTGCGCGCAATCTGCAGCGCAGCCTCGCTGGCGTCGATCGCCACGACATGTACGCGCGGCCGCTGGCGCGCTACGCTCAACGCCACTGCGCCACTGCCAGTGCCGAGATCGAGCACGCGGCAATCACTATGCGGTACGATGCGCTCAAGCACGACGTCGACCAGCAGTTCGGTTTCCGGTCGCGGAATCAGCACGGCCGGCGTTACCGCGAATGACAAACTGTAGAACTCGCGCTCACCGGTGATGTAGGCGACCGGCTCTCCGGCAACGCGCCGCGTGACCAGCCCGGCGTAGCACCGCGCGTCATCGTCCGACAATTCATGCCCGGGATGCGCAACCAGAAACGCCGGTGTGCATGCCAGCAGATGCGACAGCAGTACCCGCGCGTTCGCAGCGCCGATCGCCGTCGCAGCGGCGTTCAGCGCCTCCGCGACGGTCGGCCGCAATGCCGTATCATTTACCGCCACGTCAGGTGACCTGCGGTTCCTCGGCCAGCGCCGCCAGCTGTTCCGCCTGGTGCTCGGCCATCAGCGCCGACGTCAGCTCGAACAGGTCGCCGTCCATGATGTCGTTGATCTTGTAAAGCGTGAGATTGATGCGGTGGTCGGTGACGCGTCCCTGCGGGAAATTGTAGGTGCGGATGCGCTCGGAGCGGTCGCCGCTGCCGATCAGCGATTTGCGCGTCGCCGCCATTTTCGCACGCTGCTCGCGCAGCTGCAGGTCGGTGATGCGCGCGGCGAGCACGGCCAGCGCGCGTGCCTTGTTCTTGTGCTGCGAGCGGTCATCCTGGCATTCGACGGCGATGCCGGTCGGCACGTGCGTGACCCGCACCGCCGAGTCGGTCTTGTTGATGTGCTGGCCGCCGGCGCCCGACGCGCGGAACGTGTCGATGCGCAGGTCGGCCGGATTCAGCACCACGTTGCTGATCTCGTCGGCTTCCGGCATCACCGCCACCGTGCACGCCGAGGTGTGGATACGCCCCTGCGTCTCGGTCACCGGCACCCGCTGCACGCGATGACCGCCGGATTCGAACTTGAGCTTCGAATAGGCACCGTGGCCGGCGATGCGCGCGATGACTTCCTTGTAGCCGCCCAGTCCGGCCGGGCTCTGCGACATGATTTCGACCTGCCAGCGGTTGCGTTCCGCGAATCGCGCGTACATCCGGAACAGTGCACCGGCGAACAGCGCCGACTCGTCGCCGCCGGTGCCGGCGCGGATTTCGACGAAAATATTGCGCTCGTCGTTCGGATCCTTCGGCAGCAACTGGCGCTGCAGCTCGTGCTCGATCTGCGCCATGCGCTCGCGGCTTTCATGCATTTCGGCTTCGGCGAACTCGCGCAGCTCGGGATCGGCGATCATGTTGCGCGCCGCGTGCACGTCGTCCGCCTTCGCGCGATACGCACGATAGAGTTCGACCACCGGCGCGATTTCGGCGTGCTCGCGCGACAGCCGGCGATAGCTGTCCATGTCCGCCGTCGCATTTTCGGCGCTCAGCAGATGATCGAGTTCGGCGAGGCGGCCTTCGAGCTGCCCCAGCTTGACCGCTATGGATCGTTTCATTCCGGCGGATTGATTTGAAACAGACGGTGCAGAAGACTGGCCATCGACCGGCGCTCGTCACCGCGTGCCTGACTCAGCGCCCGTGTCGGCACGTGCATGAATTTGTTGGTGAGCCCGCGTGACAGTTGTTCCATTACCTGCTGCGGATTATCGCCGCGGGCCAGCTGGCGCAGCGCGCGGTCAACCTCGTGACGGCGAAAACGCTCGGCGGTGTCGCGCAGCGCACGGATTGCCGGCACCGCCTCGCGCCCTTCGACCCAGCCCATGAAGTCGGCGACCTGGGTATCGATGATCGATTCCGCCTGCACCACCGCCGCCTGGCGCTCACGCAAACCTTCGTCCGCGATGCGCCCGAGCTCGTCGATGGTGTACAGAAAAACGTCATCAAGTCCGGCCACTTCGGCCTCGATATCGCGCGGCACGGCCAGATCGAGCATCAGCATCGGGCGGTGCTTGCGGGCGCGGATCGCACGCTCGACCAGGCCCTTGCCGATGATCGGCAGCTGGCTGGCGGTCGATGCAACGACGATATCATGCTGCGCGAGCTGCGCCGGCAGATCGTTGAGGCTGATCGCAGTGCCGTTGAAGCGCAGCGCCAGTTCCTGTGCGCGCTGCAGCGTGCGGTTCGCGAACGTCATCGCGCGCGGCGCGTGCGCGGCAAAGTGCGCCGCGGCGAGCTCGATCATCTCGCCGGCGCCGGTGAACAGCACGCGCTGATCGCCGATACTGGGATAGATGCGCTCGGCAAGCCGCACCGCGCACGATGCCACCGACACCTTGCTGGCGCCGATGTCGGTATGGGTGCGTACCGCCTTCGCCACTGAAAATGTATGCTGGAACAGCTTGTTCAGCAGCAGCCCCAGCGTGCCGGCCTGCTCTGCCGAGCGCATCGCATCCTTGAACTGTCCCAGAATCTGGGTCTCGCCGAGCACCATCGAATCGAGTCCGCTGGCCACCCGGAACGCGTGCTTGACCGCCTGCTCCCGCGGCAGCGTGTAGAGATAGGGCTCGATCTGCTGCGGCTTCAGCTTGTGATAGTCGGCCATCCAGTCGATTGCCGGACGCGGATCGGCGGCGCTGCAGTAGATTTCGGTGCGATTGCAAGTGGAGACGATCGCCGCTTCGCGCACCGGCCGCCGATCCACCAGCTGGCGCAGCGCGTCGCTCAGTTTTTCGGCGTGAAACACCACCCGCTCGCGCACCGAGAGCGGTGCGGTGCGATGGTTGATGCCGAAAGCGAATAAATGCATGCCACGAGCCGCGAAATGAGTCGCCCATTATATAGGCTCACCGCCGCGGAACACAATGTACACGTTGCGATTCAGTGACTTGCGTCAATTATCAGGCGCACACGAGGCGTGCACCGGACGTTATTTGGGCTGAGCCGGCTTGTCACGCGCGAACAGCGTGTCGAGCCGCTCTTCGAACGCGTGATAGTCGAGGTAGTCATAAAGCTGGTCACGCGTCTGCATCGCGTCAAGCACCGCTTTTTGCGTGCCATCGCGGCGCAGCGTTTCGTAAACCCTGAGCGCCGCCGCGTTCATCGCGCGAAACGCCGACAGCGGATAAAGTGCCATCGCCACGCCGGCACCGGCCAGTTCCTGCACCGTATAGAGCGGCGTGCGGCCGAATTCAGTGATGTTGGCCAGCACCGGCACTTTCACCGCACGGGCGAATTGCTCGTACATCGCCAGTTCCGTCATCGCCTCCGGAAAAATCATGTCGGCGCCGGCCTCGACACAGGCCGACGCGCGGTCGATTGCCGCCTGCAGCCCTTCGACCGCCAGTGCGTCGGTGCGCGCCATCACCACAAAATCAGGATCGGTCTTGGCATCGACCGCCGCCTTGATGCGATCCACCATCTCTTGCTGCGACACCAGTTCCTTGTTGGGTCGGTGACCGCAGCGCTTGGCGCCCACCTGGTCCTCGATGTGCATCGCCGCCGCGCCGAACTTGATCAGCGATTTCACGGTGCGCGCAACGTTGAACGCGCTGGCGCCGAAGCCGGTGTCGGCATCGACCAGCAGCGGCAGATCGCAGGTGTCGGTGATGCGCCGCACGTCGGTCAGCACGTCGTCCAGCGTGCTGATGCCGAGGTCCGGCAACCCCAGCGACGCCGCCGCGACGCCGCCGCCCGACAGATAGATCGCACGATAGCCGGTACGCTGCGCCAGCCGCGCATGGTAGGCGTTGATGGCGCCGACGATCTGCAGCGGCTTCTCGGCAGCCAGCGCCGCACGGAAGCGCGCGCCGGCGGAGGCAAGCCGTGCATCGCGGCCGGAAGAAAGATCGGTCATGGTAATTCCCCAGAATGGCAGCCGAGGCCGGGACTCCGGCGGTATTGCAATTGTACTACGTTCGCCGTTGCGCGACCGTGACCTACCGCACGCTTGCGCCAAATTCCCGGCAGGGTTGTGCCTGCCGCCGCTTTTTCCGTTTTAATGTAGAACATCAACATCCCGATGTCCGCTCGAATCCGAACGTTCCCGCGCTACAGCAGCGTCTGGAGCAAGAGCCGTTTCACGGGCGCACCGGCAGGCGCCGCAGTTCTATCTGAGGTTGAAACGGCATTCGCGGACGTGGACAGCGCACTGGTCGCCGTCCGTACCACACGCCAGCAATACGCGGCACAGCAGGCGCAGGTCAAGACGCTGCAACGCACGCTCAAATTGGCGAACCTGCAGTACCAGAACGGCGCGACCGCCTATCTGACGGTGCTGGATGCCGAGCGCACGCTGTTCAACTCCGAACTGGCGGCGGCGCAGATGCGCCAGGCGCAACTCTCGGCAATCGTCCGCCTCTACACGGCGTTGGGCGGCGGCTGGCAGACGCCGCCTGCCGTGCCCGCGACAGCCGGTAAATCAGCAGCCGGAGCAGCGCCGCAACGGAACGCGAATCCGCGCTGATTCAACCGGATTCCGGCGTGCCGTCAGCCGCCGCACCGGCGGCGGATTGAGACAGTTCAGCACGCAGGATTTCGAGGCCCGCCTGCAGCGCTTTTTCGTAGCGTGCCTTTTCGCGGGCGGCCGACGCCTCGGTCCAGGTCCACACGCCGCGCCCCGCCTTCATTCCGACGTCGCCGCGTGCCACCATGTCGCTGAACATCGCAATCGGCTTGCGATCATTATTGAGGCTAGGGTAGACCGATGCCGCGGCCTGCACGTTGGTATCCCAGCCGGACATTTCCTTCTGCAGCATCGGCCCGCAGGCGATGAAGCGAAAGCCGAAGCCGAAGCGCACTGCAGTGTCCACTGCTTCAGGCGACGCCACGCCATCGGCGACCAGCGACAGCGCTTCGCGCATCAGTGCATGCTGCAGGCGGTTGCCGACAAAACCGGGAATGTCGCGGTTGACGCGGATCGGCATCTTGCCGAGCGTTTTCATCACCTGTTCGAGGCGATCGGCAATCGCAGCGTCGGTGAAATCGGCACGTACCACTTCGACCAGCGGCACCAGGTATGCCGGCATGAAGAAATGCAGCCCGGCGATCCGCGCCCGTGTTTTCAGCGCGCCGCCGATGTCGCCGATCGGCAATGCAGACGTGTTGGTCGCGAGCGGAACGTCGGCGCACGCCAGTGTTTCGAGTTGCGCGAACAGCCGCCGCTTCAGCGCCAGATCCTCGGTTGCGCTTTCGATCACCAGCTCGATGTCGGACCACGCCATGTCTTCCAGCCGTGCGTGAACGTGAAGCCGATCGGCATTCGCTGATGGCACCCCGAGTTTCACCACGCCGGCCGCAACGCGCGCCGGCAGCCTGGCGCGGGTGGCGGCCGACGGGCTCATCACGTGAACGGTCCAGCCGCCGGCGGCAAAAATCGTCGCGATGTCGCCGCCCATGATGCCGCCGCCGATGATGGCGACGGCCGGCTCGTGCTGTTTCACTGTGCCCCGCCCCGTCAGCCCGCCGTTTCTTTCTGAGGATACAGCTTCAGGAACTTCTGGTAGAGCGTTTCTCTGGTTTCCTGATAATCCGGATGCAGCGGAATGCAGTCGACCGGGCATACCTTCTGGCATTGCGGCTCGTCGAAATGCCCGACGCATTCAGTGCAACGCGCCGGGTCGATCACGTAAATTTCCTCGCCCTGCGAGATCGCGTCGTTCGGGCACTCCGGCTCGCACACGTCGCAGTTGATGCATTCATCAGTAATGATCAAGGCCATCTGATGGTTCCTTTAAACAGCCTGTTAGCCGCCCATCTGCCGGATTTTCGCCCGCAGCCGCTCGCCCACCTGCGGCTGCACGAACTTGCTCACCTCGCCGCCGAGCACTGCGATTTCGCGCACGATCGTTGCTGAAATGAACATGTACTGTTCGCCCGGTGTCAGGAATACCGTTTCGACGTCGGGATACAGGTCACGGTTCATGCCGGCGAGCTGAAACTCGTATTCGAAGTCCGACACCGCGCGCAGTCCGCGAATCACCACGCGCGCGCCGTGCTTGCGCACGAATTTCATCAGCAGGTCGGAAAACCCCACCACCTTGACGTTCGGGATATCGGCCACAACCTCGCGCGCCATCGCAACGCGCTCCTCGAGCGTGAAGAACGTGCCCTTGGCACGGCTGTCGGCCACGGCAAGAATGACATCATCGAACAGTCGTGCGGCGCGCCGTACCAGATCTTCGTGCCCCAGCGTGATGGGATCAAACGTTCCGGGGTAGACCGCAGTATTATTCATCCGGATTCCATTGCAGCAAATGATAGTTGACGTGTCCGGCGCGTCCGTTACGCCACACTGTCCAGCCCGTTTCGGGCTGCAGTATCACCGGACTCTCGACGTACACCAGCGCCGCGCGCGCCAATCGCGGCGGCAGCAGCCGCAGCAGCCGCGGCAGCACGTCCGCGCCAAATGGCGGATCAAGGAACACCACGTCATAGCGCGCATCGCCGACGGCAGCAAATTCTAGCCCATCTGCCCTCACCACTTCCACTGTGCGGGCATCCAGCAGGCGGGCGTTGGCTTGCAGTGCACGGCAGACCTGCGCATCGCGCTCGATCATCATCACGTGCGCGGCACCGCGTGACGCCGCCTCGAAACCGAGCGCACCGCTGCCGGCAAACAGATCCAGACAGCGCCGGCCACCCAGATCCTGGCCCAGCCAGTTGAACAGCGTTTCGCGCACGCGGTCCGGCGTCGGCCGCAGATCCGGGCGTGCCGGAAAATGAATGACGCGGCTGCGCCAGGCGCCGCCGATGATGCGTACCCGGTTGCGTTCCATGATTTTTCCGGGACAGGATCCGGCGTCCCGGCCGTCACCGTTTACTTTTGCGATGGCGATTTGCCTGCGCTGGGCGCGGCACCCACCACAACGGTCACCAGCTTGTCGGGGTCGACGTGGCGCGCGAATGCCCGCTTGATGTCGGCAATGCTCACCGCCTCGACGTGCTCCCGGAAATCGTCGAGATAAGTCAGCGGCAGGTCATAGAACCCGATCACACCCAGATATTCGAGAATCTTGCGGTTGCTGTCGATGCGCAGCGGAAAGCCGCCGATCAGGTTATCCTGCGCCGCCTTGACCTCGGCCGCAGTCGGTCCGTCCGCGATGAACTTGCGCAACGTGTCGCGCACCACGGTGAGTGCCTCCTTCACCTGGTTCTTGCGGGTCTGCATGCCGATCACGAACGGTCCGCGCCGCTGCAACGGCTCGAAATAGCTGTAGACACTGTACGCGAGGCCGCGCTTGTCACGCACTTCATCGGTCAGACGGGAAACGAAACCGCCGCCCCCGAGCACGAAGTTGCCGACCAGCAGCGGAAAGTAGTCGGGGTCGCTGCGCGCGATGCCGGGACAACCAATCAGAATATGAGCCTGCGAGGCCGGATGCGGAATCATGCGCGTCTCGGCCGCGGCAAGATCATGCACCGGCGAAATGACCGGCGCCTGCGCGCTGCCGGCCGGCAGGCCGCGCGTCATCCGCTCGGCGATCGCCTGCGCGTCGTCGAGCGTGACGTCGCCGACGATCGCGATCACTGCATGCCTGGCAGTGTAGTGCGCCGTGTAAAAGTGCACCAGGTCGTCACGCGTCAGCTTGCGCAGCGCCGCCGGCTCGCCGACCCCGCGCAATCCGTACGGGTGATCGGGATAGACCAACTGGACGAAGGTCCGGCTTGCGATCGTTCCGGGCCGCGTGTCGGCGTCCTCGATCGCGGCGATAAGCCTGCCGCGCTCACGCTTGAATACCGACTCCGGAAATTCCGGCTGCGTCAGCACGCGGGTGAAAACGTCGAGCGCCTGTTTCCGTATCGACGCATCCGCGAGCGTACGCAATGCGAGCCCCGCCCGGTCCCGATCGAAGCGGCCGGACAGTTCGGCGCCAATGTCGGCCAGCTTGCGTGAAATGTCGTCCTCGCTCATGCCGCCGGCACCAAGCCGCAGCATATGCTGCGTCATATTGGCGAGGCCCGATTTTTCGGCGGTATCGTAGCCGGACCCGGCCGGAAAATCGATGCTGACGTCGAGAATCGGCAGATCCTTGTTCTGCACGAACAACACGCGCGCGCCATTTGCGGTGTGCCACTGCTGGATAGCCGGCATTGCCCACACCGGGCCCGCGGCGCACAGTGCCGCCGCAACGATGAATTTCGCAACGCTAGTGAACTTCATGCGGAATTCCGTGCGGCGGCGCCGGCTTGCGTCCATGCAGCGGTTGCGGCACAAGATAGGCAAGCGTCAGGTTGTCGTCCTTCAGATATTTTTTGGCGACCTGTTGCACCTGCTCGGCGGTCACCTGCTTGAGCTTTTCGATCTGCAGATCGAGCGTGGTGTACGGAATGCCGGCCATTTCGGTCATCGCGATCTGGCGTGCCTGGAAAAAGATGGAATCGCGTGCGTACACTTGGTCGGCGACGACCTGCGCCTTGACGCGTGCCAGCTCGTCAGGCGTGATGCCGTTGTCGATCAGCCGCTGCAGCAGCGCACGCACCGCGACTTCGGTCTGCGGCACCGTCTTGCCGATCGCCGGCGTCGCGCTCACGTAAAACATGCCGGGGCCGCGCGAGGTGTCGCTGTAACCGGCATCGACGTCGTTCGCGACGCCGTTCTCCTTCACCAGGATGCGCGGCAGCCGCGCTGCGCCATTGCCGTCGAGCACCCCCACCAGCACGTCGAGCGCGTACGGCTCCCAGTCGGTCCTGGCGTCGCGCAGCACCGGCACATGCCAGCCCATCAGCAGAAACGGCAGCTCCGCCGGCGCTTTCACCGCAATGCGCCGGATGCCGCGCTGCGGCGGCTCGACCTGCGGCTTGCGCAGCGGCAGCTTGCGCGACTTGATGTCGCCAAAATAGCGGCGTGCCCGTGCGAACGC
This sequence comes from Burkholderiales bacterium, assembly GCA_035700525.1. Classification (GTDB taxonomy): domain Bacteria; phylum Pseudomonadota; class Gammaproteobacteria; order Burkholderiales; family JBDZVW01; genus JBDZVW01. The sequence continues at coordinate 30,384 of DASSON010000017.1, forward strand.
GTCATCCGGCTTGAAATCGCCGGCGATCACCAGTACGGCATTGTCCGGCGCGTACCATTCATGATAGAAATGACGTACGTCCTGAATGCGCAGATGCTCGAGATCGTTCATCCAGCCGATCACCGGCCGGCGATACGGGTTGGCCATGAACGCCGCCGCCATCAGGTGTTCGTAAACCAGCGCATGCGGCTGGTCGTCGGTGCGCATTCGCCGCTCTTCCATCACCACCTTGATTTCTTCGGCGAAATCGGACGCCGCGAGCGTCAGGTGCGTCATGCGATCCGCCTCCAGCTTGAGCGCAAGATCCAGTTTCGATTTCTGCAGCATCTCGAAATAGCAGGTGGCGTCCTTGCCGGTGAACGCGTTCTCGCGTCCGCCGGCGGCGGAGATCAGTCGCGAAAACTGGCCTGCCGGCACCTCCGGCGTGCCCTTGAACATCATGTGCTCCAGCGCATGCGCAACGCCGGTGGTGCCGTTGAACTCGTCCATGCTTCCGACGCGGTAGCACAGCAGCGAAACCGCGACCGGCGAACGGTGATCGGGCTTGAAGATCACGCGCATGCCGTTTGACAGCCGGATGTCGGTGCCGTCGCTATCCGCGCCCCGGGCATTGGCCGCCAGCAGCAGGCAGCTTAGCATCAGCATCAGCAATACCCGGATGCGCACTGAGGGCGGGATCGAATATGAATGGCCGCGCAGACTGTTCAAGGGCGGAGTTCCTGTGTGTCGGGCTGGTCCGTGGCTGGCATTGCCATTAGAATTGTAACAAAGGATGCCGCACTGGTTTTTTTTCCGTCGGCAGCCGACAATCCCCGCTTTCGATATCTCTCCATGCTCGGCTTTCTCAAATCCAAATCCGGCAAATCCGAAGACGCCGGCTGGATGTCGCGGCTCAAGCACGGCCTGTCGCGCACGCGCGCGCAACTGGGCGGACGGCTGACAGGGCTGTTCCGTTCACACGCGCGCATCGACGAAGCGCTGTTCGAGGAACTGGAGACGGTGCTGCTGACATCCGACATCGGCGTCGCGGCAACCCGGTTTCTGCTCGACGACGTGCGCGCACGCGTCAGGCGCGGCAAATTGACCGAGTCTGACCAGCTCGCCGACGCGCTCAAGGCGGCGCTGCTGGAGCTGCTGGAACCGCTGGTGCGGCCGCTCGACGTGGACGGCGCGCGGCCGTTCGTGATCATGCTGGCCGGTGTCAACGGCGCCGGCAAAACCACGTCAATCGGAAAGCTCGCCAATTATTACCAGAAACAGGGCAAATCGGTATTGCTCGCCGCCGGCGACACGTTCCGCGCGGCGGCGCGCGAACAATTGACGGCATGGGGCGAACAGAACGGCGTGACGGTGATTGCGCAGCAGTCCGGCGACTCGGCGGCGGTGATCTACGACGCGGTGCGTGCGGCGCAGGCACGCGGCATCGACATCGTGCTCGCGGACACCGCCGGGCGCCTGCCGACGCAACTGCACCTGATGGAAGAAATCAAGAAAGTGAAACGCGTGATCGGCAAAGCGCTGCCCGAGGCGCCGCACGAAGTGCTGCTGGTGCTGGATGCCGGTACCGGACAGAACGCGCTGACCCAGGTGCAGGCGTTCGATGCTGCGCTGGGCGTCACCGGTCTGGTGCTGACCAAGCTCGACGGCACCGCCAAGGGCGGCGTCATCGCAGCGATTGCCTACGCGCGTTCCGGCAAGGAAGACAGCCCGATCCCACTGCGTTTTATCGGTGTCGGCGAAAAGCTGGACGATCTGCGGCCGTTCGATGCGGAACAGTTCGTGGACGCATTATTTTCGAGTGAGGAGTAAGGCGTGAGGAGTGAGGAGAAGAACCCGCGCCGGGCAATGAGGCCACTGGTTACGTCACGCCTCACCCCTCACTCCTCACTCCTCACGCTTCACCAATGATCTCCCTCAACCGCATCTACAAGCGCTATCCGGGCGGCCACCAGGCGCTGCACAACATCACGCTCGACGTCAGTCCTGGCGAGCTGGTGTTCATCACCGGGCATTCGGGCGCCGGCAAGAGCACGTTGCTGAAACTGATCGCCGCGATCGAACGCCCGAGCAGCGGCACCGTGACCGTCAACGGCCAGAATCTCAACAAATTGAGCACGCGTACGCTGCCGTTCCTGCGTCGCAATTTCGGCCTCATTTTTCAGGACCACAAGCTGCTGTTCGACCGCAACGTGCTCGAAAACGTGATGCTGCCGCTGCACATCACCGGCTACCGTCGCCGCGAAGCAGTGCGCCGCGTGCGCGCGGCGCTCGACAAGGTCGGGCTGCTGGGCCGCGAAAAGGCGCTGCCGATCACGCTCTCCGGCGGCGAGCAGCAGCGGCTGTGCATCGCACGCGCGGTGGTGCACCGGCCGGCGATCCTGCTCGCCGATGAGCCCACCGGCAACCTCGACGCCGCCTACTCGGCTGACATCGGCGAACTGTTCGCGTCGTTCAACCAGGTCGGCGTCACGGTGCTGATCGCAACGCACGATCCCAATCTCACGACGCAGCTGCAGCCGCGCATCGTCAATCTCGACCACGGCAGGCTGGCCGCATGAGGGCATGGCTGGCGCACCACTTTCATGCGCTCGGTTCGAGCACCGGGCGGCTGTTCGGCAATCCGCTCAGCAGCCTGCTCAACATCGCGGTAATCGGTATCGCGTTCAGCTTCCCGGTCGGGTTATATGCGATCGTCGCCAACGTCCAGCTGGCGTCACCCCGCGTCGGCTCCGATCCGCAACTGACCATGTTCATGGCGCTCGCAGCGACAGCGGACGACGTCGCCACGATTCGCGACCGTCTGAAAAACGAACAGCGAGTAAGCACCTTCCGTTTCATTCCGCGCAATGAAGCGTGGCAGCGGCTGCAGCAAACCGCAAGCCTCGGCAGCGTCACTGCCAGCCTTGACCACAACCCGTTACCGGACGCGTTCGTCGTCGAGGCAAAGGGTCATGATCCACGGGTGCTGGAAGCATTGCGCGACGAATTCAAGGGCTGGCCCAAGGTCGAACACGTGCAACTCGACGCACTATGGGCGCAACGGCTTGCCGCGGGGCTGCGGCTGGGCCGGCTGGCGGCGCTGATCCTGATCGGCCTGCTGGGGTTCGCGCTGGTCGCCGCGACGTTCAACACGATCCGGCTGCAGATTCTGACGCGGCGCGAGGAAATCGAGGTATCAAAGCTGATCGGCGCCACCAACACCTTCATCCGCCGTCCGTTTCTTTATTACGGCACGCTGCAGGGACTGACCGGCGGCGCGGTCGCGCTGGGCATCGTTGCCGGCAGTTTCTGGCTGCTCAATGATGAGCTTGCGCATCTGGCGGCACTGTATGGCAGCCAGTTCCAGCTGCGGTTGCCCGATCTGTCTGACAGCCTGACCCTGCTCGCCTTTGCCGCCGTCCTCGGCTGGCTCGGCGCATGGCTGTCGGTCGGACGCCACCTGCGCCGTATCGACCCGCACTGGACCAGAAAATAAATTTATATATAATAATCAAAACACTATAAGTATATATCGGCACTGCAGGCGGGGAACTCCGGGCGCTTTTAGCACTCTCATCTCAAGAGTGCTAAAATCTGCCAACGAAGGGAGTATCAATCCATGGCAAACAGCTACGCATTATCGATCCCGTCGGTGGTCGGCAGCCTGGACAGTTACATCCAGACCGTCAACAGCCTGCCGCTGCTGACGCCGGAGGAAGAAACCCGGCTGGCACGCCGTTTCCGCGATCGCGAAGATCTGGAAGCCGCGCGGCAACTGGTGCTATCGCACCTGCGGGTGGTGGTCGCGATCTCGCGCGGCTACCTCGGCTACGGCCTGCCGCAGGCGGACCTGATCCAGGAAGGCAACATCGGCCTGATGAAGGCGGTGAAACGTTTCGATCCGGAACGCGGCGTGCGTCTGGTGTCGTTCGCAATACACTGGATCCGTGCCGAAATTCATGAGTTCGTGTTACGCAACTGGCGCATCGTGAAAATCGCGACGACGAAGGGGCAACGCAAGCTGTTCTTCAACCTGCGCAGCCTCAAGCAGCGTCTCGACAGCCTCGGACATGAGGAAATCAGGGCGGTGGCGCGCCAGCTTGGCGTAAAGCCCAGCGAAGTCGTCGAAATGGAAACCCGGCTTGGCGGACGCGACGTGCCGTTCGAGCCGGCCAGTGACAGCGAAGAAGACGTGGTCGCGCCGGCCGCCTACATGGCCGCGGACGCGGATGCGGAGCCGGAACGCCAGATCGAAGCTCAGCAAACCGAGCGTCTGCGCGACGCCGGCCTGCAGCAGGCGCTGCGGCGCCTCGATGACCGCAGCCGCCGCATCATCGAGGCGCGCTGGCTGCAGGAAAAGGACACCGCCACGCTGCACGATCTCGCCACGGAATTCGGCGTGTCGGCGGAACGTATCCGCCAGATCGAAGCCAAGGCGATGCAGAAGATGCGCACGGTGATCGACGCCCAGGCCGCCTGACGGCGCGCAGTTTTCACATCAAACGCGGGAAAGCCTATACTGGCTTTCCCGTTTTTTTATGCAAAAACGGATCGTGTTCGAGGAGGGGCCGATGTACCGAATCCGGGACAGGATGCCGCGCCCGCCAATCGCATCCCGCCGGCGCGCCGATCGATGAACGTCGCGCGCTGGCTCATCCGCAATGCGCGCATCCGCGGCGAAGCGCCCGCGCTCGCACTGGGCACGGAAGTCCTGCTGACCCAGCGCCAGCTGGCGCAGCGGGCGGCGGTGCTGGCGGCGGCGCTGCGCGGCCGCCTCGGCCTCACGCCGGGCGATCGCGTCGCGCTGTTCATGAAGAATCAGCCGCATTATCTGGAGGTGTTGTACGCGGCATGGCACGCCGGGCTGGTCGCGGTACCGATCAACGCCAAGCTCCACCCACGTGAATGCGCGTGGATCATCGAAAACAGCGGCGCGCGCGCGTGTTTCTGCTCGTCCGACGTGGAATCGGCAATTGCATCCCGGGCCATCGATGGCCTGGATGCGCTGATCACGACCGGTTCAGCGGAATACCGCGCACTGCTGAACGGCGAGCCGGCGTCACTTTACGACAGTGGCCGCCCGGACGATCTCGCATGGCTGTTCTACACCTCCGGCACCACCGGCCGTCCCAAGGGCGCGATGCTGTCGCACCGTAATCTGGTGGCAATGAGCATGAATTATTTCGTCGACGTCGATGCCGTCGCTGCGCGCGACACGATGATTCATTCGGCGCCGCTGTCGCACGGCTCCGGACTGTACGGTCTGCCGCATCTTGCTGCGGGTGCCAACCAGGTGATCCCGGAAAGCGGCGGCTTCGATCCGGACGAAACGCTCAAGCTGGTCGCGCGCTGGCCGGGCGCCAGTTTCTTTTTCGCACCGACGATGATCAAACGCGTGGTACGCGCGCCGGCACTCGGTACCGCCGACGTCCGCAACCTGAAAACCATCGTTTACGGCGGCGCGCCGATGTATCTGGCCGACGCACAGGAAGCGCTGCGGGCGCTGGGACCGAAGCTGGTTCAAATCTACGGTCAGGGCGAGGCGCCGATGACGATCACCGCGCTGGCGCGCAGGGATCACGTCGATGCAGGCCAGCCGCGCTACCTCGAACATCTGGCGTCAGTCGGCGTTGCGCGCACCGACGTCGAAGTGCGCACGGTAAACGGCGACGGACATGAAGCCCGGCCCGACGAAATCGGCGAAGTGGTGTGCCGCGGCGACGTCGTGATGACGGGCTACTGGAACAACCCGGATGCGACGCGGACGGCGTTGCGCGACGGCTGGCTCTACACCGGCGACATGGGCAGTTTCGACGACAGCGGTTACCTGACGCTGAAGGACCGCTCCAAAGACATGATCATTTCCGGCGGGTCCAACATTTATCCGCGCGAAATCGAGGAAGTGCTGCTCGCGCATCCGCAGGTGGCGGAGGCATCGGTGGTCGGACGCAGCGACCCGGAATGGGGCGAAACGGTGGTCGCGTTCGTCGTCGTCCGGCCCGGAGAACGGCTGGCCGCCGCCGATCTCGACGCGCTGTGCCTGCAGCGCATCGCGCGCTTCAAGCGGCCGCGCGGCTACCGTTTCGTCGACGCGTTGCCGAAGAACAATTACGGCAAGGTGCTGAAGACGGAGCTGCGGCAGCAGCTGGAAACCGAGGCGGGCAAACAGGCATAGTTACCCGCGGCGGGCTTTCACGTGCGGTTCCGGAACAGCCCATTGAGCTGGGCGCCGGGCACCGCACCGGCAAAGCCGTCGAAACGGCCATCGACCAGCGACTGCGCAGCGCGCATGAATCCGCCCCACGCCGCACGCGCCAGCGCACCGCCGACGCTGATGCGCCGCACGCCGAGTGCCGCCACGTCCTGCAGCGTGAATTCGGAGGTCGAGCCGATCAGCAGGTTCACCGGCTTGGGTGCCACCGCGGTGACGACTGCCTCGATCTGTTCGCGCGTACGGACGCCCGGCGCATACAGGCAGTCGGCTCCGGCGGCGGCATAGGCCTTCAGGCGCGCGACCGTATCGTCGAGGTCCGGCACGCCGACGAAGAAGTTTTCGGCACGGCCGATCAGCAGTGTATCGCCGCCCGTGTCGTCGATCGCCCGGCGGGCTGCCTTCAGCCGTTCCACGGCGGTGTCGATCGGAAACAGCGGAGACGCCGTGTTGCCGGTGGAATCCTCGATCGACAAGCCGGCGACACCGGTGGCAACGGCGAGCTTGACGCTTTCGGCAACACCAGCCGGATCAGCGCCGAAGCCGTTCTCGAAATCCGCGTTGACCGGCAGGTCCGTCGCGCCGACGATGTCGCGCAGATAGGCGAGAGCAACGTCGCGGGACACGCTATTGTCGGCATGGCCGACGGACCAGGAGAATCCGGAGCTGGTCGTCGCCACCGCCTTGAAGCCCAGGCTCTGCAGATAGCGGGCGCTGCCGGCATTCCACGGATTCGGCAGAATGAAACAGCCGGACGTGTGCAGCGCGCGGAATGCGGTACGTTTTTCGGCAGTCGTGCTGGCCATGGTTTTCCCTTCCTCAATCAGACTGATCTGCGAGCAGCAGCTTCAGATCGTGCACATAATCCGTCGCCGGCACACCGTAGCCGGCGAACAGCCGCAACCGTCCCTGCGGATCAAAAATATAAGTTCCGGCTGAATGATCGACGCTGTAATTGCCCGAACCGCCATCCGGCTGTTTCTGATACACGACGTGAAATTCCTTCGCCACCGCGGCGGTCGCCGCGGCGTCACCGTACAGGCCGATGAAGCTCGGATTGAATGCCGGAACGTACTGCTTCAGCACCTGCGGCGTATCGCGCGCCGGATCCACGGTCACGAACAGCACCTGTACCCGTTTGGCGTCGGCGCCGAGCTGTTGCATGACCTGCGCCAGTTCGGCCATCGTCGTCGGACACACGTCGGGGCAGTGCGTGTAGCCGAAGAACAGCACCACCGCCTTGCCCTTGAAGTCGGCCAGGCTGCGCGCCCGGCCATTGAAATCAGTGAGATGGAAATCCTGGCCGAAGCGGGCGCCGGTGATGTCGGTCAGCTTGAACGACGGCTTCGTTTCGCCGCCACAGGCGGCCACCAGCACCGCGACCAGCAGTGCCAGCGCAATCGGGAGCCACTTTCTCATGTGCCACACCCGGCGTCAGCCTTGCTGCGCGCCGTGTTCAGAAATACAGATAGTGGTCGATCAGCAGCGCTGTGAACAGCAACGCAAGATAGAGGATCGAGTATTTGAAAGTTTTCTGCGCCAGGCGGTCGCTGTAAGCGACATAAATCTTGACCGCGTAATACAGAAACACGCCGTCGAGTGCCAGCGCCGAAACCAGATAGATCAGCCCGCTCATGCGCGTCGCATACGGCAGCAGCGTCACCGCAAACAGGATCAGCGTATACAGCAGCACGTGCAGGCGCGTGAACTTGTCGCCGTGCGTCACCGGCAGCATCGGCATGCCGGCTTTCGCGTACTCGTTCTTGCGGTAGAGCGCGAGCGCCCAGAAGTGCGGCGGCGTCCACGCGAAAATGATCAGAAACAGCAGCAGCGCGTCATGCGACACGCTGCCGGTGACCGCCGCCCAGCCCAGCACCGGCGGCATGGCGCCGGACGCGCCGCCGATCACGATGTTCTGCGGCGTCATCGGCTTCAGCAGTACCGTATAAATGACCGCATAGCCGACGAAGGTACCGAGCGTCAGCCACATCGTCAGCGGATTGACGAGGCTGTACAGCAGATAAAGGCCGGCACCGCCGATCACGCCGGCGAACACCAGCGTTTCGGCCGATGACACCTGGCCGCGCGGCAGCGGACGGTAACGCGTGCGCGCCATCACCGCGTCCATTTTCTGCTCGACCAGACAGTTGATTGCCGCGGCAGCCCCGGCGATCAGCGCAATGCCGATGGTCCCTGCGAGCAACGGCTGCAGCGGCACCATACCCGGCGTGGCGAGGAACATGCCGATCACCGCCGTGAAGACGATCAGCGACACCACCCGCGGCTTGGTCAACCGGAAAAATTCCGAAAGGCGCGACGGATGTCCGTGCGAGTGCGAAGCGGTGCTGCTGCCGGTGGAGGCCATCTATCGAAAAAACGGGCGGGAAAACCTGAAGTTTAGCACCACCAGCGTTATCAGCAAAAGTGCGGCGCCGGCATTGTGCGCCACCGCCACCGGCAGCGGCAATGAAAACACGACGTTGCTGATGCCGAGCGCCACCTGCAGCACGACCAGGATCAGCAGCACGGCACCATAGCGGCGTGCCCCGGCGCTCGCCAGCATCACCGCAGCCAGCGTCACCAGGTAAATGAAAGTCACCAGCGCGCCGACACGGTGCGTCCAGTGGATCGCCGTCAACGCCCGATACGAAAGCGGCGCGCCGCTGGCGGTGACGCCCAGTCCGCGCACCAGCTGGAAGCCGTGCCGGAAGTCCATCTGCGGCACCCAGACGCCATGGCAGGTCGGGAAATCGGTGCACGCCAGCGCCGCATAATTGGTGCTGACCCATCCACCCAGGATCATTTGCGCGACGAGAATGACGAGTCCGAGCACGATCCATGGCCGCAACGCGCGCCGGCGCTCTTCGGCGACGCCGGCCGCCGGCTGCAGCTGGCGCACCGCAAGCCACGCCAGCAGCGCCAGCGTCGCCATGCCGCCGATCAGGTGCAGCGTGACGATCACCGGCTTCAGCAACAGTGTCACCGTCCACATGCCGAGCGCGGCCTGCAGGATGACCAGCAGCACCAGGAAGGTCGGCAGCATCGGCGATTGTGCCAGTACACGCCGTTGGCGCCACGCGATGATCGCAATGATCAGGATCAGCACTCCCAGCGTGCCGGCGAGATAGCGGTGGCCCATCTCCTTCCACGCCTTGGCCGGCTCGACCGGACGGTTCGGGTAGGCCTGGTCGGCACGCGCCAGCGCATGCGGCTGGTCGGGCACCGTCATGTGTCCGTAACAGCCGGGCCAGTCAGGGCAGCCGAGACCGGCGTCGGACAGGCGCACGAACGCGCCGACCACCACGACGATGAAGGCCAGGCAGGCCGTGACGAGAACGATTTTCTTGAACATTGTTCGGTTACCCCACCTGCGAGACTTTCAGCAATCGCGCAATGTCCCTCTTGATCTTGCTGGGATCGGCGTGCAGCGGATAGCGCATCATCAGGTTGCCCTGTGGATCAATGATGTAGATGTGATTGCGCGCCGAGTCGGCGGCCGGAAACGCCGCCAGCAGCCGGCTGCCGGCGGCACGCACCATCCACGTGCCGTGGTAGGCGGCGACCGCCTTCGGCGCCGGCGCGGCATCGTCCGCGATCAGCCATACGCGCTCGATGCGGTCCTGGTCCTTGCCCTGTGTCAGCCGCACCTGGCGCATGATGTAGAGCTTGCGGAAACAGGCCTCGTCGCATTTCCCGGAGTCGGCCATGATGAATATCCACTTGCCGCGCAGCTCGCTGATGCGAAACGGCTTGCCGTTTGCAAGCGTCAGCGGGCCGTCCGGCACCAGTGTCGGCTTCAGCAACTGGCCGTAATTCATCTCGCCGAACGGCCGCCAGTAATAGTAGACAAGGTACGATGCCACCACCGGTGCGACGCAAAGCAGCGTGACCAGCCCGATGACGATTCGTGCCTTACGTTTCGGGTTTGCGGCTGACATGAACGAGCACGTAATACACAATGATGAGCAGACTGAACACGGTCCACTGAAACGCGTAACCGTAATTGCGATCCATGCCGAGATCCGGCGCTTCCCACTTTCTCACCAGGCCGTCGGCAAACGCGTTCTGCTGCCGGATCACGACCGGCTGAATATCGAGCGGCATGTGCTGGCGATAGCGCTCGATGGTCAGGTTTTCCCAGATGCGGCCCTGCCTGACATCCGACGACAGTTCGATGAACCGTTTGCTCGGAACCACCGCCAGCCCGGTCACCTTCACCTCGCCCTGCGGCGTCGGCACGTCGGGCACCTGGCGATCGCCGGCAGCCGGCACCCAGCCGCGATTGACCAGCACATATTTGGTACTGGATCCGATTTCCAACGGCGTGACGACGTCATAACCCGCGACGCCGTCCAGAACCTTGTTGTCGAGATAGATCGTGTATTTCGGCGCGAAACGTCCGCGCACCTCGACCCGCCGGAAACGAACCGACTGCGGCCCCACCGTCGCGGCCGAGAGCCTGACCGGCGAATCACGGTTGAGTGCCGCGAGATGCTGCCCGAGCTCACGCTTGTGTTGCGCACGCGAGAATTGCCAGAACGCGGCGGTGACCGTCAGCGCCAGTCCAACGGCACATATCACGGTGGGCCACAGGCGTGGCTTGAAATCGTAGCGGTCGAACAAAGTGACAGTCAATGCGGCTTGGGTTATAGTCCGCAACGAGGCCGCCGCGTGAGAATAGTCGTTTTCATCTTCATCGCACTGATCCTGTACAGCCTGTTCTCGGGGCTGTATTTCGTAGTCAAGGACAAAGGGCAGTCGGATCGTGCAGTCAAGGCCTTGACGTGGCGGGTGGTACTTTCCATTGCAATCTTCGCGATCCTCATGCTGAGCTTCCACTTTGGGCTGATCGGCGGCAAGATTTAAAGTTCCATCAGGTTTTCACGGCATCCGGCAGAAAAAAGCCGCACGGATGTGCGGCTTTCAGGATTTCCAATCAATCCCGCACCGGCGCGGGATTTTTCGTTTCCGTCACCTCTCCATCGTTTCGTGCAATGGCCGCCAGGTATTTCGATGGATCGCTTCTCTCGTATTTCACGCCAGCCAGTAAACGAAGATGAACAGCAGCAGCCACACCACGTCGACGAAGTGCCAGTACCAGGACACGCCTTCAAATCCGAAATGATGCTCCGGCTTGAAATGGCCGGCGAGGCAGCGTCCCAGGATAACGATCAGCATGATGGTGCCCACCGTCACGTGGAAGCCGTGGAACCCGGTCAGCAGAAAGAATGTCGCGCCGTAGGCGCCGGCGCCCAGCGTCAGCCCTTGGTGATAATACGCGTGGTAGTACTCGTAGCCCTGCAGGATCAGGAACGTAATCCCCAGCCCGATCGTCAGGATCAGCCCGAGGATCAGTTGCCAGCGCCGGTCCTTCTTCAAGCCCCAGTGCGCCCACGTCACCGTCGCGCCGGATGTCAACAGGATCAGCGTATTGATCGCCGCGATGCCCCACGCTTCCATCGGCGTGAACTGCATTCCTGCCAGACCGGGACCGGCAGTCGGCCATGCTGCCGTGAAGTTCGGCCACAGCATCTTGCTGTGCGCCAGGCTGCCGAGATCGGGTATCGAAATCACGCGCATGAAGAACAGCGCGCCGAAGAATGCCCCGAAGAACATCACTTCGGAAAAAATGAACCAGCTCATGCTCCAGCGGTACGATACGTCGACCTGCTCGTTGTAGCGGCCGGACTCGCTTTCGTGGGCCACGCGATGGAACCAGCCCACCAGCATCAGCACCAGGAAGCCGACGCCGATCGCGATCAGAATCGGGCCTATCGTCCAGTTGCCCCACATCCAGACCACGGTGCCCATGGCCATCAGCAGCAGCGCCAACGCTCCCCACAACTGCCAGTGCGACGGACCTGGATAATAATAATGTGTTGCTTGACCCGACGTCATCGATCTTCTCCTTTTAGCGTCTCATTCTGGAACCGTTTACCGGTTTTGGTCATCCTGTAATGTCATTTATTTGCCGACGCGCACCACGCATCAGCGGGTAGCGAAATGCGCCAGCCCGATCAGCACACCCACCAGCAATGCGGCGCCCAGCAGACCGCCGATAATTATCTGCACGGGCCGGATCGTCACCGCGTCGCGATCAAGGTCGGATTCCTTGCGGACGCCGAAAAACGACCAGAACACCGCTTTCGCCACTCGCAGCGGTGTCGCCTTGCGTGCGCCCCTGTCGTCGTTTGCTGCCATGCCTACACCGGTTCGCGCTGCGATTCCGGCACTTCGAAGAACGTGTACGACAGCGCAACGTATTCCACTGCAGCGGGCAGCGACGGATCGAGCACAAATACCACCGGCATCCGCCGGCGTTCGCCCGGCGCCAGCGTCTGCTGTGCGAAACAGAAACACTGCAGTTTCCGGACATGCAATGCCGCAAGCTGCGGCGCATAACTCGGTATCGCCCGGCCGGTTATCGCACGCGCGGACTGATTGCTCACTTCGAATTCGACCTGCACCAGCTCACCCGGATGCACCTTGATCTGCGATTGCAGCGGCATGAATTGCCACGGCAGACCCGGAATCAGGTTCGTGTCGAACTGGACCGTGACCAGACGCGACGCATCGACTTGCGTGTTGGCCGCCACCGGCTGCGTCTGCGCCGGGCCGTACAGCCCGACGGCCACGCAGATTTTCTTGTAGAACGGAATCAGCGCAAAACCGAACCCGAACATCAGCACGGCAATGACGGCCAGCTTGGCTGCCGTTACGCGGCTTTCCCGCTGCGCGCTCACCAGTGCCATTTCGGGAACCAGTGATCGACGATCACGGCCGGATTGATCCAGTGATTCACGATCACCGCGAGGAAAAATCCGAGCGCCACGAAAGCCAGTATGATCGCCGTTCGTACGTTACGCGTGCGCAGCCGGTTTTCGTCTTTGCTGCCGTTCACAAACAACGCCCCTTACTTGACGACCGGCGGCGTCTCAAAACTGTGATAAGGCGCCGGTGACGGGATCGTCCATTCCAGCCCCTGCGCACCTTCCCATGGCTTGTCGGCCGCCTTGGCACCGCCACGCGCGCATTTGACGACGACGATCAACAGCAGAATCTGCGCGGCACCGAAGCCCCAGGCGCCGATACTCACCACCCGGTTGAGATCGGTGAACTGCAGCGCATAGTCCGGGATGCGGCGCGGCATGCCGGCCAGCCCGAGGAAGTGCATCGGGAAAAAGCCGATGTTGAAAAATATCATCGACAGCCAGAAATGCCACTTGCCGAGCGTTTCGTCGTACATGTGGCCGGTCCATTTCGGCAGCCAGTAATAAAGGGCCGCATACATCGAGAACAGCGAGGCGGCCACCATCACGTAATGGAAGTGACCGACGACGTAATAGGTGTCCTGCATCTGGATATCCACCGGCGCCACCGCGAGAATCAGGCCGGTAAATCCGCCGATCATGAACACCCAGATGAAGCCGATCGCAAACAGCATCGGCGTCTCGAAGCTGAGCGATCCCTTCCACATGGTGGCCGTCCAGTTGAAAATCTTCACGCCGGTCGGCACCGCGATCAGCATCGTGCAATACATGAAGAACAGCTGCGCCGCGGCCGGCATGCCGACCGTGAACATGTGGTGCGCCCATACCAGGAACGACAGGATCGCGATCGATGCCAGCGCATAGACCATCGACGAATAACCGAACAGCGGCTTGCGCGAAAATGCCGGAATCACTTCGGAGATCAGACCGAATCCCGGCAGAATCATGATGTACACCTCGGGGTGGCCGAAGAACCAGAAGATATGCTGGTACATCACCGGGTCGCCGCCGCCGGCGGCGTTGAAGAAATGGGTGCCGAAGTGGCGGTCAAACAGCAGCATCGTCACGGCACCCGCCAGCACCGGGATCACCGCGATCAGCAGGTAGGCGGTGATCAGCCAGCTCCACACGAACAGCGGCATTTTCATCATCGTCATGCCGGGCGCGCGCAGATTGAGGATGGTGGTGATGATGTTGATCGAGCCCATGATCGACGACACGCCCATGATATGGATCGCGAAAATCGCCATGTCCATGCCGGGGCCCATCTGCTCCGAGAGCGGTGCGTACATCGTCCAGCCCGCGGCATTGGCGCCGCCCGGCGCAAAGAACGAACCCAGCAGCAATATGCCTCCGGACAACAGCAGCCAGAAGCTCATGTTGTTCATCCGCGGAAATGCCATGTCGGTAGCACCGATCATCATCGGTATCTGCCAGTTGGCGAAGGCCACGAACGCCGGCATGATCACCGTGAAAATCATGATCAGGCCGTGCATCGACGTCAGCTCGTTGAAGAACGCCGGCTCCACGATCTGCATCCCCGGCGAAAAAAGCTCGGCGCGTATCGTCATCGCCAGCAGGCCGCCGACGAGGAACATGCACGCGACAAAGATGAAGTACAGCGTGCCGATGTCCTTGTGATTGGTGGTCGTCAGCCAGCGCATGATTCCGGTTGGATGATGCGCATGTGCATCATGACCGTGAACGTGGGTGGTATCGGGTGTATGTGCGGCTTCCATATCGAGTTCTCCCGCTGGCTTATTGGCGCAGGGCCTTGACTTCGGCCGGTGTCACCATGCCGAAATTGTTGCCCCAGCTGTTGCGTTCGTACGTAATGACTTCCGCGATCTCGGTATCGTTCAGGCGCGGCCCCCATGCCGGCATCGCGGTACCTTTTACGCCGTGGAGCACGGTTTTGATGTGTTCCTCTTTCGGTCCCTTGACGATGGGCCCGTCCTTGAGCGCCGGGAAGGTGTTCGGAATGCCCATGCCGTTCGCTTGATGGCAGGCCGCGCAGTTGGCGCTGTAGACCTTGGCACCGGCCTTCACCAGTTCATCCTTGGTCCATGTCTTGTTCGGATTTTCGGATGCGGTCTTTTCGGTTCCGCTCTTCTTCTGACCCGCCA
Source organism: Burkholderiales bacterium (assembly GCA_035700525.1). Lineage (GTDB taxonomy): Bacteria > Pseudomonadota > Gammaproteobacteria > Burkholderiales > JBDZVW01 > JBDZVW01. Next base: position 45,470 of record DASSON010000017.1, read on the forward strand.
GCCAGGTCTTGTAATCGGCCGGTGACACCGCCTTGACAACGATCGGCATGAACCCGTGGTTCTTGCCGCACAGCTCGGCGCACTGTCCGCGGTAGGTGCCGGGCTTGTCGACCTTGAACCAGGTGTCACGGATGAATCCGGGGATCGCATCCTGCTTCACGCCAAATGCCGGCACCCACCACGAGTGGATCACGTCACCGGCGGTGATCAGCAGCCGGATCTTCTCGCCGGTCGGCACCACCAGCGGACGGTCGACTGCCAGCAGATAATTCGCGTCCTTCGGTTTCTGATTGTTGATTTCTTCCATCGGCGTCGCCAGATTGCTGTAGAAGCCGACGCCCTGGTTCAAATAATCGTAGTGCCATTTCCACTGGTAGCCGGTCACCTTGATCGTCATGTCCGGCGCCGAGGTGTCTTTCATGTAAACCACCACGCGGGACGCGGGATAGGCAACTCCGGCCAGAATCAGCAGGGGGATGATGGTCCAGATGATTTCGATGGTGGTGTTTTCGTGGAAATGTGCCGCCTGGTGGCCGATTGACTTGCGGTGGCGAATCACGGAGTAGGTGATCGTCCCGAACACGCCGATGAAGATGATGACGCAGATCCAGAAAATCAGCTGGTGCAGATTGTAGATATCATGCGCGACAGGCGTTACCGGCGTCTGGAAATTGAAACTCACCCCATCCTGGGGCACACCGGCCAAGGCGAGCCCCGGCATCATCCAGGCTGCCGCCAGGGCCAGGCCTTTAAACCACTTGCTGGTCATGCTTCCCCCAATAAACAAAGCACAAATCTCCGTGTCCGGTTCACCAGCCGGCC
>DASSON010000018.1:0-16212 GCA_035700525.1 Burkholderiales bacterium
GCCCGACATCTCGCGCGTGCCGGTGATGATCGACTCGTCGAAATGGGACGTGATCGAGGCCGGGCTGAAATGCATGCAGGGCAAGTGCGTGGTGAACTCGATCAGCATGAAGGAAGGCAAGGACGAGTTCGTGAAGCACGCCAAACTGTGCCGGCGCTATGGCGCGGCGGCGGTCGTGATGTGCTTCGACGAGAAGGGGCAGGCTGACACGCTGCAGCGGCGCGTCGACATCGCGACGCAGTCCTACCGCATCCTGGTCGATGAAGTCGGCTTTCTGCCGCAAGACGTGATCATCGATCCCAACATTTTCGCGATCGCGACCGGCATCGAGGAGCACGCGAATTACGCGAAGGATTTCATCGAAGCGACGCGCATCATCCGCGACACGCTGCCGTACGCACGCGTCAGCGGCGGCGTGTCGAACGTGTCGTTCTCGTTCCGCGGCAACGACCCGGTGCGCGAGGCGATCCACACCGCGTTCCTGTATCACGCGATCAAGGCCGGCATGACGATGGGCATCGTCAACGCCGGCCAGCTCGGCGTCTACGAGGAGATTCCGAAGGATCTGCTGGAGCACGTCGAGGACATCATCTTCAACCGCCGGCCCGATGCCGCCGAACGCATGGTGACGTTCGCGGAGACCGTGAAAGGCAAGGGCAAGGTGCAGGTCGAGGACCTGGCATGGCGCGACGGCACGGTCGAGGAGCGGCTGAGCCACGCGCTGGTGCGCGGCATCACCGATTACATCATCGAGGACACCGAGGAAGCGCGGCTGAAATTTCCGCAGCCGATCCAGGTGATCGAAGGTCCGCTGATGGACGGCATGAACGTGGTCGGCGACCTGTTCGGCGCCGGCAAGATGTTCCTGCCGCAGGTGGTGAAGTCGGCGCGCGTGATGAAGCAGGCGGTCGCGCACCTGATCCCGTTCATCGAGGCGGAGAAGGCCAAAAGCGGCGATACGCGGGCGCGCGGCAAGATCGTCGTCGCGACGGTGAAGGGCGATGTGCACGACATCGGCAAGAACATCGTGTCGGTGGTGCTCCAGTGCAACAACTACGAGGTGATCAATCTCGGCGTGATGGTGCCGTGGCAGAAAATCTCCGAGGTCGCGCGCGCCGAGAAGGCGGACGCGATCGGCCTGTCGGGGCTGATCACGCCGTCGCTGGAAGAGATGGCGCACAACGCGCGCGAAATGGAGCGTGAGGGCTATGCGATTCCGCTGCTGATCGGCGGCGCCACCACGTCGCGCACACACACCGCGGTGAAGATCGCGCCGAATTATCACGGCCCGGTGGTGTGGGTGCCCGATGCGTCGCGCAGCGTCAGCGTCTGCACCAAGCTGCTGTCGGACGAGCACCGCGACGACTTTCTGGCCGAAGTGAAGGCCGAATACGAGCGCATCCGCGAGCAGCATGCGAAAAAGAAGGGGCCGGGCCCGCTGCTCAAGCTCGACGAAGCGCGGGCGCGCGGCTTCAAGACCGACTGGAAGACGTACACGCCGCCGAAGCCGTCGTTTCTCGGCGTCAAGGTGCTGAAGAACTACGACCTTGCCGAGATCGCCGAGTACATCGACTGGGCGCCGTTCTTCCAGACCTGGGAGCTGTCGGGGCCGTATCCGGCGATCCTGTCCGATCCGGTGGTCGGCGAAGCGGCGCGCAACGTGCTGGCCGAAGGCAAAGAGATGCTGAAGAAGATCATCGACGGCCGCTGGGTTACCGCGAACGCGGTATTCGGGCTGTTTCCGGCGAACACCGTGAACGGCGGCGATGACATCGCGATCTATGCCGACGAGTCGCGCGACCGCACGCTGATGACGTGGCACAACCTGCGCCAGCAGAACGTGAAGCCGACCGGGCGCCCCAACCTGTGCCTGGCCGATTTCGTCGCACCGCGCGACAGCGGTGTCGCCGACTATGTCGGCGCGTTCGCGGCGACCGCGGGCGTCGGCATCGAAAAGCGGCTGGAAGCGTTCAGGAAACAGCATGACGACTACAACGCGATCATGCTGGAAGCGATCGCCGACCGCATGGCGGAGGCGCTCACCGAATTGCTGCACCAGCGGGTGCGCAAGGACTTCTGGGGTTATGCGAAGGATGAAACGCTCGATCGCGATGAGCTGATCGCCGAGAAATATGCCGGCATCCGCCCCGCGCCCGGTTATCCGGCATGTCCCGATCACACCGAAAAAGGGCCGCTGTTCGAGCTCATCAACCCGCCTGCGGCCGGCATCCGCTTGACCGAAAGCTACGCGATGTTCCCGGGTGCGGCGGTCAGCGGCTTCTATCTGTCGCATCCGCAGTCGACCTATTTCGCAACCGGCAAGGTCGGGCGTGACCAGATCGACGATTACGCGAAGCGCAAGGGCATTGCGGTCGACGAGGCCGAGCGCTGGCTGGCACCATATCTTGCGTACGACCGGTAGCGGATTTTCCGCACCGGGTGACCGAAAAATCCGCGTCAAAGTTGAGGCATAATCTGCAGTATGGGATTTTGCGCGGAGTGGAAGCAGGCTTGTGGGTCGAATCGCGGCAAATGATCTGACGGGCGCCGGTTTCAGCGAAGCCGAAGTACGCCAATTCAGGCAGGACGGTTATGTAATCGTGCGCGGCCTGGCCGATCGCGGGCGCTGCGCCGCAATGCGTGCGCTGGCCGAGCGCGATCTGGCGGCCGAAACCGCGCCGCTCGAATACGAAGCGGATCTTCAGTATCCGGGCGCGCCGCCGGCGCGCGACGCCGAAGGCGGGCGCACCGTGCGCCGGCTGCTGCAGGCGTATGCACGTGACCCGCTGTTCCGCGACTGGGCGACGTCGGCGCCGGTCGCAGGCCGTGTGAAACAGCTGCTGGGAAATGACGCGCTGCTGTCGCAGACGCACCACAACTGCGTGATGACCAAGCATCCGCGTTTTTCGAGCGTTACCGGCTGGCACCGTGATATTCGTTACTGGTCGTTCGAGCGCGAGGAGCTGGTGTCGGTGTGGCTTGCGCTTGGCGCAGAACGCTATGGAAACGGCTGTCTGTGGCTGATTCCGGAGTCGCAGCGGATGGAATTTGCGCGCGAGCGCCTCGATGATGCGCTGTTTCTGCGCGAGGACGTGGCGGAAAACCAGGCGTTGATCGCGAGCCGGATCGAGGCCGAACTTGACGCCGGCGATGCCCTGTTCTTTCACTGCCGGCTGTTTCACGCAGCAGGCCGCAATCAGACCGCGGACACCAAGTTTTCGCTGGTTTTCACCTACCATGCCGCCGACAACCCGCCGCTGGCGGGGACGCGTTCGGCGTCGGCGCCCGGCGTCGCGATATAGCCGCGCCGGGTTCGGAAAGGGGAACGGGAATGAAAAAGTGGCTGTGTGTGCTGGCATGCTGTGTGGCAGCCGGTGCGTGGGCGGCGCCGGCGGCAATCACCGGGATGCCGGCGGCAAAGGCGCGTGTCGACCAGCAGTTCAGGGCAGCCGACAAGAATGGTGACGATGCACTGAGTCCGGCCGAAGCACGCAACGGCATGCCGGCGCTCGGGGCGCTGTTCGACCGGACCGACGTCAACCATGATGGTCGCGTCACACGCGGCGAGCTTGAGGCGGCGTATGCAGCCCGTGCCGGCAAATCGCTGCAGGCATTCGACGCAGCCGACACCAATCATGACGGCGTGCTGACCGAAGCCGAGCTCGTCAAACGTGCATCGTCATCGTACAGCGCGATCGCCGCGATCGACGCCAATCACGACGGCAAGGTGACGCGCGACGAGTATTCGCGCTATGTCGGGCAGCACTATTATCTGCCGCTGGGACGGAACATCGTCCCCAACGTGCTGTTGCGCGGGAATTTCTAGCCGGCGGTCACCGCAGCTCGGATGCACATCCATATCCTCGGCATCTGCGGCACGTTCATGGGCGGCGTCGCCGCGATCGCGCGCCAGGCCGGCCATCGCGTGACCGGCTGCGACGCCGGCGTCTATCCGCCGATGAGCACGCAGCTCGCGGCGCTCGGTATCGACCTGATCGACGGCTACGACACGGCGCAGATCGAGCTGGCGCCCGACGTGTTCGTGATCGGCAACGTCATTACGCGCGGCAACCCGCTGCTCGAGGAAATTCTCGATCGCGGACTGCCGTATGTTTCGGGACCGCAGTGGCTGGCCGAAAACGTGTTGCGCGACAAATGGGTGCTGGCGGTCGCCGGCACCCACGGCAAGACCACCACCAGCTCGATGCTGGCGTGGATGCTGGACACGGCGGGGCTGGCGCCCGGTTTCCTGATTGGCGGCGTGCCGCTCAACTTCGGCGTTTCGGCACGCGCCGGAGACGGGTCGTTTTTCGTGATCGAGGCGGACGAATACGATACCGCGTTCTTCGACAAGCGTTCGAAGTTCGTTCACTACCGGCCGCGCACCGTTATCCTGAACAATCTCGAATTCGACCATGCCGACATTTTTCCGGATCTCGGTGCGATCGAAACCCAGTTCCACCACTTGGTGCGCACCATCCCGCGCAGCGGCCTGATCGTCGCGAATGCCGGCGACGCGGCGCTGAAGCGCGTGCTGGCGCGCGGCTGCTGGAGTGCGCTCGAATGGTTCGGTGACGCCGCCGGCTGGCACGCGCAAGCGCAGGATGAGCACCGCTTCACGATCGGCTTCGGCGGCAGCGATTCGGGCGCGGTGCAATGGGCGTTATCGGGCGACTACAATCGCAACAACGCGCTGGCGGCGATCGCCGCGGCGCGCCATGCCGGTGTTCCGCCATCGGTTGCGATCGAGGCGCTGGCGCGCTTCGCAAACGTGCGCCGCCGCATGGAAGTGCGCGGCAGCGTGAACGGCATCACCGTCTATGACGATTTTGCGCATCATCCGACGGCAATCCGGCTCACCATCGACGCGTTGCGCGAGCGTGTTGGCAACGCGCGCATCATCGCGGTGCTGGAGCCGCGGTCGAACACGATGAAGCTGGGTATGATGAAGGACGCGCTGGGTCCCAGCTTGGCGCGGGCCGATCGCATATTCTGTTACAGCAACGGCATCGGCTGGGATGTGGCGGCGGCGCTGGCGCCGCTCGGTGCGAAGGCCGTGGTGAGCGGCAACCTCGACGCACTGGTCGAAGCGATTGCCGATGCCGCACGCCCCGGCGACCAGGTGCTGATCATGAGCAACGGCGGCTTCGGCGGCATTCACGACAAGCTTCTCGGCCGGCTTGGCGCGCAGAACCCGTGATCCTCTATCTGCACGGCTTCAACAGTTCGCCGGCTTCGTTCAAGGCGCGGCTGATCCGCGAACGGCTCGCCGCCATGGGCCGGGAAGCGGAATTCCTGGCGCCGGCGCTGCCCGACCGGCCGCTGGCCGCGATTGCGGCAGCCGAAGCGCTGATTGCGCGCCATCCCGGCGCCGCGCTCGTCGGCAGTTCGCTGGGCGGCTTTTACGCGACCTGGCTGGCCGAGCATCACGGCCTGCGCGCGGTGCTGGTCAATCCCGCGGTGCGGCCGTTCGATCTGCTGCGCGATTACGTCGGAACGCAGAAAAACCTGCACACCGGCCGGGAATACGAATTTACCGCGCAGCACGTCGACGAACTGCGCACGCTCGACATAGCGGCGATCACGCGTCCGCAGCGTTATTTTCTGCTGGCAACGACCGGCGATGAAGTGCTGGATTACCGCGCAGCGGTGGCGCTGTATCGCGGCGCATGCCAGCGCATCGTCGAAGGCGGTGATCACGGTTTTTCGGATTTCGGCAGCCATGTCGACGCGGCGATCGCGTTCTGCGACGGAACCGCCGAGCCGGTATAATCCGGGAAACTGAACAGCTTGCCGTTTTTCAACCACAGCGCCTGATTTTTCCCGCGGCACGGCCGCGCGGTCGGTGCGGAAACGATCCCATGCAGGTTTTTTACGAAGAAAGCGGCGGTCTGCGCGTCGGCACCGTGCTTGCCGACAACAACACGTCGCTCCAGGTGGAGGCGTTGCACGGCAAGCGCACCAAGGTCAAGGCGGCGCACGTGCTGCTGCGTTTCGCGCAGCCGGGCGCGGCGGAATTCATCACGCGCGCGCAGCAGGTCGCCGACGAGGTGGATCCGGAGTTTTTGTGGCAGTGCTGCGGCGCGGACGAGTTTTCGTACGACGAACTGGCGCGCGAGTATTTTGGACGCGAGCCGACGCCGCCGGAAGCGGGCGGTGTGCTGATGCGTTTGCATGGTTCGCCGATTTACTTTTACAAGAAGGGCCACGGCCGCTACCGCGCCGCTCCGGAAGAGGCGCTGCAGGCGGCACTGGCGAGTATCGAGCGCAAGCGCCGCCAGGCCGAGCAGCAGGCGGCGTACGTCGACGAGCTGCGCGCGTTGCGTTTGCCGGAAGCGTTCCGGCCGCTGCTCAAGCCGCTGCTGTACCGGCCCGACCGCAGCAGTATCGAATGGAAGGCGCTGGAAGCCGCGGCGATCGAAATGAACCTGACGCCGGCACACTTGATCGAGCGCTGCGGCGCGTTGCCGTCGTCGCACGACTATCATCTCGAGCGCTTTCTGTTCGAGTTTTTCCCGCATGGCACCGGCTTCGCGGAATTGCCGGAAGTGACGGTGCCGGACGATCTGCCGCTGGCCGACGTTGCGGCGTTCAGCATCGACGACGCGTCGACCACCGAAATCGACGATGCGTTTTCGGTGACGCGGCTCGACGACGGCGGCTGGCGCATCGGCCTGCACATCGCCGCACCGGCGCTCGGCATCGCGCCGGGATCGGAGCTCGATCGCGTGGCACGCGAGCGGCTGTCCACCGTATATTATCCGGGCGGCAAGATCACGATGCTGCCGCCGCCGGCGATCGCCGCGTTCAGCCTCGACGAGAACCGGCAGTGTCCGGCGCTGTCACTGTATTTCGACGTGACGCCGGACGGCCGCATCGAGCACCGCGGCAGCCGCGTCGAGCGTGTGCCGGTCGCCGCCAATCTGCGCCATGAGCAGCTTGAGGCAGCGTTCAACGAGCAGGCGGTGGCGGCGGGGCACATTGATCACCGCTTCGGCGCCGAACTGCTGGTGCTGTGGAAAGCGGCGCTGCAGCTCGAAGCGGCGCGCGGCAAGGCCGACGCGCCGCAGGGCGGGCGCGTCGAATACAGTTTCCACGTCGACGGCGATCGCGTGCGCATCGTGCCGCGCAAGCGCGGCTCGCCGATCGACCGCGTGGTGGCGGAAATGGCGATCTTCGCCAACAGCCGCTGGGGCGGCGATCTCGCCGCCAACGGTGTCGCCGCGATCTTCCGCGTGCAGGGCAACGGCAAGGTGAAAATGAGCACGCTGCCGGCTGGTCACGAGGGGCTGGGCGTCGCGCAGTACGTGTGGGCGACGTCGCCGCTGCGGCGCTATGCCGATCTCGTCAACCAGCGGCAACTGGTCGCGCTGACACGCGCAACGCCGCCCGACTCCGCTGCCGGCGGTGACGAGTTATTGGCGGCGATGCGCGAGTTCGAGGCGGCGTATGACGCGTACGCCGAATTCCAGTTCGGCATGGAGCGCTACTGGTGCCTGCGCTGGCTGCTCCAGGAAAACGTGGCGGAGGCGGGCGCGACCGTGATCCGGGAAAACCTGGTGCGTTTCGACGAGCTGCCGCTGGTGGTGCGTGTCGCGTCACTGCCGGCTGTTGCGCCCGGCACGCACGTGCGGCTCGCGGTCTCCGCCATCGATTTGCTCGAACGCAGCCTGCACTGTGAATTCCGCGCCAGCGCCGCCGAGCCGCAGTGACCGTCCCCGGCATTTCATATTAAACTCCAAATATTTGTTCGTGGAGTTTGAACCGCCGCCAGTGAAGCGCCGCTCGATATCGCGTTGGACGCAAATGCGGAAACAGGCTGGCGCATTGCCGGGCGGCCGTTGAGATGAGTGCGATAACGCGTCTGCAGTTTGCCGTGCTGTTGTCGATTGCGGTGCATGCGGTGATCCTGTTCGGGGTCAAATTCGTGTTCCCGTCGTCGCTGCTGCGCAATGCGGTACCGCTGCAGGTGACGCTGGTCAACAGCAAGTCGGCGCGGCCGTCACCGCATCCGGAGGTGCTGGCGCAGACCAATCTCAACGGCGGCGGCAACACCGACGCCGACCGCCATCTGTCGTCGCCGTTGCCGCCGACGCCGGATCAGCCGCGGGCCGAGGTGGAGCCGGTTCCGCCCACGCCGCCGGCGCCGCAGTCAAAACCCCAGCCGAAACCGGAACCGAAGCCGAAGCCAAAACCGGCAAACCGGCACCACGCTTCCGACGCCGACAAACAGCAGCAGCGGGTGAAGCAGCTCGAACAAGAGGCGAGAAAGCTGGCGACGCGGCTCAAATCAAAACACCACGTCGCGACCGCCGAGCCCGCGCCGGCTCCACGGCAGCCGAAGCTGCATCAGGCGGACGTCCAGCCCGATACCGACCTGCTGGCGCGCAGCGTCGCGATCGCGCGGCTGCAGGCGCGCATCGACAAGGAATGGGATGATTATCAGAAGCGTCCGCGCAAGCGGTTCATTGGCGCGCGCGCGAAGGAATACCGCTTTGCGCGCTACGTCGAGGACTGGCGGCTGAAGATGGAACGCGTCGGGACGCTCAATTATCCGGAGGACGCGCGCCGCGAAAAAATCTACGGCAGTCTGCAACTGACGGTCGAGATTCGTTCCAACGGCAGCCTGGTGAGCGTGCATATCGACCGCTCGTCCGGCTATAAAGTGCTCGACGATGCGGCGATCCGCATCGTGCATCTGGCGGCGCCGTTTGCGCCGTTTCCGCCCGACATCGCGAAGGACACCGATATATTGGGAATCACCCGTATCTGGACGTTCACGCCGTCGAACCGGCTGGCCAGCCAATGAGGAGAAGGGATTGGGGATTTGGGATTAGTGCAGTTACCGTTCGGGAGAAGGGACAGGGATGAGGGATCGCGCGCCGCATGTTTTACCAATCCCTAATTACTAATCCCTAATCCCGCCGCAAATGACGGACCGTTACGCAGTGATCGGCAATCCGGTGGCGCACAGCCGGTCGCCGCTGATCCATGCCGCGTTTGCGCGCCAGACCGGCGAGGCCATCGAATACGGCACGCTGCTCGCGCCGCGTGACGGCTTTACGCAGACAGTGGCGGAATTCCGTGCCGCCGGCGGCAAGGGGCTCAACGTGACGGTGCCGTTCAAGTTCGACGCGCTCGCGTTCGCGGAGGCGCTCACCGCGCGGGCGCGCAGCGCCGGAGCGGTCAACACGCTGAAGTTCGGCGATGGAAAGGTGCTCGGCGACAACACCGATGGCGTCGGCCTGGTTCGCGACATTCGCGACAATTTCCGCTGCCGCATCGCGGGCCGCCGTGTGCTGCTGATGGGCGCCGGCGGTGCCGCGCACGGGGTTGTGCATCCGCTCGTCGCGGAACGGCCGGCGGTGCTGACGATCGCCAACCGTACCGCAGCCCGGGCGAACGCGCTGGCCGGTGAATTGCGGGCGGGCACGCCTGAATCCGAAATCGTGATCACCGGCGGCGGCTACGATACGCTTGCCGGCGAATTCGACATCGTGATCAATGCCACCGCCGCCAGTCTCGAAGGCGACGTGCCGCCGCTGCCGGAACGCATATTTGCTCCCGGTGCGCTCGCCTACGACATGATGTACGGGCGCGAGCCGACGCCGTTCCTGCGTCTGGCCGCGCAGCGCGGCGTTGCCAATCTCGCTGACGGCGTCGGCATGCTGGTCGAGCAGGCAGCGGAATCGTTCTTCGTGTGGCGCGGGGTGCGGCCGCAGACGGCGCCGGTGATTGCGACGCTAAGAAAGGCGTGAGGTGTGAGGGGTGAGGAGTGAGGAGAAAAATCGCCCGATTGCTGAGGTGATCGATCATCCTGACGTTAGCGGCGAAAGAACGGAAGGGGATCGCACGCACGGCACGTTAACCTTCGCCACGGATGCTTTGGACACCTCACTCCTCACTCCTCACACCTCACGATGTTAAAGACGCTGCGCCGCGGTTTCTGGTACGCGTTCGGTGCGGTGCTGATCGCGATCCTGCTCTATCAGTTCTGGGTGCTGGCGCATATCTGGTACTGGGTCGATCACAACCCGGCGATGACGTCGATCATGGAAATCCGGCTCGAGCAGTTGCACCAACGCGATCCGAAAGCCGGGCTGCAGCAGCAATGGGTGCCGTACGACCGGATCGCGACGACACTGAAACGTGCGGTGATCGCGGCCGAGGATGCCAATTTTGTCGACAACGAGGGGTTCGACTGGGAAGGCATCCAGCACGCGTTTTTTGAGGACCTCAAAAAGGGCCGGCTGGCGGCGGGCGGCTCGACGATCACGCAGCAGCTCGCGAAGAACCTGTTTTTGTCCAGCGAACGTACAATCTGGCGCAAGGCGGAGGAAACGCTGATCACGATCATGCTCGACATCGTGATGACCAAGCGCCGCATTCTCGACATCTATCTGAACGTCGTCGAATGGGGCAACGGCATCTTCGGCGCGCAGGCCGCAGCGCGGCATTATTTCGGCGTGTCGGCGGCGCAACTGTCGGCCGCGCAGGCGGCAAAGCTGGCCGCGATGCTGCCCGACCCGCGCTACTACGATCACCATCGCGACACGCACTATCTCGAGCGCCGCACCTCGGCGATCATGCGCTACATGAAGGCGTCGGACGTGCCTTAGTAGTTTTTACCACAGAGACACAGAGGCACAGAGAAAAACAATTGAAATCGTGAAGACCAGAGAAAACTTGCAGAGAATTTTCCATGTTTTCCCTCTGTGTCTCTGTGCCTCTGTGGTAAAGATTTTTATCTACTTCACCGCACCCACGGTGAATCCCGCGACGAAGCGGTCGACGAAGACGTTGTACAGAATCGCCACCGGCACGCTGACGATCAGGCAGGCGCCCATCAGCGAGCCCCAGAAATAGACGTCGCCGCGCACCAGGAAGGTCGGCACGCCGACGCTCACCGTGTAGTTCGACGAGGTGGTGATGAAAGTCAGCGCGTAGACGAATTCCTGCATTACCAGCGTCAGCGAGAAGATCACCACCGTCAGGATACCGGCCGTCGACACCGGCACCACCACCTTGACGAACGCTTGCAGGCGCGACAGGCCGTCGATCATCGCCGCTTCCTCGATGTCGCGCGGGATCGACTTGAAAAATCCCATCATCAGCCAGGTGCAGAACGGCACCGTGAAGCTGGGGTAGACCAGCACCAGCGACCACAGTGAGTTTTGCAGCCCGAGGTCGCCGATGATGCGCGAAAACGGGATGAACAGAATCGTCGGCGGAATCAGGTAGGTAAGAAAGATGCCGATCGCGAGGCGCTGGCTCCAGCGCCCGGTGAGTCGCGCCAGCGCATAGCCGGCCGGCACCGCCAGCACCAGCGTGATTACGGTGACGATCACGCCGACCTGGATGGTGTTGAGGATCCAGTGCCCGAACTGCGTGTCGTAGAACAGGATGCGCAGGTTGTCCAGCGTCGGCGGCAGATTGAACAGGAACGGATTGTGGTGGGTGTTGATCAGGTCCTTGGTTTCCTTGAACGTCGTCAGCACCATCCAGTAGAACGGAAACGCCAGGAAGGTGACGAACGCCGCCAGGATCAGCACGTGGCCGCCGCGCAGCAGCCAGCGTTTCAGACCGTAGCGTGGACGGGCCATCTCAGGTTACCTCCGCACGTTTGGCCATGGTCAGGAACACGATCGCGACCGCCACCAGTACCGGGAACAGGAACAGCGAGATCGCCGCACCCGACGCCAGATCGCCGCCCTCCACGCCGGTGAAGAACGCGTAGCTCGCGATCACCTGCGTGGTGTCGAACGGGCCGCCGCGCGTCAGTACGTAGACCACGATCAGGTCGGTGAATGTGAACACGATGCCGAACAGCAGCGCGACCAGCATGATCGGCATCACCAGCGGCAAGTTGATCATGAACAGGTGGCGCCAGAATCCGGCGCCGTCGACCTGCGCCGCGTCGTGGATGTCCTGCGGGATCGCGGACAGCCCGGCGAGGATGATCACGGTCGCCAGCGGCAGCAATCGCCACACGTCGACCAGGATCACCGACGCCATCGCCAGGTCCGGCTGTCCGAGCCATATCGGCCAGGTATTGGGGCCGATGATGTGCAGGGCGCGCGCGCTGACGTTGATGATGCTGTAGACGGGATCGAAGATCCACAGCCAGGCGATGCTGCTGAGCGAGATCGGCGCCACCCACGGCAGCAGGATCAGCAGGCGCACGATCCACTTGCCGGGGAAATCCTTGTAGAGTGCCATCGCCAGGATTTTGCCGAGCACCACGACCAGCACCTGGGATACCACCGTGAACACGATCGCGTTGCGCAGCGAGCGCCAGAACGTCGGATCCTCGATGATCATCTTGTAATTGTGCAGCCCGACGAAATGCAGCGACGTGGAGCCGACGGTGGCGTCGCTCACGCTGTAGAAAATCGCCAGCAGGAACGGAAATCCGACCAGCGCGATGATGTAGATCACCGTCGGCGCCAGCAGGATGCGCCCCAGCCGCAGCTCGTCGTCGAGCCATGGCGTATGGCTCTTCGCGGCGCGCGGCTGCGCCACGGCACTGCTCATGTGCCGGCGCCGGCGCGCTTGACGCCGGTCTCGCGGTCGAAGTGCTTGAGATTGGCGGTGCGCACCGCGAATTCGTAGCGCGTGCCGGTCTCGATCGGCATCGGGATCGTCGACGGCAGCCGCGAGATCACTTTCACCGCCGGGTTCGGCGCTTCGAGCGTACCGTAGATCAGGCGGTCGGCGCCGAGGTGCTCGATGCGGGTCACCGTGAACGGGAACGGCGTGACGTCGCGGTCGGCGCCGAACACGTCGTGCGGCAGGAAATGCTCGGGCCGGAATCCGAGCAGCGTATGGTCGGCTTCCATCAGGTTCATCGGCGGGCTGCCGATGAAGGTGGCGACGAAGGTGTCGGCCGGATCATTGTAGATGTCGAGCGGCGTGCCGAGCTGATGGATGCGGCCCTTGTTCAGCACCGCGATGCGATCGCCCAGCCCCATCGCCTCGACCTGGTCGTGCGTGACATAGACGGTGGTGGTGCCGAGGCGGCGCTGGAACTGCTGCAGCTCGTCGCGGGCCGAGGTGCGCAGCTTGGCGTCGAGGTTGGACAGCGGCTCGTCAAGCAGGAACACCACCGGGTTGCGCACCACTGCGCGCGCCAGTGCGACGCGCTGGCGTTCGCCGCCGGAGAGCTGGCGCGGCTTGCGGTGCAGCAAGTGCTTGATGCCGAACATCGATGCCGCTTCGTCAACCTTTGTGGCGACCTCGTGACCGTGCATCCCTACCGCGTTCAGTGGGAAGGCGATATTCTTGGAAACCGACAAGTGCGGGTACAGCGCGTAGCTCTGGAACACCATCGCGATGTTGCGCGCACGTGGCGGCAGCCAGGTGACGACCTTGTTGCCGATCAGCACGTCGCCCGAGGTCGGCGTCTCGAGTCCCGCCAGCATCCGCAGCAGCGTGGTCTTGCCGCAGCCCGACGGCCCCAGCAGCACCAGGAACTCGCCTTCTTTTACCAGGAGATCGATACCATCAACGGCGTTGTCGGCTTCAAAGCTTTTGGTTAGCGCGCGGGTTTCTACCGTGGCCATTTAATTTTACGTCCTCCCCGTGATGTCGATGCGGGCCGGAATGCCAGTCGAACACCTCCGCGCCGCAACGGCGCGGAGGCGGCGGACTGGTGTCAGACCAGGCCCTTCGAGTGCCACTTGGCGAAAATCGCCTTGCACTTCTTGTCGGCTTCCTTGATCGCGTCGTGCGGCGACATCGTGCCGGTCGCCGCTTTCGCGAACATCGTGTTCAACACCCAGGTGTTGAAGATTTCGTCCACCGCGGCATTCGCATAGCCCGGATAGCCGACGTTGGTTGCCCACTTCGTCGCGTCGCCCAGCACCTTGTATTTGCCGGCCGGCTTGTGCGGATCATCGGCCAGCAGCTTTTCGAGGTCCGGAACGGTGCTCGAAAAGCACGGGAAATTGTAATACTGGCTGGCCTTGAAGCCTTCCTCGAAGTTGTCGATGTAGTCGACGAGGAACTTCTTCGCGCCATCGATGTTGTCGGCGAACTTCCAGATCACGTAGCAGTCCATCACGTGCTCGAGGCCGATCGCGCGCACACCGCCCATCAGCGCCTTCGTCAGACCGAGCTTGTCGGCGATCGGCAAATGCTCGTTCTCCGCCGCGCGCGTGGTCGAGATCGCGTTCAGGCACAGCGACAACTTGCCGGCGAGCAGCGCGCGGTTGTTGGACGAGGCATCCCATGCCATGACTTCCGGCGTCATCGTCTGCTTGTAAAGCTCGGTCGCGAACTTGACCGCCTCCAGCGTGTGCTTCGAATCGAGGATCACCTTGCCGTGCTCGTCCTGCACCGATCCGCCGTAGGCATAGAGCAGGGTGCGCATCGCCATCGCGGTATCGAGCTCGGCCGACATGCCGATGCCGATCGGAATCTGCGTCTTGTCCTTGATTTTCTTGCCGACCTTGAGCACGTCTTCCCAGGTCGACGGCCCTTTTTCCATGCCCTGGTCGCCCCACAGGTCGATGCGGTAGTTCACCGGGTCGGGCACGAAGCTGTCGGAGAAGCCGAAGTATTTCTTGGTCTTCGGGTTGTAGGTGCTCTTGATGCCGAGATCGATCGGCTTGCCGTGCTTCTTCTCGCACTCCTCGTAGATTTCCTTGTGATCGATCACCTGCGTTTCATAAGTCGGCGCCGGCCACAGGAACATGAACAGATCGTGGCCCTTCTGCGCCGAGACCTCGGCCGCGGCGCGCGAGTTGATCGCCGGGATGCCGACGTGGTCGACGATCACCTGTGTATCGTTCTTCTCGCCCCATTCCTTGGTATAGGTGCCGTCGAACCATTTGTCGTACGCCGGCACGAAGTGCGCCCACTGCAGGATTTTCAGCGTCTTCTTCGCCGCACGCGCCGGGCGTGCGAACACGAACGGTCCGACGCTGGCGGCCAGCCCGGCTGCGCCTGCCGCCTGAATCAGCTTGCGGCGCGTCGCGTCGGGTTTTTCGGAAGCTTCGGGGACGGTTTCGGTGGTGACTTCAGGGACGACTTCGCTGCTGGATTCCTTCTTGCACTCCTCACTCATGGCTTTTGCTCCTTGGTGTTGAATGAATCGGAGATCATCGACGACTCGGGCCGTTCTTCGAATTTGACATTGGGATTATAGGAAATTCCGAAGGGTTGGGGGAAAGTTCGGTTTCGCTCCGATAAAGTCCGCAACCGGTGTGGGGGGATTGGCCCCATACCGCCGCACTGCCGACTCTACAGACGCCGCCGTGAATCCGCAACCGATGCCGGCCTGCGGGGCGGCGGAAAGGCGCTTTGCCCATCCTGCCGCCACCGCCTGCCGCGTTCAGCGTTTCGGCAGATAAAGGTCCGTAATGCTGCCTTCGGCGGCTTCGGCGGCGAAGAACACCGTTTCCGATAGTGTCGGATGCGGATGGATCGTGAGCGCGATATCGCTCATGTCGGCGCCCATCTCCAGTGCCAGCACGGTTTCGGCGATCAGTTCGCCGGCGTTCGGGCCGACCAGCGCGGCGCCCAGAATGCGCTTCGTCTGCGGATCGAATAGCAGCTTGGTCATGCCTTCGTCGCGTCCGGTTGCCAGTGCGCGGCCGCTGGCGGCCCACGGGAACACCGCCTTGTCGAACAGCGTGCCGTCCTTCGCTGCCTGCGTTTCGGTGAGTCCCATCCATGCGACCTCGGGATCGGTGTAGGCGACGGACGGAATCGCACGCGCGTCGAATGCCGCCTTGTGGCCGGCGATCACCTCGGCCGCGAGCTTGCCCTCGTGCGTCGCCTTGTGCGCCAGCATCGGTTCACCGCAGATGTCGCCGATCGCGAAAATATGCGGCACATTGGTGCGCAATTGCTTGTCCACGGCGATGAAGCCGCGTTCGCCGACGTTGACGCCGGCGGCTTCGGCGCCGATGTCGCGGCCGTTGGGGCGGCGCCCGACGGCCATCAGCACATAGTCGAAGGTGTCCGGCTGCGGCGCGTTGTCGCCTTCGAAAGTGACGCGCAGGCCTTCCTTGCGCGGCTCGATTTTTGCGACCTTGGTCTTGAGCAGAATTTTTTCGTAGCGCTTTCCGATGCGTTTCGCGAGCGGCCGCACGACGTCGCGGTCGGCGCCCGGAATCAGTGCATCCAGCAGTTCCACCACGGTGACGCGCGATCCCAGTGCATCATAAACGGTCGCCATTTCGAGCCCGATGATGCCGCCGCCGATCA